>JAKBAX010000014.1 GCA_021808785.1 Actinomycetes bacterium | reverse complement strand
CGGGCCCACAGTCCGACGGCCGGTATCGATGCCTGGCCGAACGCCACTTCCAGGGCACCCTGGGTGCCCGAGGGTACCTCGATGCCGGCCGGCAGGAAGCCGACCGCGGCGGCCAGATCGGCGCTGGTGGATGTCCCGACCAGGCGGACCGGCCGGGTGTGGGGGACCGGGGCGGGGAACGCGCCGATACCGACCACCTTCTGTACCTCCAGCCGACTGGCCAGGCCGATCACCTCGGCGCAGAACTGCTGCCAGCGCATGTCCGGCTCGGGTCCCGACAGGATGAGGACGGTGCGACCGGTCCGGTTGGTCGCGGCCTGGAGCTTGATCTGCGGCCACCGCAGCTCCTCGTCGACGCCACTGACGATGCGCAGTGTCGGCCGGCGGGCCCGGTAGTCGATCAGCTCATCGGAGTCGAAGGTGGCGACCAACTCGCTCGGCATGGCGTTGGCCAGATGGTTGAGGGCGGCCGAGGCGGCCAGCCCGGCGTCGATCCAGCCCTCCAGGCACATGACCAGCACCGGCCGTTCCACGGTGGGCCAGGCGTGGATGTGGGCCAGGGAGCGCGCCGCGTCGCTCATGTCGTCTTCTCGTCGAGGGCCTCGACGGCCCGCTGGGTCAGCCAGGCGATGCTGTCGGGGTAGTAGCCCGTGTCGTGCCCGTCGTCACCCATGGCGCCGCCGACATAACGGGCGTAGACCCCTTCCAGGATGCAGGCCAGCTTCCAGTAGGCGAAGGCCACGTAGTAGCCGAGGCGGGGCAGGTCGCGTCCCGACTGCTCCTCGTAGCGGGCCACCAGGTCGGCCCGCCGGGCAAATCCGGGCATGGTGGTGGCTGTCTGGTTGAGAGCGGAGAACTCACCCGGCTCCGGCCAGTACACGAGAAGCTGCCCGAGATCGGCCAGAGGGTCGCCGAGGGTGCACAGCTCCCAGTCGAGCACCGCCGCCACCCGGGACCCGTCGGGAGCCAGGATGCAGTTGTCCAGGCGGTAGTCGCCGTGGACTACCGAGGCCGGTCCCTGCTCGGGGACGTCGGCGGCCAGCCGGTCACGAACCTCGGCCACCACGGCCATCGGCTCGCCGCCGCGGGCCTGGTTGGCGGCCTGGTAGTTGGCCGACCACCGCTTCAACTGGCGGGGAATGTACCCCTCCTTGCGGCCGAGGTCCCCCAGCCCGATCCGGTCGGGGTCGGCCCGGTGGATGGCCGCGAGGGTGTCGACGAGGGCCAGGCCGGCCCGCCCCCTGGCCGGCTCGTCGAAGGCCGCCTCGACGTCGGCTTCATTGCGGGCGATGACCCCGTCCACGAAGCCCATGACGTAGAAGGGCGCACCATTGACCTCGGGGTCCTCGCACAGGCCGAGGGCGGGGGGCACGGGTATACCGGCCGGGCCCATGGCCGAGATGATGCGGTGCTCGCGCCCCATGTCGTGGGCCGTGGGCAGCAGGTGGCCGGTGGGCGGGCGGCGCAGCACGTACCGGGTGCCCGCCGCATCGGTGACCACGAAGGTGAGGTTGCTCCGGCCGCCGGCGACCAGGTCGAAGTGCAGCGGTGGCTCGGCACCGGGGACGTGTGCCTCGAACCACCTGGTCACGCGGGGCGCGTCGATACCCCTCGGTGCCTCTGTACCCTGGTTGTGAGGGTCGCCCATGGCCCACGAAGCTACAGGAAGGATCGAGCACCACCATGCCCGTCGCTACTGACGTCACCGATGCCACATTCGAGACGGACATCCTCGACCGCTCGACCGGGGCGACGGTCATCGTCGACCTGTGGGCCTCGTGGTGTGGTCCCTGCCGTACCCTGGGGCCCATCCTGGAGAAGGTGGTCGACGAGACCCCGGGGGTGGAGCTGGCCAAGATCGACGTGGACGCCAATCCCCGCTCGGCCGCCACCTTCCAGGTGCAGTCCATTCCAGCTGTGTACGCCATCCGTGACCGTAAGGTGGTGGACAGCTTCATCGGAGCCCTGCCCGAGCCGGCTGTCCGCCAGTGGATCTCCGGGCTCAACCCGCCCCCGACCGAGGCCGAGCTTCTCATCGCCAAGGGCGACGAGCAGTCGCTGCGACAGGCCATCAGCCTCGAGCCGGCCAACCAGCGGGCCCTGCTCGGACTGGCCACCCTGCTGGTATCGGACCACCCCGACCAGGCCCGCCGCGAGGAGGCCCTGGGGCTCCTGGCCAAGGTGCCCGAGTCGGCCGAGACCCGTCACATCGCGGCCCAGGCCCGTCTGGGCGGCGAGGCCGAGGAGGCCACCGGCGGGGCGGGCGGCATCGAGGAGAAGCTCGACGCCCTGCTGGAGCGGGTGCGCGGTGACGAGGCGGCCCGCCAGGAGTTCCTGGACCTGCTGGAGATGCTGGGCCCCGACGATCCCCGTACCGCGGCCTACCGCAAGCAGCTGACGGCCCGGCTCTTCTGACCGTCGCCATGCTGCGGCTGGGGGCGCGCACCTACGACATCACCAGCCGATCGCTGGTGATGGGGATACTCAACCGGACGCCCGACTCGTTCTACGACCGTGGGAGGTACTGGGACCTCGATCAGTTCTTCCGCCTGGCCGAGCGTCTCGTCGCCGATGGGGCCGACCTGCTCGACATCGGCGGGGTAAAAGCGGGTCCGGGACCCGAGGTGACCGAGCCGGAGGAGATGGATCGGGTGGTTCCGGCCATCGAAGCCCTCCACGCGCGCTTCGACACCCCCCTCTCGGTGGACACGTGGCGGGCCTCTGTGGCTCGCGAGGCCTACCGGGCCGGAGCGGTGGTCGGAAACGACATCAGCGGCTTCGCCGACCCGGACTATCTGCCGGCCGCGGCCCAGGCCGGAGCCACCGTGGTGGCCACCCACATCCGCCTGGGACCGCGCATCGCCGACCCCGACCCGCACTACGACGACGTGGTGTCGGCCGTATCGGAGTTCCTGCTGGAGCGGGCCGCCCGGGCCCGCGCCGCGGGTATCGGCGCCGACCGTATCGTGCTCGACGCCGGCCTCGACCTGGGCAAGACGGCCGAGCAGTCCCTGGAGTTGCTGCGCGCCTCGGGCCGGCTGGCGGCCCTCGGTTTCGCGCTCCTGCTGTCCGCGTCCAATAAGACCTTTCTGGGCCAGATGTTCGACCTGGAGGTCGGCGAGCGGGCGGAGGCCACGATGGCGGCCCACTCGCTGGGTCTGGCCCTCGGCTGCCGCATCCTGAGGGCGCACGACGTACGGGGGGCCCGGCGCACCGCCGACGCTCTGGCCGCCGTGCTGGAGGCGGCGTGACCCTCGTGACCCTGGTCGACGGCAGCGACCCCACCCTGGTGGCGGTGGCGCTGGGCCGGGCGGTGGCCGAGCTGCTGGGGGACGAGGACCGCTCCCTGGCGCTCGAGGACTACGGCGGTGACGACGTGGATCTGGCTGCGGTCGCCGACGCCTGCGCCACCCCGCCGTTCCTGGTCGGGCGCCGGGTGGTCGTCGTCCGCGACGTGGGTCGGTGGAATACCGAAGAGGTGGCGCCCCTGCTCTCGTATCTCGACGACCCGCTGGATACCACCGCCTTGGTGCTGGTGGCAGGCGGGGGCCAGACGCCGCCCAAGCTGGCCGCCGCGGCCAAGGCCAAGGGGCGGGTCGTCTCCACCGCGGTGGACTCGCGCCAGGCGGCGGCTTGGATCGAGGCACAGGTCCGCGAATCCGGCCTCGGGTTGGACCGGGCGGCCGTCAACGCCTTGACCGAGCACCTGGGGGAGGACGCCAGCCGCCTGCTGCCCATCCTCGAGGTGCTCCAAGCGGCCTTCGGTCCGGGCGGACGCGTCACCCGGGAGGACCTGGAGCCGTACATGGGCCAGGCCGGATCGGTCACACCCTGGGCCTTCACCGACAGCATCGATGCCGGCAACGTGGCCATGGCCCTGGGCCACCTGCACCGCCTGCTCGAGGGAGGCGCCCGCCATCCTCTGGTGGTGCTGGCCATCATCCACCGCCACGTGCAGTCCCTGATGCGCGTCGACAGCCCCTCGATCCGTACCGAGGGACAGGCGGCGCAGGCCATGGGGATGGCCAAGGGCCGCAGCACCTACCCGGCCAAGAAGGCCCTCCGGGCGGCGCAGCAGTGGGGGAGCGATCACATCGCGGACGCGGTGGGGCTGGTCGCCGCCGCCGAAGTGGACCTGAAAGGGCAGAGCGCCTGGCCGGCCGAGGCGGTACTCGAGGTGCTGGTCGCCCGGCTCTGCCGGCTGGCCCGCCCCCGCCCTGCCGAGCTCAGACGCGGAACCAGTCCGTCTGGATCTGCCGGCCAGGGGCGTTGAACGCCAGCCGGACCAGCCCGTGGGCCATCGGCTCGAAGTGGAACGTGCCGTCCGAGCTGTCTTGAACGAAGCTCAGATCCGCGTCCTCCAATACCAACTCGAAACGGCCCGCCGCCGGTGGCTCGAGCCGGCCCACCAGCGCCACATCGATCGGCCGTACCGATACGTGGACGAGGAATCGGAGACGATCGCCTTCGAAGCGGAGCTCGTGGTGCTCGGGAGGGTCGTCGGCGTCCACGAGGGAGTCGTATACGAGGAGGGCCACCTCCCCGCGGGATCGCTTCGAGAAGGCCTCCTTGGCGGCCCTGGCCACTTCCTCGGGTATCGATTTGTCGTCGCCGCTCGGCGTCTGTGCTGGAGTCAGGATTGGCTCGGATCGTTCGTTGCCGGACACTACGCTCGGTGCTTTCGACCGTAGTGCCAGAATCGGATCGCCGCGGTAGCGGGCATCGACGCCCCGGCGCGCCGCGACCGACCCGGCCGGAGGCTCCCCCCGGGACCTGTATGCGCCGGTTCGAGGTCGGACCGTAGTGTGTTCAAGGATGCCTCGATGGTGCTCATCGGTGGTCGCGTCCCGAGCCGGGGACTCACCACTCCGGTCCGGTAGCTTCAAGTTCTATCTGAGCAACTTCGGCGCCCGGAGATACAACCGATCGGCTCCCGGGCCGGCCTCTCGGCTGTCCGAGCCATCCGTTGATCGCCAGGGCTGAACCGGGGTGCACGTATCGGAGCTCGGATATCTGGGTGCGGCGGCGGCGGCCGTCGCCTCGGGGGCGGTCAACGCCGTGGCGGGCGGTGGGACCCTCATCTCCTTCCCGTCGCTGGTGGCGATCGGCGTGGCGCCGGTCCCGGCCAACATCACCAACACGGTTTCGCTGCTACCGGGGTACCTGGCCGGTACATGGGGCCAGCGTGAGGACCTGCGCCCGCAGATCGAGGCCTCGAGGACCCTCTCGCTGGTAGCGGCGGTCGGGGGACTATCCGGCTCGGTGCTGCTCGTGGTGGTCCCAGCGCAGGTCTTCCGGGCCGTCGTTCCCTTCCTCATCCTGATCTCCTGCGCGTTGATGGTCGCCCAGGACCGTCTGCGGCAGATGTTGAGCACGCCACCTGCTCACACCGGCGGCGAGCGAACCAGCCCGTCGCAGGGCACGCACCGTCGCATGCTCAACGCCACCGTATTCGTTGCGGCCATGTACGGCGGCTTCTTCGGGGCCGGGTTGGGCATCATGCTCCTGGCTGTCCTGGGCGTCTTCCTGCACGGTCCCCTGGTACGGCTGAACGCCCTCAAACAGGCCCTGTCGCTCGTCGTCAACCTCATCGCGGCAGTCTTGTTCTGCTTCTCCGGACGGGTGGTCTGGCCGGTCGTCCCGGTGATGGCGCTCGGAAGCCTCTGCGGGGGCTATGCAGGCAGCCGAACGGTGTCTCGCATCAATGAAAAGGTTCTGCGTACCTTGGTCGTGTTCGCGGGCGTGGCCGTCGCCATCAGCTTCTGGGTCACCTAACCCGCGGACTCTTCACCGCGAATTCGTAGATCCGAACCAGCTGATCGAGGTTCTCGGCCGGATCGAAGCGCCGTTGGTAGGAACGGCGGCCCGAATGGCCCAGCCGCCGCCAACGCTCGGGCCGGGCGTCTATATCCTCCAGTATCCGGGCCAGACCGGCCGGGTCACCCGGCGCGAAGAGGGCGCCTTCCACATCGGGTCGAACCAACTCCGGGAGGGCGCCGATGGCGGAGGCGACGACCGCGACACCGGCACTCATGGCCTCCACGGCGACCAGGCCGAAGGTCTCCGGCCACACGGACGGGACGACGACGGCCAGTGAGCCGGCCACGACGCTCCGGCAGGTGCTCGGTTCCAGGAATCCCCGGAAGTCGATCCGGTCGTCCTCGCCGGCCCGGCTGCGGACCTCTTGTTCGAGTGGGCCACCACCCACGATGGTCAAGCGGAGTCTCGGGTTGGCCGTGACCGCTCTGTACCTGCTCCATGCGTCGAGGAGCACCCGGATGCCCTTGTTCTCGACCAGACGGCCGACGTAGGTCACCCGGTCGACCACCTCGACGGCAGGTGCGGACATCCATGGCACCAGGTTCCACTTGACGAATGTTCGGTCCTCGGGCAGAGACAGCGAGATGAGAGCCCGCCGCTCGGCTTCCGATACGAATATGTACGCAGACGGGAGGGTCTGCCAGGCCTCTCGGTGGAGCCGGTTGCTCGCCACGATGGGAGCCGTGTGCGGAGCCGACCCGCGGTAGCAACCCCGGGCGATGGCCCGCAGGCCGGACGTCCCGACGCAGTCGTAGCAGAGGGCCTCCCGGCGGAAGAAGTCGCCACTCGGGCAGGCCAGCCGGTAGTTGTGGATGCTCACCACGATCGGTACCGCCGCGTCGGCAGCCGCATGGAGGATCGAAGGGCTCAGCAGAGGGAAGGTGTTGTGCACGTGCACCACATCGGGCCGTGATCGCGAGATGACCTCGGCCAGACCGATCCGGGAGCGCCGGCTGGACACCACTGAGACCGGGACGGTCGCCCGGCGCGCTATCGACCAGGTTGCGATGTCGTCGCTCTGGCGCTCGAAGCTCGACACGTCGTGGCCCGCGTCGCGCAGGGCCTCGCTCTCGACGTCGACGACGTGGTTCTCGCCGCTCGGGGCGGAGGAGCGGTACCGGTTGTGAACAATGAGGATCCTCATGGGGCGGCCGGTGCCGGACGGGCCAGGCTCACCGGTGGCCCCCGGCTCCGAGCCAGGCGCCCGGTGCGGTCAGGTCCGGGTCTCCGACGTCCGCCTTCAAGCGGTCGTCGGCCTGGCCCAGGCTGTCGTCGTCGGAGTCCGGGTTGACGAGGATGGACGCCTTGACCCGCAGATTGGCTCGACGGAGCATCTCCCCTACCGCGTGGATCCGCGTGAGCGGGGCAGCCCCGGCGGTGACGACCACCACCACGTCAGTCGCCCAGCGGGCCACGTGGTCGGCGCCCCGATCGGGCTCGACGGTGGCCAGGGTGAGCACCACATCGACGTCCCCGGGCGTCTCGGAAGGGGGATCGAGGGGATCGGCCGGTCCCGAGATGAGCTTCACCTCTCCGAGGCCAGGTTCGCGACGTACGGCCCGGGCCCGCAGTTGATATCCACCCCGCTGGTACCAGCTGGCCGGCCGGCCCTCCGACGATTCGGTCCGGCCCACCTCCTTGGGGTCCGGTTGGGACCCGAACCCGGCGGTCGGGTCGTTCAAGGGTACCGATATGGTGCGCCCGTAGTGCTGATTGCGGGGCAGCAAACGCCTCAGGGGGTGCCCGGCGTCCAGATCGACCACGGCCACCCGCAGTCCCTCCGACGCCAGGTCCAGGGCGAGCCCGGCCACGGCCAGAGCGGCCAGGTCGCCCGATCCTACTGAGACCGCGGCCAGCGCCCCACCGGGGGAGGCATCCAGATGCTGGCGCAGCCGTGCCCGGGCGGCGCGTTGCTGGGCGTCGGGATGGAGCAGCCGCCGGCTCAGGCGCACCGTTCGTAGGAGTCGGGGCTTTCTCCACCGGACGATACTCAGCTCCACCGGCGCTCCGAGGGCGTCGGCCAGCGCCTGGCGGCGCCGCACACCCTGCGAGAGCGCGGCTCCGAGGACGACCGTCATCAATCCCACGCCGAGCCCCGCGACCAGACCCGAGGCTCCATCGGTCAATGCGACCTTGGTGGCTGACTTGGCCGTGACGGAAGGGGGGTCGAGCACCCGGCTGTCAGAGGTCACCGAAGTCACGTCCAGCTGGTCCTGCTGAATCTGCGACTGGACCGAGGAGAGGGTGGTCTCATCTCCTGCTCGTGCGCTGATCAGGTTCGACAGCTCCGCCGCCGACGATGATGGGGCGGAGGGGCTCGACGCCGAGTCGATGGAGGCCGTCAGGCTGGTAATGCTGTTCTGCAGAGAGATGCTCCGAGAGCTCAGCGCACTCAGCTCGACTCCTATCTGGCTGCTGTACTCCTGGGCTCGGAATTCCAAAAACGCGCCAGCCAGGGCTGCCAACTGAGCTTTGGCCTGGGCCGGCGAACGCGCACTCAGTGAGATCGAGAGCACCTCTGAGCTCACCACCGTGCTCCGGTACGAGCTCGCAAAGACGGCCGGGCTCTCGTTGAGATGAAGCGCTTCGACGGCCTTGCCGGCCACGGCCAGGGACTGCAGGATGCTCTGGTCGTTGGCCACCGCTTGGGTCGGATCGCTCCCGGTCGGCTCGATGAGGATCACCTCTGCCAACGCCGAGTACTTGGCGGGGATCACGAGGTGGACGGCGGCGCCCAACATCAGCCCGGCCACAGCCGAACCGAGCCAGAACCGCCGCCTCCTCCGCAGCGCCCCCTGCAGCGACCGGAGGCTGACGGTGGAATCGTCGTCCTCGGGTCGAGACGAGGCAGACGGCACGGAGCGGGCGGAGGTCATCATGCGGTTCTCTCCGATTCGACCGGCCTCTCGGTCTGATAGCGGCCCATGGGCTCGATGGAGTCAGCGTCAGGACCGAGGGGTGCACCCGCCACCGCCTGGTCCCGCCACCGGTTCCGGGTGGCCATGGTGCGGTCGGACGGATCCGGGTTGACCATGACCAGGCCCAGTACCGTCCCACCGCGATCCTCGATGGTCAGGGCCATGCGGGCCACGTCGTCGGCGGTGGCGAAGCCGCTCGATACCGCCATCACGGAGCGGAGGGGCGGTCGTCCCTCGTCCACGCCTTCCCGATCGGAGCCGACCAGTCCGACGGCCACGTCGATTTCCCGGTCCCCGCCCGGGTCCCCGCCCGAGACCGACAGCCGTGGGTCGGCGGTACGCGTGCGATCGGCCATGGAGGCGGCCGCCCGCAGGTCCTCCAGCTCCGGTCGTCCCCCGGTGTGCAGAGATGTCGAGAGACCCCTGGAGGCGGAGTAGGCGGCCAAGGCCGGTCCGACCGCGACAGCCGGCCGATCCTCCACGAAGGAGATCACGTGGACGGACGCGGGGGAGGTGGTGGAGTGGCGGACGTGGCTCAGCAGGTTGCGCAGGTTCCATGAGTCGATGGAGTCACGATTCGAGCCGGTGAGCACGGCTTCCCAGTCGGTAGGCGAACTGCACGCGGTGGCTGTGAGCGAGGCCAGCACCGGCAGCCCGAGCGTGGATTCCACGTCCCGGCGGAACCTCAGGCGCCGGTCCCGTCGGCTCAGACCGAACGCCACCATCGCCCCTGCAACCAGGCCGCCGGCCAGACCGATCAAGGCGATGACGACAATTCGGAGGTCGGACGGGCGGGATACGTCTCTGGCCTTTTGGAGCACCAACGCCGTTCCCGATGGGCTCGTGACGAGGGTGGTCATGCTGTTGGCGAGAGCATCG
Source organism: Actinomycetes bacterium (assembly GCA_021808785.1). Classification (GTDB taxonomy): domain Bacteria; phylum Actinomycetota; class Acidimicrobiia; order Acidimicrobiales; family Palsa-688; genus JAKCDU01. The sequence continues at coordinate 22,425 of JAKBAX010000014.1, read as the reverse complement.
AGCTCGCCGGAGACCTGACTGAGCTCGTCCCGGATCGAGGTGAGGAGGGCCGTGTCACCGCTGCTCGCCGCCGCCGCGGCCAGCTTGTGGAGCTGCGCCACCAACGTGGCCAGCGACGCAGCCTGGGTCCCCACCTGGGCGGCCGCCCGGCCGCCTGGTGAGGACTCCGGCTCGTTGAGGTAGGCGACGAGGGCGGCGGCCACGGCATTGGCGAGCCGCTCGGCGTCGGCTGCCCTTGGTGCGGTCACCTGCACCGCGAGAAGGTCCTGGGTGAGAGCCTTGGCATGTACCGAGCGCCGGAGGTCATCGACTGTGACCGGGGAAGTCACCGGCTTCAGCGCTATGGCTGCGGCGAGCACCGGTGTGCTCGTGGCGATTGCGGCCTGGGTGGCCACGGATCTGGTCGGCTGGTTGGTGGTAGACGACGCGGTCGGGGGCAGGAGGACCAGGGCTTCGGCGGTGGGCTGGGCCGGCCGGAGCGCGGCATACCCCAGAGCCGAGAGCAGCCCCACCGTGGCGAGCAAGGCGACCCATCGCCTTCGGAAGGAGATCAGGGACCACGTACTTCTCAGGTCGAGCTGCGGTTCGAGCACCTCAGGGGTCGTATCGGGCATTCCTCAGCTCGGATCGATCTCATTGATGCTGGGTCGACCCCGCACATCCCCGCCGGCCACCAACCCTCCCCACTGCAGGGCCTGGTTCTCAGTCGTGCAGCTCATTCCGTCTCCATCGCCTGTGTGATACCTCTGAGAGCCTTTCGGGCGGTGATTGATACATGGCCCGGCTTCGGCGGCACGTGCCGGCATGGCTCTCTCCACTGCGTGGTTGGACCCGGCCGGGGGGCTACTCCTGCGCCATATCGAGTTGCTCGCCGAGCCGGATGGCCAGGCTCGAACGGGCCCGCTGGATCTCCGCGTCGAGCACCTCCAGGCGCCTGGCCAACTCCCCCGGCCATTCGCCCCCGTGGAGCCGCGCCGCTCCGAGCTGTCGATCTCCCGGACCGTCACCAGAGCGGACCGCGCCGACCTCGGCCGTTCGAGAGGGCCGTACCGCGATCAACAGTCCAGCCACGTAGACGGCGGTCCCTATCGCATAGGCGCCCGCAGCTCCGGTGACCCTGAACGGCGGTGCCAGCAGGAGGACGGCGACCACGGACGCAATCACGGCCGGTATCGACAGGGTGAACAGGGGCTTGACCCGCCTGGTCGCCTTCACCTCGAGTATGGCTCCGAGGGAGAACGAGGTGAGCAGGTAGGCCAACGCGATCACGTCGGCGGCCGGGGCGTAGCGGGTGAACCGGGCCCCATACAGGACCGTAAGGAGGTGACGGCCGAAGAACACGACTATGAGCAGGACTCCCCCCACACTGGCCACACCGGCTGCGGTCACCAACCGGGTCACCCGGTGCAGACCGGCCGGCCCGCGCTCGTCATAGGCCCTCGATGCTTCTGGCAATCCGAGACTGCCCCCCGCCTGGACCAGCACGAAGGCCGGTCCGCTCACGAGTCCCTGCGCCGCTTTCAGCCCGCCCAGACCGACAGGACCGAGGATGGCGGCGGTGAGCACCGCGTAGAGCTGTGTGAGTCCCCAGCTGGAGATGCAAGTCGCCAGCAACCACCTACTTGTGGACCACTTGGGACGGATCCACCGCATATCGGCGAGGAGGGCGGGGACGACGCGGAACTGCCAGGCCCCGTAGAGCGTCCCGGCCAGCGCTCCGAGTCCCCATGCCGCGATGGCCAGGCTGGCGGAGTGGATGTGGGCGACCAGCACGAAGGCGAAGCCGACACCTTGGACGGCGTCGAAGACCAGGTCGTTGGCCAGGGCTTTCCCCGGCTGGCCCCGCATGAACCCCACCCAGCGCCAGTAGTCCTGTATCAGAAGGAACGGGATCCATCCCGCCACGGCGACCTGGCTCAGGCCGAAGGTTCGTTGATGCAGCGCGATGAGCACGAGACCGAGTAGCGCCACGACGGCTCCTGCACAGATGCCCAGCGAGGCCTCCGCGGCAAATCCATGGCGTAGGTTGGATCGGGCGCCAGCCGGATCTCGGGCGTCGCCGTGGATGGCCATGGGATCTGTGATCACTGCTCTGTGGATGGACGAGACGAACAGCCAGGAGGCGTAGGCGAGCGAGTACGCACCGAGCCCGGCCGGCCCGGCGATGCGGGCGATGATCACGGCCACCGCGAAGTTGGAGCCCGACGCCACGCACTGGTCCACCATGGTCACCACCGCCCGGTTGGGCAGGCTGGCCCGTCGCTCTTCCATCAGCGGTCAGAGGGGCCGACCGAGGCGAAAATACACCGGATGCTTCCGGTCAGGGTTCGAACCGGATAGTGGTGGTCAACTCGACATGACCCCTGAAGGCCAATTCGCCGATCAGGGACGTGGTCGGAACCTTCTGACCGAATCGGGGGGCATACCATCCGAGTATGGGCTCGTTCGACCCGCAGTAGGTCGACCAGGCCGCTTCGACGGGAAGATCGAGCAGAGCCTGCGCCGGGGAACCGTCGGGCCCGGTCCAGGTCAGAAGCAGGGCTGTGCCGTCCTGGTGGGCGGTCACCTCCGGCCCGAGGTGGAATGCGACGCGAGCCAGGTGCGACCCGTGCGACCACAGGTCGTCGGTGATCTGTAACCGCCGCCCGACCTCGTGCAGGTCCACCTGGCGGCGGTGGCGGACCGGACGGTCCCGCGTCCGGTAGCCGTCGTGCTCCGCGGCCCATCCGGTCGATCCGGGACCGACCGGCTCCAAACCGCATCGCCGCGTCGTGGCATGGCGGGTCCACATGAAGCTCCCGCCCGGGTCCGATTGGTCGCGGCCGTCGATCTCTATGGTGTTGTGGGCCAGTGTGGAGCGAAAATAGTGACGCCAATCCGGGTCGCCGTGATAGCAGTACGTCCCGGGATCGGCCAGGATGTCCACACCGCCGTGGCGGACCTCGACCGACAGCGCGTCAGCATGGGCGTGGGCGGCAATGGACAGGTAGCCGTGCGGCCCGCCGTCGCACCGGCACCAAATCTCCGGTCCCTGGTCCGGATGCGTGCGCAGGATGGACACGCCGGCGTCGGGAAGCTCCGCAGCACGGGCTGCCGGGCGCTCGGGAACTGGGTGGGGCCGGCCCAGCGCGACCATCAAGGAGCTGCTCGAGTCGGGAGCGACAGCTGGCCACCACTCCGGTGCACCGACGAGCGCTCGGCAGGCGGCGAGGAGCGACGCCCACCGGTTGGTTCCGGGGGGACCGAGCAGGTAACCCAACCCGTCGTCGCCGTCGCCGTAGCGGGGCGCCCTGCAGCGCTCGTCGAGGGTTGAGGCGATGGCATCCGCGATGGAGGCCAGGATGGTCCAGGTGCCGTCGCTCAACGGCCGGCCGGCCCGGTCCGCTTCCACCGCCGCGGCCAGGGCCAGCTCGGCTACGAAGCCGTGGTACTCGAAGGCCATCTCCCGGTTGAGGCCGTCCCGAAAGGTATTGGCAGCCAGCTCCCGTTCGAGCAGACGACGGGCGTCCTGCTCCCACGCCGGGCTCTGGTCGAACCAGGGGAAGGCCAGGCAGCCGATGAGTTGACCGGCCGATTCGGCGACGACGTGGTTGTTGGCCGAGGACCCTCGACTCCGGAATGCGGCCAGGTATCGTTGGTGCCAACCGATCTGGGCCCGGGCCAGGTCGTTGCCCTCGAACAGCGACGTCGCGCCGGTCCACCCGTCGAGCAGGCGCCGGCACCAGGCCCAGGAGATCAACCTGATGCCCATCTCGATGCCGCTGGTCCAGTTGATACCTGAAAGGAAGGGATTGTTCACCCACCAAGACCGGAGTTGACCGGCGGCGGCCTCGGCGTAGTCGTCCGAACCCGACAGGGAGTAGGCGAGCGCCAAGACAGTGACATGCTGTCCGCGCGAGAGCTCCCAGATCTGTTTGACGTTGCCGGTCACCTCTTCCGAACGGTGGTTGACCGAGAAGCAGTACTGATGCTCGGGGGCCCGCCTCCCGGTGACAGGGTCGAAGAACCAGTCCGGGTCCTCGAGATCCTTGCGCGCTAACCCCAGGATTTGCCATCTGCCCTGCAGAAGGGCATCCGCCGCTTCGAGTACCGGAGCCACTGCCTCGCCGGGCACGATCTCCGCGGCTGGAGCAGGGAGAGCGGCGCAGAAGGATGGGGATCGAACCGGGGGGATGGACAGGTTCTGCCCGATCCGAGCCCGATACCCGCGCCACAGGCACTGACGGACGCGGTCCTCGACTCGATGGCCGACTTCCGCGGCCGACATCTGGCCCAGCCGGCGGGCGTACCAGTCCCACGCCTGGAGCGTCACACCTTCTCCGGCTGGCCCGACGCCAGACTGGCGGGCACCGCCAGCGTGGCCCGTGTCGTCGAAGCCAGGCTGGCGAGGCTGATCGGCATCGGCTCCCCGGTGCGAACGGCTTGGAGAAATGCCTGCAGCTCGGCCCTCTGCCCCTTGTCCGGTGCCGTGAAGACCCGGCTGACCCGACGACGGCGGCCCGTCCACACCGAGACCCGTCTGAAGTTCTCCAACTGGGCCGATCGGCGGCCGACGGAGAGGTCCAGGGTCTCCTTGGGGAACCTCGGATGGCCGTCGGTGGTGTACGAGATGGTCGCCAGCGACTGGTTGGCGTAGCGCACCACGACCTGCACATCTTGGGCGTGGCCGGTGCCGACGGCCGACACCTCCACCGGCTCGGATGACAGTATCGAGCTGGCGGTATCTATGAAGTGACCGCCCTCCCCGACGAATCTCGAGCCCTCGCCCTCCTCGTCGGCATACCAGGAGTCCGGGGAGAGGGGTCCGGCGCTGACCAGGTACCGGAGCAGGCCGGGTTCTCGTACCGGTCCGAACTGCGCCGCGAGCGTCGTGAGGAGCGGAGCAAAGCGGCGGTTGAACCCGACCATGAGGCGGTCGTTTCCTGTGGCCGCCACCGTGGCCAGGATCCGGTCCAGCTCTTCCACGAACAGGGCCAGTGGCTTCTCTACGAACACCTCCTTGCCGGCCTCGAGAGCCCGGCACACCAGATCGGCATGTGAGCTGTGACGGGTCACCACGAACACCGCGGTGATATCCGTGTCGCCGATCACGGCATCGGGGTCGGTGCTCGTCGATTCGAATCCGAACTTCCTCTGAGCATTGACCGCTGACAGCGACCGGCTGGTCGCCACTCTCGCCAGCTGTACACCCTCCATCCGTGCCAGGTGCGGCAGGAGCATCGATGACGCGTAGTTGCCGGCCCCGATGAATCCCACCCGGACCGCACCGGGGTGGCGGGCGACCTGGGCACCGGGGCGCGGCTCGGCCGACCGTCGGGGGATCGCGCCGGGCGGCGGCGTCTGGGGCAGCGCCTCTGTCGCCGGGTATTCGAATAGGAATCCCACCCCTGGGAGCGATCCGGTACTCAATCGGTCATATACCGATTCGGCCTCACCGATGGGGAACACTCCGGAGACGAGGGGGCCAGGATCGACCGCCCCGGCCGATATCAGGTCGAGGACGCAGTGAATGTTGCGTCGCTCGGTCCAGCGGACATAGCCCGCCGGGTAGTCGACCCCGTCCATCTCGTAGGTCGGGTCGTAGCGGCCGGGGCCGTACGAGCGCGAGAACCGAAGGTCGAGCTCCTTCTCGTAGTAGGCGTTCCAGGGCAGATCGAGCTTGCACTTGCCGATGTCGACGATGGTGGCCCGGTCGCGGGCCAGGTGGGCCGCGAGTTGCACGGGTGAGGAGTCTGAGCCTCCAGCGACGAGAAAGACCTGATCGGCTCCCCGACCGGCCGAGATGCCCGCCAGTCGCCCCTCCACCTGCCGCAGCCCCTCACTGTCGGGCGCGGCGGCGACCAGTGCGCCGGCGGCCTCGGCCAGTGAGCAGCGTTCCGGTACCACGTCCAGCCCGACGACTCGGATGCCTGCCGCTACGAGGAGCTGGACGAGCAGTTGACCGACCAGACCCAGGCCGATGACACAGGCCGTGTCGCCCAGCTGGGGCCCCGCCTGCCGGAGGCCCTGCATGGCGATGGCTCCGACCGTCGAGAAGGCGGCCGCAGTCGCCGGCACGCCGTCGGGCACGGGCACGCACAGATTCCGAGGCACCCAGTTGACCTCGGCGTGGAGGGCGAATTCGTTGCCGGCACAGGCAACTACCTGCCCGACCGAGAACTCCTCGGCACCCCGCCCCACCTCGATCACGACACCCGCCAGTGAATAGCCGAGTGGTGTGTAGGAATCCAGGCGGTTGATGGCCTTCCGGTAGGCGCTCACCGGGCCCTGCTGGGCTGCCGTTTCGAGGACCTTGGCGACCTGTTCGGGGCGCGAGCGAGCCTTGCCGAGCAGGGACATCTTCGACTCGTTGACCTTCATCAGCTCGGTGCCGGTGGAGATCAGCGAGTAGAGGGTTCTGACCAGCAGACCGCCCGCCCGGCAGCTGGGCAGGGGCACGTCGAGGACCGCCAGCTGGCCTGACCTGTAGTTCTGCGCGACTTGCTGCATTCTTCCTTCCCGTCGGTGATCAGAGGGCCACGCCGGCCGAGCGGCACCGGCGGTACCACATCTCGAGAGTGAGCAACTGCCAGATCTGCTTCGAACGATCCTGGCGGCCCTGGCGTTCGTCGTCTATGAGGGCCAGTACCTGATTTCCGTCGAGAAAGCCGCAGGAGATCAGTTCGCCGTGCACGAGGACGTCATCGACCAGCTCGCGCAGGTCCCGGTCTATCCAGGCTCGTAATGGGGCCGAGAACGAGGCCTTGGGGCGCGACACGATCTCGTCGGGAAGCCACGCCCGGGCTGCCTCCTTGAGGGCGACCTTTCCCTGCCGGGCCGTGACCTTGGCGCCGCCGGGGAGCGAGAACGCAGCCTCGAATACCCGGGGGTCCACGAAGGGTACCCGCACCTCGGTGGACGCGGCCATGCTGGCCCGGTCGGTGTAGGTCAGGTTCAGCCCCGGCAGGAAGTACCGGGAGTCGGTCAGGCACATCCGGTGGACCGGGTCGTCGACCTTCGATCCCCAGTACAGGGCGGCGTGCTCGTCCACCAGCTGGTCGACGTGGCGTTCCATATCGGGGCCGACCAGCGCCGCCAGCTGGTCCCGGTCGTAGAGGCTGTAGCTGCGACGAAAGGCCGCCTCCTCGGGCAGATCGGCCATCGTGAGGAACCGCTTGGCCCATCTCGAGTAGCGGAGGCCTCGGCCGGCGGCGGCGACGGGTAGGCGACCCACCGTCGCCCGAACGGCGCGCCGTCCCGGTGCCGGGATGCGCTGGTACCTGGCTGCCAGCCCGCAGGCTATGTGTTTGCGGTAACCCCCGAAGAGCTCGTCCGCGCCCATTCCGGAGAGGATGACCTTGATACCGGCATCCCGGGCGGCCTCGCACATCAGCAGCGTGTTGATCGCGGCGGCATCGCCAATGGGCTCATCGAGTATGGCGATCATCCTGGGCAGGAGCGAAACGATGTCCGGCGTGATCTCGATCTCGTGGAGGTCGATCCCGAAGCCTCGGGCGACTTTGGCCGCATAGAGCGCGTCGTCGGGCATGGCCTCCAGCCGATTGTCCTCGGGCCGGAAGCGGATGGTATAGGCATCGAGACGGCCCATCGCCTTCTTGGCCAGCACGGTAATGATGCTCGAGTCCAAGCCACCCGAGAGGAAGCTCGAGATCGGCACGTCGGCGACCAGGTGCGCCTCGACCGACTCGGCGATGACTTCTCGGAGGTCGGCCGGCGGTCCCATGGCGGCGTCGGCCGCCACCCGGGTCGGATCCCAGTACCGCGTGTTTCGCTCGGTCCCGTCCGGGCGAAGCTCCAACCAGGTGCCCGGTTGGAGCTTCTCCACCCCGAGGATGGAGCAGCGATTGTCCGGGACCCAGTAGTAGAGAAGTGAGGCGACCATGGCGCCGGCATCCATCTCGAGCTCATGGCCATAGACCTCGAGCAGGGCTTTCAGCTCGGACGCGAACACGACGCCGCCGTGGCGGCGCATGAAGTGCAGAGGCTTGATGCCCAGCGGGTCCCTCACCAGGTGGAGGCGGCCGGAGGCATCATCGAAGATGGCAAACGCGAACATGCCGCGAAAGCGGGACAGTCCGGCAGGGCCCCACGCCCGCCACGCCTCGAGCACCACCTCGGTGTCGGACCCCGTAATAAAGGTCGCGCCCCGCCCGGCCAGCTCCGCCCGGAGCTCGCGGTAGTTGTAGAGCTCCCCGTTGTAAGAGAGAGCCAGACCGTGCTTGACGTACGGCTGGTGACCGTGATCCACATCGATTATCGACAGTCGGCGGTGTCCGAGATGGACCGCAAGGTGGTCGTTCACGAGCGAGTAGACACCCGAGTCGTCAGGGCCGCGGTGCTCGAGGGCGGCACTCATGCGCCGCACCGCCTCTTCGCCGTCAGCCACCTGGTAAGAGCCTGCTACACCACACATGTCAGGCGGGGACCGGCTCGGTCTCCCGGCCGGCGGAGCCCGGGACCAGTGACCGGTACACCTCGACGTAGTGAGGAGCCTGGTGGCTCCAGGCCAGGAGACTGACCACCCTGGCCCGTCCAGTCGCTCCCATTTCCCGGCGCCGAGGCTCGTCGTCGAGGAGATCGACGAGGAGCCGGGCCAGTTCGCCGATGTCGTTCGGAGTGGCATACACGGCCGCAGAACCGGCCGAGACCCTGGTCTCTCGGAGATCGAAAGCCACCACAGGCAGGCCATAGGCCATGTACTCCATGGTCTTGTTCATCGTCGAGGCGTCATTGAGCGGGTTCTTCGGATCGGGTGAGATGCCCACATCGGCAGTGGACAGGACCGCCGCTACCGTGCTGTCGGGTACCCGGCCCAGCATCTCGACACAGCCCTCCACGCCGAGCGACGCTCGGAGCCTGATCAGCTCCTCGAAGCAGTCGCCCGAACCCATGAGGACGAACTTGACGTCGTCACGGCCCAGCTGCTGGGTGACCACCTGGGCGACGCGCAACACCAGGTCCACCCCGTCCTGTGGCCCCATGACACCGATATAGGCCACCAGGTAGCGGAATCGGGCCTTCAACGAGGGGTCCGGGTCGATCGCTCGCAAGCGGTCGGGATCCGGACCTGTACGTACGACGGTGACCCGCTCCGGGTCGATTCCATGGCGGGCGATGACGATGGATCGATAGGTGGCGTTGGTGGATATCACCCGGTCGGCCGTCTGCACGGTGCACCGCTCGAAGAGGACCAGCGCCCGATGCAGCCAGGCGGAGCCTTCCGGGAAGCGCGACTCGTACAGCTCCGGGCAGAGATCGTGGTGGTCGAAGACGAAGCGGGCTCCGTGGATTCGACCGAATATCCAGCCGATGGGCCAGAGGATGTCGGGCGGATTGCAGCTCTGGATCACCGCGAAGCGGCCATGGCGGGACGCTCTGGCAGCCAGCCAGAACGTGGCGATGAAGGAGTACAGATACTCGGCGACGAAGGCGGCTTTGCTCTGCTTGGCGACGAAGGGGCGGTACTTGTACAGATCGACTCCGTCGAGACTCGCAAAGGACGGATCACCCTTGCCCTTGGGGCATACCACGGCCACGTCGAATCCGGCCTTCCGGAGGCTCTGGCACTCGAGCCAGACGCGCCGATCGAACGGCACCGGGAGGTTCTGGACAAGGATCAAGACGCGGGGTCGAGATGCTCTCCGCACCTGCTTCACCACGAGACCCCCTCGTATCCGCTCAGCGCCTCGACCTCCGAGCCCAGCCGGCCGTCGAGGTCGATGATCCGTCTGGGCGGCGCGCCGAGGAGGGCGTGTTCGATGTCGTCCGACGCGTAGCTGATGATGACCACGTCACTGTCTTCGAGCGCGTCGGACAGGGTCTTCTTGAACAGGGCCCGAAGGTGCGGGAGCCTCGATTCGACGTAGGTCCGGTTGGCTCCGATGAGGGTGGCCGGATTCACGATCGGATCGAAGATCCTCACCTCGTACCCCTTCCCGAGGAGGGTCTCGGCCAGGTCGACATAGGGGCTCTCGCGAAGGTCGTCACTGTCGGACTTGAAGCTCAGCCCGATCAGCGCAACGGTCCGTCCCGGAGCCCGCAGCACCCGCTCGACCACGTCAGTGGTGGTCAGCCGGTTCGTGGTCAGGGTGCCCGAGAGCTGTGGCAGGTCCACGCTCTCCATACGCGCCAGGTGCAAGAGGGACCGGAGGTCCTTGGGAAGGCACGATCCGCCGAAGGAGAAGCCGGGGCGGAGATAGCGAGCCGAGATGTTGAGCTGGGTGTCCTCGCAGAAAAGGTTCATTACTTCACGAGTATCGACACCCAGTCGCCTGAAGATACGACCTACTTCATTGGCGAAGGACACCTTGGTGGCGTGGTAGGCGTTGCATGCGTATTTGAGCGCCTCCGCAGTGCGGGGTTCGACCTCCTTCACGGGTGCGTCGATGAAGCAGAAGAGCTCCCGCACGCTCCGAAGAGTGTCGGCGTCGGTCGAGCCGATCACGGTGTAGGGAGGATGGTAGAAGTCGGCGATACCGGTGCCCTCCCGAAGGAACTCTGGGCACATGGCCACACCGGTCCTGATTCCCTGCTCGAGGAGCCGCCCGTCGAGGCCGCGGCCACACTCCTCCACGGTGCCCGGAGGCACAGTCGAGCGGATCACCACCGCATGGAAGCAGCCGGCGGCCGGGGCGACCACTTCCAGACCTCGGGCCAGGTCCGAGATGACGCTGTGGATGCTCGTCAGGTCCGTACCGCCCTCGATCGTCGAGGGGGTGCCGACGCAGAGGATCGACGCGTCCGCCCCCATCAATGCCTCTGCCGGGTCTGTCGTAGCCCTGAGGTTCCCGGCCGAGACGACCTGCTCGATCAACTCATGGAGGCCCGGTTCGGCGACGGGGCTCCGCCCGGACCGGATGGTGCCCACCTTTCCGGGGTCGACGTCGACACCCCAGACCTGGTGACCATTGTCGGCCAGACAGGCTGCTGTCACGGCGCCCACGTAGCCGAGTCCGAAGACCGCTACCCGCATCTGTCCGTTCACCTCCAGTAGACCTGTACCGGCACACAAGGTTGAGTACGTCGACCCTCCATCAGATACGTCGGTATCCGGTCGGGCTCTGGAACGACCACCCGCCGTGCGGTATCAGGTCGACGGGAGCGGTCTCTCAAGATGGCGGAAAATCCGGTGCACGTCGGTGTCTGGAGAGACCCCGGGGAGATATGACGACCTCTGCGAGCTTGTCGGTCAATCGGGTCAGGCCGCGCGTCGGTCTGTTCGGCTTCGTCGGTTCAGGCAATCTGGGTAATGACGCGGCTTTCGAGGTGGTCCTCGACTACTTACGGCGGTCGCATCCGGACGCGGTCGTCGATGCCATGTGCATGGGACCGGAGCGCGTCGAGGACGTCTACCGGATTCCCGCTCAAGCGATGCTGTGGTACAAGAAGTACGAGGGCCGGGTCCCGCTCCCGGCCGCGGCCGGATTGAAGGTGCTCGGCAAAGCGGTGGCCCTGGTCCGCATCGCGGCATGGGTCCGCCGGCACGAGATCGTCGTGGTCCCCGGGGCCGGAGCTCTCGAGTCGACCCTTCCCATGCGGGCGTCCGGCTACCCACTCGCCATCTGCGCGCTGTGCCTGGCCGGACGGGTGTCCGGGACGAAGGTGGCCCTCGTCAGCGTCGGGGCGAACTCGATGAAGCAGCGCCTAACCCGCTGGGTTCAAAACGCCGGGGCTCGCCGAGCGGCGTACCGCTCGTACCGGGATCTCCAGTCGTGGGAGGCCATGCGGGCCAGAGGCGTCGACGTGTCGGAGGATCCGGTCTACCCGGATCTGGTCTTCGGTCAGCCGGTCCGGGCTCGAGACACCGCTCAGCCGGAGAGAGTCGGAGTGGGGCTGATGGCCTACTTCGGTGGTAACGACGACCGGCGGCGGGCCAGCGCCCTGCACGCCCATTACGTCGATACCATGACGAGCTTCGTCATATGGCTCCTCGATACCGGTCATCCGGTGCGAATCTTCTGGGGCGACAGCGACGAGAGCATCGATGTCCCGGTCGTGACCCGCCTGGTCAATGATGTCCGGCGGGCCCGACCGGGCCTCGATCCGGGCCTGCTCGTGGCCGATCCGCTGACCAGTCCCGCCGATCTGATGGCGGGGCTGGCGGAGGTGGGCCTCTTCGTCGGGACCCGCTACCACAACGTGGTATCGGCGCTCCGGTCCTCGAAGCCGACCATATCCATCGGCTACTCCGACAAGTTCTCCGTGCTCATGGACGAGATGGGCCTGGGTAGGTTCACGCAATCGGCATGCTCGGTGGACTTCGGGCTCTTGACCTCACAGTTCGACGAGTTGGTGCAGCAGCGGGACGAGATAGCCAGCGACCTGGCCCGGCGCAACCTGGTCATCGGAGCTCGGCTCGACCAGCAGTTCGACTACCTCTCGACGGTCCTCTTCTCGACACCGAGGTGGACTCCGCAGCCGGCGGTAACCGGAAGTTGACTCCCGTCCATAGGTGGGGGCCGGAACACCAGGCTGGAGCCGTCGGGCGGCCGACCGAACAGATCCACCACCGTCTGCTCGTCGAAGGGTTCTCCATCGGCGACCCGCAGGAAGTCGCGGATAGACGTGCCGGTACACGCCACGTCCAATAGCGGCGCGCCGCGACCCCCCTTGACATCGGCCACGTCGACAGTCCGGAAGTCGACGCTGAAGCGGGCCCGGCCCGACGTGTTGGGGATGGACCGGTGCAACTGGGCCCCGGAGAAGAGCAGGATCGATCCTGGACTCGGCAACACGGCCAACTCGGGCACCGGCCCCAACTCTGTGGCTGCCGGGCGGACCTGGTGCTCTTGGTCTACCTGCAGGGCGGTGGTGAGCCGGGCCCGGTTGTTCTCGTAGTAGTCGAAGCGGTCCGAGTTGTTGCGGACCGCCTGATCAAATGCCGAAGGATGGAATCCCATGCTGTTGTCTGCTCGAATCGGATAGATCGGCAGCCACCAGTTGATCTGCTGAGCGGGAGCGCTGTACCAGGTGTCGCGATGCCACGGGAAGGCGTAGGCGATGCCGGTGGTCAGGTGGGTCAGCGGGAAGGAGGTGCGGGGCCTTGGAGAATCGTAGTGGGTGCCCTCGGCCGCGAAGCCGGCCTGCCGTATTATGTCGCGCACGAATCGGTGGGAGTCGGGGGAGTGTATGAATCCGGGCTTCCATGCCGCGAGCATCGCCGCCATGGCGGACTTGTCGACCTGTTCATGGGCGGTCTCGGGCTCGAGCGGGTGGAACAGCCTGGATATCTTCTGCCGGGAGTACTCGACCAGTCGCCAGACCCCGGGCAGCCGGGTCAAGACGACGAGGTTGCCTGCGTAGAGTGTTGCGAGCAGGTCCTCGGGCGCCACATCGGGGTCGACGAGGATGGTCATCCGCTTTGCTGGGAGGCGTTGCCGGAACGTTCCGGGTCCCAGATCATCCACGGGCAGCTGGCGCGATGGTAGGCCTCGTCGAGCTGGGCCCTCTCCTTGACCGTGTCCGCCGGCGACCAGTATCCCTTGTACGGGTAGGCGAGGACCTCACCTCTACGGACGAGGCGGACCAGGGCGTCCTCCACCAGGTCCTCGTCGGGACGGAGCTCTTGGAATATGTCAGGGCGCAGAATGAAATAGCCACCGTTCTCCCAGTGGCGCAGGTCCCGCATCGGCGTCACCCTGGTGATCACGCCGTCGTCGGCGATGTCGACAGCATGGTGCGACGACTGCGGAGGGACGGCCAGGAGGCTGGCGATGGCGCCGCTCGATTCGAAGTGCTCGATCATGTCCGGGAGCGGGGCATCGGTCAGGACGTCGGCGTAGTTGGCCATGAACACGGGCTCGTTCTCGACGAAACGGCGCACCCGGCGCAGTCTCTCGCCAATCGGTGAGTTGAGACCGGTGTCCACGAAGGTGATCGTCCAGTCCGAGATGTCGGTGTTGAACAGCTCGAGATCCCGGGCTCCGTTCTGGAGCACGAAATCGTTGGAGCGGGTCTCGTCGTAGTTGAGAAAGAAGTCCTTCACGGCGGACGCCCCGTATCCGAGGCAGAGGACGAAATCCGTGTGCCCGTAATAGGCGTAGTAGCGCATCACGTGCCACAAGAGAGGACGTTCTCCGACCAGGGCCATCGGCTTGGGCCCGGTGGTCACCCCATCGCGCATTCGCATCCCGAGGCCACCGCAGAAGAGGACCACCTTCATTGCTCGTACTCCTTTCAGACGATGTCCAGGGACGGTATGGGGAAGACCAGCCTGGCCCCCCAGGAACGCACATAATCCAGCTGGGTACTGATCTCTTCCCGGAGGTTCCATGGCAGCACCAAGACGTAGTCGGGCTCGGTCTCGGCCAGCTTCTCCGGCCCGTAGATCGGGATGTGGGTTCCCGGGAGGTACTTGCCCTGCTTCACCGGGCTGCGGTCGACGGTGTAGGAGACGAGATCGGACCTGATGCCGCAGTGGTTGAGGAGGGTGTTGCCCTTCCCGGGGGCGCCGTAGGCCGCGACCGTGCGACCATGACCGGCGGCCTCTATCAGGAAGCGGAGCAGATCGCTCTTCACCCGGAGGACCTCCGAGGCGAAGCCGGCGTGGCCGTGCAGGGTGTGCAGCCCTGCTGCCTCTTCACGGTCGAGGAGCGCCTTGACCGCGGTGCTCGGCTCGCCGGCCTCCTCCTCCGGCCGGGCGTGGACCCTCAGGGATCCCCCGTGGGTGGTCAGTTCGTCGACGTCGACCACCATCAGACCTCCCGCCTGCAGCGCTCTCGCCGCAGTGAGCAGGGACAGATAGGAGTAGTGCTCGTGGTAGATCGTGTCGTACTGGGTCTGCGCTATCAGCTGGAGCAGGTGGGGGAACTCGAGCGTGACCAGACCGCCAGGCTTCACCAGGCACTCGAGCCCCTCGGCGAAGTCGACAATATCTGGGACATGGGCGAAGACGTTGTTGGCTGCGACCAGGTCGGCCTGTCCGTAGCGGGCCGCTATGGCCTTACCTGTCTCCCTGCCGAGGAACTCGACCACCGTCGGCACACCCTTGGACCGGGCGGCCTCGGCGACGTTGCCGGCCGGCTCGACCCCGAGCACCGGAACGCCCCGGGCCAGGAAGTGCTGGAGGAGGTAGCCGTCGTTGCTCGCGACCTCCGTCACCAGACTGCCCGGGCCGAGCCGGAGCTCGTCGATCATGGCGTGCGCGTAGCGCCTGGCATGTGCGACCCACGAGTCCGAGTAGGAGGAGAAGTAGGCGTAGTCCGAGAAGATGTCCTCGCCGCGCACGTAGGCCGGGAGCTGTACCAGCAGACAGGACGGGCACTGACGCACATGCAGCGGGTAGAAGGTCTCCGACTCGTCGAGTCGGTCCGCGGGTACGTAGCTCTCGCACAGCGGGGACATGCCGAGGTCGACAAAGGTGTGGGTCAGCTCCGCTCCACATAAGCGGCACTTGCAGGCGGCCATGATCCTCCGAGCGGCGTGATGTCTGGACTACATGATCAGAGGGGGCTTCGGGGCCTCTTGATACGCCGATGCGATCAGGTCGGGGTGACTTCGACGTCCACCCAGTAGTTCTCGCCCGTTCCGGAGGCGTACGTCGTCGGGTAGGCCCACGCGCCCTGGTTGTAGGTGCTCTGCCCGGCCCCACTAGCCGAGGCCGCCCCGGGCGCGCTCAGAGGACCGGCCGTGATGCCGTCGGTTCCGGGTCCCCCTCCGGCCCAGTAGCTCGTCGTTGCCTGCAGCCAGTTGGATCCGCCCCCGTAGTACACCGCTACCTTGTAGTCCCCGGGTGGGAGCGTGACACCCGAGTAGGAGCAGGAGACCCATCCCGAACCGGCCGGCCCGGACCAGGCCGGCGCCGGATTGTCGGTCCCGGTCACCTCGGTCTGACTGGATGCGCTCCAGATGGCACATCTGGAGGGGAGGGCTGCCGCGCCGCTCGGAGAGTAGAACCAGATTCGGTCGAGCTGGCAGGTAGCGGAGAGCGTGTATTCGGTCGCAAGCGTGTAGGCCAGGCTGTCCGCGAGCAGAGCGCCGGGCACGGTCGGGAGGTTGGGCCAGAGGCGGTAGGTGGTGCCAGCCGGTGGTGTGGTCGTAATCTGGAGATCCATCCAGAAGTTGGCCGATTCCCACGAGTCGTTGGGCATGGAGATGGTCGGGTCCGTACCTGCGGTGCCGAACAGACCCTGACCCATACCGAAGGGCGCGGGGAGCGACCCTGCCGAGTCGGAGTAGGCCGACAAGGGGCCGGTGACGATTCCCGCCGCGTACGGTTGGCCGGCACCGAACTGATTGTTGGTCGTCGGGAACCCGTCACTGAACCCGGTGGCGGCCACATACGTCGCTCCGGGACTGAGCGGGATCGGCGCAGCCAGCGGGACGTAGTTCCACTGACCGGGAATGAGCGTGCCGGACGTGACCGTAGCACTGGCCACGAGGGTTCCGACCCTGGTGGTGTATACCTGCCACAGCGCAAATTTCTGGGGGCCCGAGGTCTGACCTTCCGGGCAGACCCACCACCAGTAGCCCCCCAGCCAGGTCCCTCCCGAGGTGACCTCGAACTGTACGCCCGCCAGGAACGGTCCTGTGTACGACGCCGGTGTGGACGGTCCGATGGTGGTGGGAAAGAGCCTGAAGGTACCGCTCGGCTGCGTTACCGTGACAGGGTTGAACCCATTGACGACGGCGACCAGGAGCCACTTGGATTTGGTCCCGTTGTACACGAAGGCCAGCAGGTCGGTCTGGCCGGCTGTGGTGCTCGAGGCCGGCTGAGGGAGTGCGGCACAGAATTCATAGCTGCTGCCCCAGGTCACGGTCGACGATCCAGCCGGTCCCTGGGTGATCTGCATGAGTATCTTCTGCCCATCGACTGCGTTGACCGGGTTGCCCATGGCCCGACTGGCCGCGATGGTGACGCGAAAGTCGTTGCCCAGTGAGGCGTCCACGGCGATGGTCGGGGCATCTGTCAGATTGACCACGGCCGGAGCGATGGCCCCGGTCTCGGTGGTGGTGGCCGCCGACGCCGGCGAGGCGAATGTCTCGGCGAGGGCGGACCCGCCCACTGCCCCCGCGGCGGCCAGCCCGAGCGCCTTTTTGAGCGCGCTCCTGCGGCCCAGGTCGGCCGGTAGAGAGCCGGTCGGCCCGGATCGGTCGTGGGTCTCGGGGCCCAGTCCTAGCCGGGCCTTCCTGGCGTGAAATCGCATCTTCCCTCCGGTGCTCGACCGTTCCTCGTGCATTGCTGCCTCCGCCCTCAGGGGAAGAAGGCCATGAAGGCGGCGGAGTTGACGGGTGGCCCGCCCACGCCGCCGGCCCCGCCGACTGGAATTACTTCGACGTCGACCCACCGGTTCTCGCCGCCGTCGTGCTGGTCCCACGCGTTGGGGTAGGTCGGTCCCGTGCCCCCGCTGTAGAAGCACGAGTTGCCGCCCGGTGGTGCGATGGAGTTGGCGTTGGCGGGCGATGACAGGGGTCCGCTGACGAGACCGTTCTGTCCTGGGCCGGCTACGCCGTTGAATGCGCCGAAGTAACCCCTGGTCTCCTGGTAGAAGGTCTGACCGGAGTCGTTGAATACGCTGACGATGTAGTTCCCCGCAGGTAGCACGATGCCCGCCTTCGAGTAGGCATTTGCCACCCAACCGCTCCCCACGGGCCCGGACCAGGCGGCCGGGAGATCCGATCCGACCACGAGACTCTGGGTCGCGGCGTCCCAGACCTGGGTCCGGGCCGGCATGGCATTCACGCCCGCCGGGCTGTACAACCAGATATTGGCGAGGCGGCACGGCGCCGACAGGGAGAACAACGTGCCGGTGGTCTGAGTGCCGGTGTCGATGGACGGCGCGATACCGTTCGTGACGTTCGGGAAGTTCGGCCACAGCCGGTAGGAGCCCGCGTAGGCCGCAGGGGGGGTGTCGCCTACCTGGACGTCTATCCAGAAATTGGCGGAATCGTAGGTCTGCAACGGCATGACCGTCGTCGGATCGGTTCCCAGCGTGGAGAAGAGGCCCTGTCCTATGCTGAAGGGGCCCGGATTGGACGCCGCTTGATCGGAGAAGGCGGTGAGCGGTCCGACCGTCACCCCGCTGGCGTAGACGGCCCCGGCTGCGAACTGCCCGTTGGTGTCGGGGAAGCTCCCGTTGACACCTGTAGCGGCTATGAAGTTGGCCCCGCCGGTCCCGACGCTTCCTCCTATGGGCAGTTGGATCGGATCGGCCAGAGGCACCCAGTTCCAGCCGGGAGCCAACTGGCCCGACGTGACCGTCGCGGAAGGGATCAATATTCCGGTGCCGGGACCGGTGATGAGCCAGACGGCGAAGGTCTGCGGGGCCGTGAGTCCACCGGTGGGTGCGACCCACCACCAGTAGCCTTCGAACCAGCAGTCGGCCTGAGTGACCTCGAATGCCACGCCGGCCAGGAAAGGCCCGCTGTAGCTGATCGCACTCGCCGGACCGGTGCTGCCAGCGAACAACCGGTAGTCAGCCATCAGGAGAAGCCGCCCAGGTAGGCGACGAGCAGCCACTTGGCCGCGATCGCGCTGTACATGAGGCCAACCAGGTCGGTCTGCCCGGCGCCCGTGCTGAGCACCGGTTCGGCGAGCCCGGTCGAGAACTCGTACTCCGGGGACCATGTGACGGTGAAAGGCCCCCCGGCCCCCTGGGTGATCTGGAGGATTATCTGCTGACCGTCCGATCCGTTGGTCGGACCGCCCATCGTGCGGTCGCCGCCCAGCGTGAGCCGGAAATCGTTGCCGAGAGATGCATCCACGGCGATCGTCGGTGCGTCGATCAGCTGCACCACCGCCGGTGCTATCGCGCCTGACTCGATCATGGTCGCCGCTCCGGCTGCCGGAAGGCCTCTCGTCAGGATGGCCCCGCCGCCGGAGGCGCCGAGCACCGCCATGCCCGCCATGCGGCCGAGAACGCTCCTCCGATCGAGCCCGCGGCGGGCGACCCGGGGGTCCGCGGGCGCACCCCGATCGTCCTCGCCGCCATCTCTGACTACTGGGAGCCGGGCTCGACCGTTCCCTGACATTGGCCCTCCATGAGTCGTTCGAACTACGGAGCCGCCAGTCCGGGCTGAGATACATCCGACTACCGGGGGCCGGGGTCGAAGGCTGCCTTCGAGGTCGCGACCGGCTGTCGCGCCCGCGACCGGTATCAAGGAACGGCGCACGGGTCTCTGGTTCCTCGAAGGGCCCACCATGGACGAAGGATCGGGAACATTGTCGAGGATGGCCGGAGCCGATTCGCTGACTCCGCTGGTCGGACGACCCCCCGGGCGGCGATCCGCTCCGGTCGCCGCGGGCGATGGATCGGGCGCCGGGCACCTCCGGGCCCGGCTGCTGGCGAGCGACTTCGCGGCCGGCTTCCTGACGTGGATGCTGGTTCTGCCGGGCTACGATCGTCGGTCCTGGTCAGACGTCGCAGCGGCGGTGGCCCTCTCCGCCGGCCTGGCCGCAGTGGTGGTCGTCGTCCTGGCGGTACAGAAGCTGTACCTGGCTCGGGTGTGCTCTGTGCGATCAATCGAAATAGTCCGCCTGGGACGGGCGGCGGTCGTTTCTGCGCTTGCCGCTGTCGGTTCGAGCCGCGTGTGGCCGGTCCACATCTCGCTGTCGAGGGCGGCGGTAGGCGCAGCCGGCCTGATCGCCGCCTTGCTGGTATTCCGGGGGTCGTACCGAATCTGGCTTCGTAGGTGTCGGTCCCGGGGCCGGTTCTGCCGCCCGGTCTGCATCCTCGCCAGCGACGCCGAGAGCGAAGCACTGCTCGAGCTCCTCTCGGGGCAGCCGGGCCTGGGGTACCGGGCAGTTGCGGTCATCGGCTACGCGATGGAGGAGGGCACGACCTACCCGGTCGAAATACCCGTGGTCGACGCCGGAGCCGACCTGGCTGAAACGGTCCGATCGACAGGAGCAACCGGTGTGATCGTCGCCCCGGGCGCGTTACCTGGCCGGGCTCTCGACCAAGCCGTGCGAGGCCTGGTCGCGGCGGGAATTCACGTCCAGGTGTCGAGCGGCCTGCCCAGAATCGGTTATCACCGGATGCGGGTCGCACCACTGTCTCATCAAGTGCTGTTCTACGTGGAGAGGCGCACCATCTCGCGATGGCAGCTGGTGGTGAAGAGGGCTATAGACGTGATCTTCACCACCGTGGCCCTGTCGGTCGCGCTTCCTGTCATGGCGCTCGCCGGCGTCGTCATCAAGATGGAGGACGGTGGTCCCGTCCTCTATCGCCAGGACCGGATCGGACGTCACGGCCATGTCTTTCGAGTGCTGAAGCTGAGGACGATGAGCGTGGACGCCGGCGAGAGGCTGAACGGTCTCCGGGCCCACAACGAACGGCAGGGTCCACTTTTCAAGATGGCCACCGATCCGCGGGTGACGAGAGTCGGGCGTATCCTGCGGAAGTCCTGTATCGACGAGCTGCCGCAGCTCTTCAACGTCCTGAGAGGGGAGATGAGCCTGGTAGGTCCCCGACCGGCCCTGCCCTCCGAAGTGGAGGATTTCGACCAGGAACTTCGCGAGCGGTTGGTAGTGGCTCCTGGTGTGACCGGGCTCTGGCAGGTCGAGGCGAGTGAGAGCCCGTCATTCCACGCCTACCGCCGACTCGATCTGCACTACGTGGACAACTGGTCGGTCGGGATGGACATGATGATACTGGGGGCGACGGTAGGCTTGGTCCTGCAACGTCTGGTCGACCTCGTGATCACTGGTGCCCGACGGTCCGCAGGTGCGGAGTTGGTCGAGCTTCGGGGAGGTGGATTCTCCCCCCCGCCGGGACCGCCCCACCGCCAACCGATCGAGGAACCTCAGGTGGTCGGGGGTTCGTAGGCATCCCGGCGGCCGCCACCACTCAGCACCGGAGTACGGCTTTGGTGCAGGTGAAGGCCTCGGCATATCGGGTACGGGACTCCATTCCTCGCAGCCGAGCCAGGCCGAGGAAGACCTCATCGTCCCACCAATCGCGCGACTTCTGAGAGGGAAAGCAGGCGCTGAGAAGCTCCACCTTGCGCCGAGCCACCTCGCTCGACATTGGAAGATACAGGGATGGCCGAACCGCACCCAGATCACCGTCCCACTTCGGTATCTCATAGGCCAGGCACAGAGAGTTCCGGAAGACGGTCGCTACCAGTTCC
Source organism: Actinomycetes bacterium (assembly GCA_021808785.1). Classification (GTDB taxonomy): domain Bacteria; phylum Actinomycetota; class Acidimicrobiia; order Acidimicrobiales; family Palsa-688; genus JAKCDU01. The sequence goes on along the minus strand of JAKBAX010000014.1, from coordinate 1,356 downwards.
CCCACAGTGCGGTGGTCTTGATGGGCGTCCATCGGGGACGGGGCGATGACCAGGTCCGGAGTCATCGTTGCGGCCACTTCCTCCAGGGAGTCCTTTACGCTCGACCACGCGGCCGGCAAACGGCCGTCGGGTAGATCGAGTAGCCGGAGCGTCACCCGGGCGCCTGGCAGAAACGCCGTCGCGGCGGCCCGAGCCTCTTCGTGGCGTCCAGCCGTTCCGGTCATCACCTGGTAGTGCACCACAAGGCCGGGCCGGGTCTCGGCCAGAGTGAGGAGGGTCCCGCCGGCGCCGATCTCGATGTCATCGGGATGAGCGCCGAGTAGCACGACTCTCAAGGGTCGTCCCCCGGCATGGTCAAGCAGGAGCTCGATCATCGTCTTGGCTCGCCTTCGGCTCGGTATCAAAAGGGGCTGCACACAGGAGAGCCCGAGCCCGGGCTGTGTGATACGAGATCAGGCGCGCCCCTGGGTCAAGTCACACCGATCGTCAGCCCGGTGAGAGGGAAGGTCTCGGCCGCACCATTGGTGTAGCAAATCTCCACTCCGTACTCGATCTGTGTGGGTACGTCGCCGGCCCGCGCGTAGCCGTGTGCGACCTCCCACTGGAAGGCAGCGAGCAGGTCGACCGATCCGGAGCTGACCTGGCTGTCCCGGAAGAACATCATCTCTGCGTTGGCGTGGTTCCCCGACGGACTGCAGTCCGAGACGCTCCCGTTGCAGAGGAAGTGGTAGCGCACTCCATCCAGGGTGAGTGCCGTGCCGGACGTGTCGGCTACACCCGGCCAGTACGACTGGGAGCCGGCCCACTGGTTCCAGATCATGGTCTCGTTGGTCCAGTCGTTGGTCCACAGGTCGTAGCCGGCATCCCAGCCGCCCGTGGCCGGAAAAGCCTCGGAGAAGGTCGAGGTGATGGAGTGGTACGCGCTAAGAGGTGCCGTGGCCACACCTGTGCCGTTGGCTCGGCCACCTACGTCGTATTCCGTGTTGGGGTAGGTCTCGACCTGCCCACCGACGTCCGGCTGGTTGGACACTGCGTACCAACTCGACTGGTTACAGACAAACAGCGTCTGAGGCCCCGGCGCCCCCGACCACGCGTCGTTGTCCACCCACCAGTACTCCCCACTGTTGGGGTCCTCGTTGACCGTGCCATGCGGGTCGCTCGTCGTATACGACGGGTAGGTGCACCGACCGCCCGTGCCGCCCGAAGGACCTGCCGGCGCCGAGGCGGTGGTCGGGGCAGTGGTGGCCATGCCGACGATGGGTTGGTCGAGGTGGGTGCCGCCGGTGGAGCCGTAGAAGTTGGCGTCGCCGTAGGCGAAGATGCCGCCGTCGGCGGCGACGAGCCAGTAGCCGTGGC
>JAKBAX010000013.1 GCA_021808785.1 Actinomycetes bacterium | reverse complement strand
ACCGATCACTTTGGCCGTCCTCTTGGTCGAGGTGGGCCGCAGAGCGGGGGTGGTGCTCGAGGCGGTCGGCATGCCAGGGCACTTCCTGGTGCGCGACCCGGCCCGGCCGGGAACCCTGATCGACCCCTTCGACGCCGGGCGGCCGCTGGACATGGCCGGCTGTGAGCGCCTGCTGCACCAGACCACCGGGGCGACCGCCCGGCTCACCCCGGAGATGCTGGCCGCCACGGGAGCGCACGCCGTCCTGGCCCGAATGCTGGCCAACCTGGACCGGGCCTTCGAGATGGCCCAGGACCGGAGGTCGCTGTCGTGGGTGTGTGACCTGCGGCTGGCGCTGCCGGCGGCGACCATGGGCGATCGGACGCAGCTGGCCGGCCGCCTGGCCAGCCTGGGCCGACTGGACGTGGCCGCCTCCGTGTTGGAGCAGGTCGCCGGGGCGGTCACCTCGGAGCGGGTCCGGGCCCGTCTGGTCGAGCAGGCCGGCACCTTCCGGGCCCGGCTCAACTGAGACGGGAACGGTCGGCCCGACGGTGAGCTCCTCGCCGCAGACCGGACGGGCTCGCGGTCCGAGGGTTCAGTCGACCACCGGGAGCACGAGCTTCGACATCCTGGCCGACCCGTGGGCCACGGTGTGCTGCGCCGGGCGCATCGATACCCCGGTGCCGGGGGGCTCGCCGGTGCCCAGGTTGCGGTCGAAGCGAGGGAACGATCCCCCGGCCACCAGCAGCCGGAGCCGCCATCCGGCGCGCAAGCGGTGGTAGAGGGGCGCCATCGCGATGCCGACGGGGCTGGCCGCGGGCCGGTCCGGGCCGAATCGCCGGTATCCCTCCGTCAGGTTGTGGGACCGGCCGTCGGGATCGACCTCGGACAGCCGGACAAACAGGTCGAAGTGCGGGTTGTCGCTGGTGTGGTCCAGTTCCGCCTCAGGTGATCCGGCCACGTCGAGGTCGCGGCTGAGCGGGCCGGCATCGAAGACCAGCACGTCGGCGCGCCCGGCCAGCACCGTGTCGTCGACCCGGCACCGGCGCGACAGCAGGGGGCCGCCCACCGTTGGGGTGGGCCGGGCCGGGTCGTAGGTGAACCGGGACGGGGGATCGTCGGTCGGAGCCCCGGGGCGCAGCCGGCCCGGCCCGGCCGAACCGGGCCGGGCCGGCTGCAGGTACCAGGTCGCCGGGGACGTGGGTGGGGGCCACTCCTCGAGGTGGCGCCACTCGCCGGCACCGGTGAGGAAGGCATGCACGCGATGGCGCTCGGGCGGGCCGGGATGGTCGGCCAGGTGCTGCTCCAGCCAGGCGAAGGTTTCCCTGGTGACGATCCGGGCCGCGCCGGCCTGGTAATGGTTCCACGGGCCCACGGTCAAGGCCACGTCGGTCCCCCGGTCGTGCAGTCGGTCGTACTGCTCGACCGTCTGCTCCAAGAAGAGATCCCGCCAGCCTCCGATCAGCAGCACCGGGATGTCCGCCCGTTCCAGCGCCGCGCCGTGGCGCATGGGTAGCCAGAAGTCGTCCCCGGTATCGGCACGGGTGACCCAGTCCCGGTACCAAGGGGCCCGTCCCTCGAGCAGCCCGTCGGCGGCTGCCGCCAGCGGCAGCCCCTCCTGAGCCGCCCGTACCCGGCGTCCGGCCCGCACGGCGCGGACCAGGGCCCCGACCGGCCCGATATCCTCTTGGTGGACGATCCCGTCACTCCATCCCAGGAAGTCCAGCTTGAAGGCCCCGGTGCCCCAGACGTGCTCGGCGAAATCGTGGGGGCCGACCGATATCACCGCGGCGGCCATTTCGGCCGGAGGGTCGCTCAGGATGGCCCACTGGGTGTGACCCAGGTACGACGGGCCGATCGTGGCGAACGAGCCGGTGAACCATGGCTGATCGAGCATCCAGGCGACCGCGTCGTGGCCGTCATCGACCTCGGTGGCCATGGGCTCGAACGTGCCGCCCGAGCCGAAGGTCCCCCGCGAACTGACGAACAGGGCGTGGTATCCGCGGGCGGCGAACAGACGGGCCAAGGGGAGGGCCAGAGGCAGGCTGCGCCCGTACGGGCCCCGGATCAAGATGGTGCCGACCGCCGCGGATTCCGGTTGGTAGTGGTCGGCGGCCAGGAAGACTCCGTCGCGGGTCGGTATCTGGATCCGGCGCTGCACCTCGAAGTCGGTGCGCTCCGGCGGCAGCCCCGAGGCTCGGCCCACGAGGCCATCGAGGGCCCGGGCCCAGGTCCCACGGCCGGGGGACATCCGGCGGTGGAGGCGGTGGGAGGTGTGGCGCATTCCGGCTGTGACGGTATCGGCGTGCATGGTGGATAGAGTCGCATCGAATGATGCGGGTGTCAGCCCGCTCCGACTGTGGGAGGGGTCTTGGCCGAAGCGCACGACCGGAGCCGCGACAGCGTCGAGGAGCGCCTGGAGCGACTGGAGCGCCGGGCCGCGCTCTACGACCTGATCGCCAGCTACGGCCCGGCGGTGGACAGCGGTTCGGCGGAGTGGACCGCGAGTCTGTGGGCCGAGGAGGGCATATACGACTTCGGTGACGCCAGCCTGCCCGGCCGGGCGGCTGTCGAAGCCATGGTGGCCGGTCCCAACCACCAGGGGTTGATCCACCAGGGCGCGGCGCACATGCTCGGACCGCCCCGGGTGAAGATCGACGGCGACCGGGCCGTCGTCGTCCACCATTCCCAGGTGGTGCTCCAACGGGACGGCAAGTTCGAGATCTGGCGGGTCTCGGCCAACCGGTGGGAACTTCGGTGGGTGGACGGGAGTTGGCAGGTCGACCGGCGACGGGCCTACCTGCTCAACGGGCAGGAACGGGCCCGGGCCCTGCTCCGTCTCGACGACGAGGCCGGGAGCGCCGGTTGAGCAAGCGTCGTCATCGGCACCAGCCGACTGGGCCGGCCTGGTTGGAGCAGTCCCGCCGTCAGCCGGTCGGTCTTGAAATCGCGAGCGAGGAGTGAGTGACTTGTCCGATCCGATCGATGTGGTCCGCCGGTTCTGCGCCGCCCTGTCGGGGCGCGACACCGAAGCGGTACGCCCCCTCCTGACCGACGATGCGGTGTACCAGAACGTCGGGATGGCGGCCAACGTCGGGGTCGACGCGGTCGTCGCCGACCTGACCAACCAGTACTCCATGTTTCCCGAGGAGTACCGCTTCGACATCAAACATGTCGCGGTCAACGGCAATGTGGTGCTGACCGAACGGATCGACCACCTGGCCGGGCCGGCCATGAAGCTGGTCCTGCCGGTCATGGGCACCTTCGTCGTCGACGGCGGGCGGATCTCTCGCTGGACCGACTACTTCGACAGTGCCCTCATCGCCAAGATCCTCGGTGGCGAGGACATCGGATCCCTCGTCCCGCCCTCGTACTGAGCCTCGGCCCCGGTACGTGCACGGGTGGGGCGGGCTGCCGGCTCATCCGCCGGCCATGGCCCCCACGACGTGCAGCGGCTCTTTCCCGGTGAGCACCGCCTCGGGCAGCAGGGCGTCTGGTGGCTCGTGCGACAGGTCCTCTTCGCCGGCGAAGAACCGGATGAACGGGCGGCGGCGCTGCGTGGCCGGGTCCCGTAGCGTCCCCCGGAGGGGCGGGTAGGCGTCCTCGAGCGCGTCGATGAGCGACCTCTGGGTGACCGGCTCCGCCACGTCGAGCTCCACCTCGCGGCCGGTGCCGGCCAGGTTGCGGAGATGGTGGGGGAGCAGGAGGCGGATCACGGCCGCGTCTGAACCTCCACCGACAGGACCCGGGGCAGGTCCCGCACGATCGGCTGCCATGTGTCACCGGAGTCGGCCGATCCGTATACCTGACCGCCCGTGGTGCCGAAGTAGATCCCGCAGGGATCGAGGTCGTCCACCGCCATGGCGTCGCGCAGCACGTTGACATAGCAGTCGGACTGCGGCAGACCGGCGCTGAGCGGCTCCCACTCGTCCCCGCCGGTGCGGCTGCGGTACACCCGCAGCCGGCCTTCGGGCGGGTAGTGCTCCGAGTCGCTGGTGATGGGCACCACATAGACCGTGTCCGGCTCGTGGGCATGTACTGCGATGGGGAAGCCGAAGTCGGTCGGCAGGTCGCCGCTGATCTCGCGCCAGTGGTCGCCGCCGTCGTCGCTGCGCATGACGTCCCAGTGCTTCTGCATGAAGAGCACGTCAGGGCGGCTCGGGTGCCGGGTGATGCGATGCACGCAGTGGCCGACCTCGGCGTCCGGATCAGGTATCCCCCCCGATTGCAGGCCCCGGTTGGCCGGTGCCCAGCTCTGGCCGGCATCCCCGCTGCGGAACACCCCGGCCGCCGAAATGGCCACATGGAGACGGTCGGCGTCGGACGGGTCGATCAAAACGGTGTGGACGCACATCCCGCCGGCTCCGGGCTGCCACTTGGGCCCGGTGTGGTGGGTGCGCAGCCCCTCCAGCTCGGTCCAGGTGGCCGCCCCGTCGGTGGTGCGGAACAAGGCGGCGTCCTCGGCTCCCGCGTACACCGTGTCCGGATCGTCGTAGGACGGCTCGAGGTGCCAGACCCGGGCGAACTCCCAGGGGTGGGGCGTCCCGTCGTACCACTGGTGGGTACCCGTTCCCCCCTGGTAGGAGAACCCGTTGCCGGCCGGATTCCAGCTCCGCCCTCCGTCGTCGGAGCGCTGGATGACCTGCCCGAACCAGCCGGTCGACTGTGAGGCGTACAGCCGGTCGGGATCGGCCGGGCTGCCGGTGACGTGGTACACCTCCCACCCGCCGAACAGAGGCCCCTCCACCTCCCAGCCGGTTCGGCGGCCGTCCGAGCTCAAGATGAATGCCCCCTTCTGCGTGCCCACCAGTACCCGAACTGCGGTCATGCCCTACCTCCTCGATGGTGTCTCCTGGGGGAGACGTGGGCCGGCGATGGAAATCATCGCAGAGCTTGGCGAGACTGGGCGGATGCTCCTTCCCCTGATGTCGCCGGACGCCCCGTCGAGCGGCGAGGCCCTGCTCTTCCTCGTCAGAGGGGCAGATGTGGCGGTGGTTCCCGGTGACCCGGAGGCCTACGGCGCCACCACCTTCATCGGAACCCTGGACGGTCGTCACTGCTGGTCCGCCGATCTCAACGATTCCGGCCCGGCCGCCGTCGACCCCGGCGCCTGGTCCAACCTGATGCAGCTGTACGGCCGGGTGGATGAAGCCGTCTGGCTGGCCGCCGGGCGGGCCGTCCAGCTCGTCGACTGGAACCGGAACCACCGCTACTGCGGGCGCTGCGCCACCGCGACCGAGCTCTCGGAAAGGGAGCGGTCCCGCCGGTGCCCGGCGTGCGGGCTGGCTGCCTTCCCCCGCCTGGCGCCGGCCATGATCACCCTGGTCGAGCGGGCCGACGGCCGGGTCCTGCTGGCGCGAAACGCGGGCTGGCCGACCGCCATGTACTCCTGCCTGGCCGGGTTCGTGGAACCGGGCGAGTCGGTGGAGGCGGCGGTGCGCCGGGAGGTGCGCGAGGAGGTGGGAATCGAGGTGGGAACGCTGCGCTACTTCGGCAGCCAACCGTGGCCGTTCCCGCATTCGCTGATGCTCGGGTTCCACGCCGAGTACGGGGCCGGCCGCATCGAGGTCGACGGTGAGGAGATATCGGACGCCAAGTGGTTCGGACGGGACGACCTACCCCAGATACCGGGGCGGATCAGCATCGCCCGCAAGCTGATCGACGACTGGGCCCTGCGCTGATCAGACGGTGTGCACCTTGACGTTGGCGTACTGACCCTCAGCTGCTCCGCAACGGCCGGCGGTGCACCGACACCGCGTAGTCGGCCGGGCCGCCGGCGGGGAACGGGTCGCCGTCCCATGTGGCCCACCGTGACTCGAGGACCAGGCCAGCTCGAGTGCACGCCTCGTCCCAGTCGGTCAACGGGTAGCGCTCGTCCAGCTGGAAGCCCCCGATCATGACACCTCCCGGCGCTACGTGCCGCGCGCACGACCTGACCAGGGCGGGGCGGTCGGCCACCGGGCAGAACAGCGGCACGTTACCGGCCACCAGCACCACGTCGAAGACGCGACCCAGGTCCAGGCCGGCCAGGTCGGCCTCCCGCCAGGTGACGCCGGGCAGGTCGGCCGACCGGCGCCGGGCCTCGGCCATCATCGACGGGTTCACGTCGACACCGCACACCTCGATGCCCCGGCGGGCCAGCTCGATAGCCACCCGCCCGGTGCCGCAGCCGGCGTCGAGCACCGTCGCCGGCTCGAAGACGGCTACCACCCTGGCCTCGCCGTGCATGTCCATGCCGGTGGCCGCCATGGCGTCGATCCGGGCCTGGTAGGCGTCACCCCGGAAGCGCTCCATGGTGATCATTCAACTACGCGGGGGGCCCCGCTTCGGTCGTCACCTGCTCGACGCCGACGGGCAGCAGCACCGGGGGACCGCCCTTGTCGTGCTTGGCCCGGTACATGGCGACGTCCGCTTCGGCCACCAGCTCCTCGGCGGTTACGCCCGGCCGTCCGCAGCTGATCCCGATGCTGGCCCCGGTGGTCAGGCGGTGGCCGTCGATCACCGCCGGGGCGGCGAGCAGTGCCTGGATGCGCCGACCGATGGCCATTACGCCGGGCGCCTCGCATCCGGGACAGACCACGAGGAACTCGTCGCCGCCCAGGCGGCCGACGTGGTCGCCGGGGCGCACCGCCTCCATGAGGCGGTGCGCCACACCGGCCAGGACCCGGTCGCCGGCGCCATGGCCGTGCTGGTCGTTGACTGGCTTGAAGTCGTCCAGGTCGACGTAGAGCACCGCGACCCGGTTGCCGCCCAGGGCCAGCTCCTGTTCGAGCGCCTGCATGATGGCCCGCCGGCTCTGCACGCCGGTGAGGGCATCGGTGTCGGCGATCTGGCGCAGCTCGGTGACATCGACGATGCAACCGAGCACACCGGCGGTCCGCCCGTGGTCGGTCACCGGCTGGAGCGACACCTGGCAGGACGAGCGCACGCCGGTGTCGGCCGGCTCGAACTCGATGTCGAGCGAGAGGGCAGTGCCCTCGGCGAGCACCCGTTCCATGGCCGCGTCGAGTTCGCAGCCGCGGGCGGGGGCCAGCTGGGCCCACAGCCCCGACGCGGTGCCGGCCGGCTCCTGGCCGAGCAGCCGCTGGGCCACTGGGTTGACGAACGACACCTCGCCGAGGGTCCCCACGTGGAACAGTCCGACCGGCACGGTGTCTGTGACCAGGCGCAGGAGCGATTCGCTGCGCTGTAGGGCCTCGCTGGCCGCCATCTCGCTGGAGATGTCGATCAGCTGGGTGGACACCACCTCGGAGCCGTCCGCCTGCTCGGAGAACTCGTTGGATGTCTCCAGCCACAGCCAGGTTCCATCCTGGCAGAGGTAACGGAGGCGGACGGTCCCCAGGCGCGTGGCGCGGTTGGACCGCCGTCCCATCCAGTTGTCAATGGCCCGCAGGTGGTCCTCGGGATGGATGAAACTCAGGCTACGGCGGCCGATCATCTCTTGCGCCGACCATCCGAGCATCAAAGTGGTCGCCTCGTCGACTCCGATGATGGTCGCCACTTCGTCCTTGGTCATGAATCCGACCCGGGGCCGCGTGGGAGCCAGCTCCTGCGAGGAGAGCCGTCTCTCCTTCGAACCGGTGGTCGCCGGCGCCATCAGCCGCAGCACCACGCCGTGCTCGGATCGGAGGTCCACGTAGTGGAGCAGGACGGGCCGATCCGGGTTGCTGGCCAGCCGGACGGTCGTGATGCAGAATCCCCGGCCCAGCGCGCTGACGAAGGCGTCGGTGACGGTAGTGGTGTCGTCGGGCACCACCAGGTCCAGGATGGAGCGCTCCTCCTGCCCGTAGCCGGACAGGCCCAGCTCGGGCGGGACCGAAGTAGGCAGGCCGCTGCCCGTCGCTGCCCCGACGAGGGCATCGGGGTGATCGGCCAGCCACGACGCCAGGATGCGCTTCACCTCGGGTGGGTCGAGGGACGGGCGCGTCAAGTCGGACGCCACATCTCCGTTTCGGGCGGGCCCGTCGACTTGAACCATCGTGCTCCCAGGGGACGCGGATACCTACTGGCCGATCTTCGGCCGTTCCGGACCGAAATATGAGCACGACCGCGGCCGATTTCCGGTTGAATCAGGAACTCGACCGAAGCTGACGATATCTCCGAGGGTGACCGGACCGGCTGCGCAGCCCGGAGACCTCGCTTGCAGCGGTGCGACCGGGCTTCGTCCTCTCACCCACGTCCCGGCCCGTCCCGGCTACCGAATCGGGGCCCGAGGTCAGCTTCGGTGGGGATCCGGGTGCCGGCTGGGCCCTGACGGACGCCCTCGAGGGTTGATCCGCATCCGATTCCTCCGTCGAGTCGGTCCAACGACACGGATCGGTCCCGGCAGCGGGCCATCCGATACCGGGACCGATCTGTGCTGTTTCTGAGCGGGGTGGCGGTCCCGATTCGGCCGGGTGGGGAGTCGGGACCAATCTGTGCTCCGAAGGGGGCCCGGCCGAGCCCCGAGCCGAGCCCCGAGCCGAGCCCGGCGCCGAGCCGCGCGCCGGGCCCGGCGTTGGCCGGCGGCCCGGGGTGGCGGTGAAGTGCGGCCCGAGGAGCTACCGGGTCAGGCCCGGGTGGCCGAGCCGGCCGGGCGCAGCGGCGCCGGCCGCCCGAGGAGGTATCCCTGGGCCAGCTTGACGTCGAGCCTCCGGAGGGTGTCGAGCTCCGGTTCGGTCTCCACGCCCTCGGCGATCATCTCCGTGGCGGTGTGGCGGCAGAAGGCGACCATCCCGGCTACCAGGGCCTGACGGGTCTCGTCGCGGTCCAGCCCGGTGATCCAGCTCCGGTCCAGCTTCAAGAAGTGGGGGTGCAGGTCGATCACGTGGCGCAGCGATGCGTACCCCGAGCCGGTGTCGTCGACCGACAGCTTCACGTGCTCGCCCAGGCTGTGGAGGGCCTGGCGCACGCTGACGTAGTCCTCGATCCGCTCGTTCTCGGTCAGCTCGATCACCACCTGGCAGCCGGATTGCTCGATGAGGGTGCGCAGCTGCTCGGTCCGCTCCACCACCACCGAGGGCGAAAGGTTGACGCTGATCCAGGTGTCGTTCAGGGTCCGGGCCTCGTGCAGGGCAGTGGTCAAGAGGTCGATCTCGCACTCGGCCCGTATCCCCGCCTCGCTCGCCTCTGTCAGCAGGTTGATGATGGGTTCGCCGCTGGCCAGGCGGGTCAGGGCCTCGTATCCCAGCACCCGGCCGCCGGTGAGGTCGACGATCGGCTGGAACACCGCTTCGTAGGCGTGGGAGGACAACGTCCGGAGCACCAGCTCCCGGCTCTCGTGGGTGCGGTGACTCTCGCTCAGGGCCTGGCCGAGGAGGAGGCCCACCGTCGGGGCGTAGTCCATCCCGGCCGCCAACAGCTCCTCCTCGGGGCGGTCGTCACCGTCTATCACCAGTACGCCGACGGTCGTCTGGCGCAACCGGAGCGGGCAGCACACCATCGCGCCGTGCCCCTCGGCCGGGCGTGACCGCGGGCGCCGGCCGGCCGACCCGGATAGCTCCACCCACGGCCCGGCCTCACCCCGCAGGGCCAGGACGGCCCCCGCCTCGGCGAAAGGGTCGGGGCCGTCGTCGGTCGACGCCAGCAGGACCGGCTCGCCGCTGCGGTCCAACCAGGAGAACACCGCCACCCCCGCGCCGGCGTGGGCGGTCGAGATCCGCTCGCAGATCCTCCGGGACAGGACGGCCGGGTTGAGATCGTGACCGAGGGCGGCCAGCCCGGCGACGGTCGCCGAGCGGGCGCTCAGGCCCGAGACGGTCGAGGCCCACCGGGCCGCCAGCTCGAGCTGGGACTCGAGCCGGGCCACCAGTTCCTCCATCGGGAAGGGCTTGACCATGAAGTCGGTGGCCCCCGCCCGCAGGGCGGCCATGCGGGTGTCGGGGGTGTCGTCGGCCGACAAGAACAGGATGGGGACCCGCTCGTAGCGGGGCTGGTGCCGGATCCGCTCGGCCAGCTCGAGTCCGCCCATGCCGGGCATGGACTGGTCCAGCAGGACGGCGTCGACGGCGGAGGCGGCCAGGATGGACAGGGCGGCCGCCGCCGAGTCCGCTTCGACGGCCGAGAAGCCGGCCTGGTGCACCACGCCGGCCACTACTGCGCGCAGCACCGGATCGTCGTCGACGATCAGGATCGCATCAGCCTGGGGGCTACCGGCCTGACGGCCCTCGGTGTGCGCGGTGGGAGCGTGCCGCCTGTACGTCGTGGGCAGAGAACCTAGGTGAAGGACGGGGTCACTTGGCGGATTTCTGTACCTGTGACTGTTGTTCAGGAGCTGTCGTGACAGCCGCTCGGGCCCGGCTCGGGCTCAGGCCATCCCCATCATGTCGCTCAGCGACGACCGGGTTCCGGCGGTGAACCCGCCGTCGACCACCAGTGGGTGCCCGGTCACGAACGACGCGTCGTCGGAGACCAAGAAGGCCGCGGCGGCGGCAATCTCGTCGGCCCGGCCGAAGCGACCCAGCACGTGCAGGTTGCGGTAATGGTCGCGCACCTGGGACATGCCCTCGCTGTCCATGACCGCGCCGAGTAACGGGGTGTCGATGAACCCGGGGCAGATGCAGTTGACCCGGATACCGACCCGGCCGTAGTCGATGGCCATGTTCTTGGTGAGCAGGACGACCCCGCCCTTGGATGCGTTGTAGGAGCTGCCCCCCTCGGTGCCCTGGATGCCCTCGATGCTGGCGATGTTGACGATGGTGCCGGCGCGCTGGGCGACCATGTGGCGCAGGGCGTGCTTGGAGACGAGGAACGTACCGGTCAGGTTGACGTCGATGACCCGCCGCCAGTCATCGAGGGGGACCAGATGGGCCGGGCCACCACCGGCCACGCCGGCCGAGTTGACCACCGCGTCCAGCCGGCCGTGCTCGGCCACGACGGCATCGACGGCGTTGTGCACGGCGGCCTCGTCGCGCACGTCGACGCGGTGGTCGGCCGCGTCCAGGTCGAGCGATACGACCGTCGCCCCCTCCGCCGAGAACCGCTCGCAGCACGCCAGTCCTATGCCCGACGCCCCGCCGGTGACCAGCGCCACCCGGCCGTCCAACCGTCCCACGGGCCCTCCCCTCGATCGACTCGGCGCCGAAGCTACCAAGCGGGCGCTCAGACTGCTTCGGTGCCCTCGAACGCAGGCACTTCCGGGCGCGACACGTATCGGAGGCGGGGTATGGACAAAGTTCCCACGCCGATCGTGGCCGTCACCGGATGCCGGGGGTCGAGGCCGGGGGCGGCCCACCGGTCGGGGGCGAAGTGGTCCATCCGGGGTCGGACCCGCTCGACCCGCCGCAGGTCGTACTCGGGCTCCACCTGTACCAGTCGCAGCCCCCGAGGGGTGTGGGCCAGGGTGGTGGTGACCGTGTACTGCACGTCGCCGGGGTGGAGCGGGTCGGGGTCCAGGCCGGTCAGGCCGAGGGCCGGGCCGGCATCGAGTGAGACGCAGTCGTAGGCCCGCTCCAGGCGAACGGAACCGACCCGGCACGGGAATCCCCAGCCCGATGACAGGGCCGTGGCGGCCTGTTCGCTGTCGGTCACGCAGGCGGCTACGAAACCCCGGGGCCGGACCCCGCTCCGGCACGAGATACGCGCCTGGCACAAGGTGAACGGTCCCCACTGCCCGCCCGGTACCCGCCAGACCAGGACGACCATCAGGGGTGGAGTGGTGGGATGCAGCCCGGGCGGCAGGCCGGCGCCCCGACTGGCATAGGACATCTCGAAGGCGGCCTGGAGCACCTCGGTGTCCTCGAACACCGCCGGCTCCGGCTCGAGTGAAGGCATGACCGGTGCCCGCGCCGCGAGGGCGTCCAGCGAGGCGGTGCCGCTCAGCACGGGGGATCCACGGCCGCGTGGGGCGGCACTTTGTCCGGGAACTTCGGCATCACCTCGGAGGCGAAAAGGCGCAGGCTGGCCAGTACCTCCGCCTGGGGGATGACCTCCGACGCATTTATCAAGAAATTGATACCAGTGACGCCGATGTCAGCCCAGCGCTGGATCACCCCCACGATGCGGTCCGGATCACCCACGCCGATGCCCTCGGGGATGCCGCGGGGGTCGCCGGGCGAGGAGCGGTCCGAACCACCGCCGGGGGCCAGGTTGCCGAGCGACTGGTAGGCCCGGGTCGGGTAGGCCTCCCGGGTCCACAGCAGGTGGGCGTTGTTCAGGCCGAACAGGCCGACCAGACCCATCCCGGTCCGGGCCGCCACGCCTGGATCCTCGTGGCAGTACAGGAAGTTGAGGGTGGTGACCTGGTCGTTGACCATGGCGCCGACCGGGTCGCAGCTCCGGATGCGGCGGTGGTACTCCTTGGTCCGGCGTTCCTGCTCGGCGTAGGTCGTGGCTGCGACTCCCAGGCAGCCCAGGCCCCGGGCCGCGGCGTCCAGCTCGGTGCCGGGTGAGGTGACCGTCACCCACATGGGCGGGTGCGGCTTTTGGACCGGCTTGGGCAGCACGTTGCGCTCCGGCATCGAGAAGCAGCGGCCCTGGTAGGCGAACGGTTCGTCCGCCCACATCCGGGGCAGCACCCGGACGAACTCGTCCCACGTCTTCTTGGTGTCGTCGGGATCGACACCGAAGCCGCCCAGCTCGGTCCAGGTGGACGAGCGGGCGGTGCCGAACTCGAGGCGACCCTCCGAGATGATGTCGAGTACCGCGGCCCGCTCCGCCACCCGGATGGGATGGTTCATCTCCGGTACGCACACCACCGCACCGTGGCCGACCCGGATCCGGCGGGTCTGGGCCGCTACAGCCGCCAACACCACCTCTGGAGCGGAGGAGTGGGAGTACTCCTCCAGGAAGTGGTGCTCGACGCACCACACCCAATCGAAGCCCAGCTCGTCGGCCAGCCGGGCTTGCTCGAGCGAGTTGTGGTACACGAGGTGGTCGGTCGCGCTGGAGAAGGGGCGGGGCGTCGACATCTCGAAGAAGATCCCGAACCTCATTCGGAGGTGTCTAGCACCTGGCCTGAGTAGCGTGGCCCCGATGCCCTTTTTCGATCGCGATGGCGCCCGCATCTACTACGAGGAGAAAGGGGAGGGTTTCCCCCTTCTGACCATCGCGCCGGGGGGCATGAAGTCGACCGTTGCCTCCTGGGCCAACGCGGCCGTCGATCCGTGGGAGTCCTACGCCGGCGATTTTCGCATGGTGGCCATGGACCAGCGCAACGCCGGGCAGTCGACCGGGCCGTTCGATCTGGAGGACCCGTGGGGCGCCTACGCCGCCGATCAGCTGGGACTGCTCGACCACTTGGGGATCGACCGTTTCCTGGTGATGGGCTGCTGCATCGGGGGCTCGTTCATCCTCGAGCTGATCGAAGTGGCCCCGGAGCGGGTGGTGGCCGCGGTGCTCGAACAGCCCATCGGCGTCATCGACGCCAACCGTGACCTCTTCGAGCAGATGCAGAAGAGCTGGGCGGGCGAAGTGATCGGCCGCCGGGACGGGATCGACGCCCAGACGGTGGACCGCTTTCTGACCGAGATGTGGGCCGGTGAGTTCGTGGTGAGCGTGGACCGCACGATGATCTCGAAGTGTCCGGTACCGCTGCTGGTCATGCCCGGAATCGACGATTACCACCCGACCGAGACGGGCCGAGAGATCGTCGCCCTGGCCCCCGACGCCCGGGTCTTGGAGCCGTGGAAGGACACGCCCGAGCACATCGCGGCCGCGACCGAGCAGGTCCGGCGCTTCCTGGTCGAGCACGCCGCCGCCGGCTGAGCGTCTCCTAGCCGAGCCCCACTGCCACGACCGACGTTCTCAGGCCAGCTCCGACAGGGCGGCCGCCAGTGGCTCCAGGACCGCCGGCGAGTGCGGGGGGCGGATGTGCACGATCCCGAGCTCGGCTCCCACCTCCGACATGGAAGCGGCCTGAGCGGCGGTGGCCGACGGGTCGCCGTCGTAGAACAGGTGGGTGGAGAGCAGGATCTCGCCCGGGTCGCGGCCGATGTCCCGGCAGTGCCCGTGCAGCACCTCCCGCTTGCGGGCGAAGTCCTCGGGCGGCCCGCCGACGAAGTTCCAGTGCTGGGCGTAGCGGGCCGCACTGCGCAGGGTCCGCTTCTCCCCGCTCCCGCCGATGCAGATGGGCGGGTGGGGGCGCTGGACCCCCTTCGGCTCACAGCGGGCCTCGGTCAGCTGGAAGTACTCCCCCTGGAAGGTGGTGTGCTCCTGCGACATCAGCCCGATCAGGATCTGGCAGGCCTCCTCGAAGCGGTCCGAGCGCTGGGCCGGCGTGCCGAGGTCGATCCCATAGGCCCCCGACTCCTGTTCGTTCCAGCCGGCTCCGATACCGAGTTCGAGCCGACCCCCCGAGACGATGTCCAACGTGGTGGCCATCTTGGCCAGAACCGCCGGGTGGCGGTAATGGATTCCCGTGACCAGAACACCCAGGCGCACCCGCTCGGTCGCCTGGGCCAGTGCGGCCAGCGTGACCCAGCCTTCCAGGCAGGGCCCGTCGGTGTCGGAGAAGATGGGGTAGAAGTGGTCGAAGGTCCACCCCGACTCGAACACCTCGATGTCGTCGGCCGCCCGCCACACATCGAGCATGTCGGCCCATGTCGTGTGCTGGGGGGCGGTCTTGAAGGCGAAACGCATGTCCTCAACCTAGGCCGCCCGGGCGCCTAGTAGAGGGAGAGGGGCCCGGGGATCCGGGGTGAAATCCGGGTGGCCCGGGGCAGGCGCTCGAAGACCGACGCCATGTCCTGCGCTCCGAGCTCGCCCGTGATGGAGAGCACGTCGCTCAGATCGACGGCGAAGAGGACCGCCCGCCTGACACCGGTGGGCCGACGGAGCCCGGCCGCAGCCAGGTCGGAGAGCTCCACGTACAGATCGGGGTAACGGCGCCGGGTGAGCGACGACGAACCGGCGAGCACGGTGACGACCCGGCCCCGGGTCTCTTGGACCACCGCGGGCCGGGTCTTGTCATCGTCGAGCTCGCGGAAGGGGACGTGGGCCCACACCACGGCCCCCGTCCTGAGGCGCCTCTTGGCCACCGGCTCCACGCACGACAAGTGGGGTATGCGCTCCGGCCGGTCGTTGTGATGCCAGCGGCGGATGCCCTCGTCGGCCCAGCGGGGCGACAGCTCGGGGTCGGTCGGGGGCCTGGAGCGGGCGTCGTGGAGCGGCGGGCGGATCGATTCCCGGATCGACTCTTCGGTGCTCCTGCGTGGCACGGCGCCTCCCACCCATGTTCTACACCCCGAGCCCACCGGCGGGGGCCGGGCCGGAGGTCTGGCCGGTACCGCTCGAACCGGTCCCCGGCGCAGAGGTCTTCGGAGCAGCTTGGCGGATGCGCAGGGCGCTACCGCCGTCGGAGACCACCTGGGCCGGCCGGCCGGTTTGGATGGCGCTCTCGCCGCTGACGCCGCGGTACTTCGTGGCGGCGGTGATCTGCTCCGTGACGCTCTGCCCGTCGGGCCGGGCCAAGGTGATGGAGGTGGGGCTCACGGAGGTCACCTTGCCCCGGTCGATGCTGTAGGTCACCCACTGGCCTTTGACCTTGATCTCGATGGTGGCGTGGTCGGCCCGCTCGAGGAGCGATCGACGGGTGGGTCGGCCCGCCCGGTTGGCCGCGACCGGCGCGCCGCTGGTGCCGCTTGCGCCGGACCCGGCCGGGGCGGCGGTGACGACACCGGCCGGGGAGGACGGCGTGTTGGCGCCGCCGGTGGCCGCCCAGGCGGTACCACCGATGCCGAGAGCGGCCGCTACGCCGATTGCTCCGAAGACTGTCTTGCTCGCCATGACCTTGACTCCTGTTGATTGTCGATGGGGTTCCGACGTTCAAGATGGGCCCCGGCTGTGAGGCCGCGGTCGGCAAGGCGTGAGGGTTGTGTGAGCTACCCGCCCTCGGCGAGGAGCCCGAGCTGGCGTTCCAGGTTGCGATGGAAGTTGACGATGCGGCACTCCTCCGCCGAGAGCACCACCTCCTCGAAGCCGGGCTGGCTCAGCCCCCGCTGCATGGTCAGCAGCACCGACACATCGGCGTTCAACACGAGCCCGAAGTCGGCTTCGGGTGGGCGGACCAGATCGAGCGGGGGCCGGCGTTCGGAACCCGGGTCGGGCATGCGGGCGAAGACGCAGCTCACCAGCTCACCGGTGTCCGCAGTCGGGCCGGGCCGGGCGACCAGCAGGTTGACCATGTCGGCCCATACGAGGAGAGTGGCGTTGGGAAAGAGGTTGTACTGGGCCAGGCGCAGGATGCCCTCGGTGGTGAAGCGCTCCAGATCCACGCCGGCGCTCGCCTGGGCCGCCTTGATCCGGTCCGCGATGACGTCCTGCACGGTGGCCCCTTCGGGGACAGGCGGCGGCGAATGGTCCTCCGACCCGGGCCCGGTCCTCTCACCCATCACCGCCCGGAACGATGCCCACACCGCCTGAGGGTCCACGTCGCGGCCGAGGCGGGGGCTCGGTACCCCGTACGGTTGGTAGGAGACCGAGTGGCGGTCCCAGATCCGCTGAGGGGCGTGCACGTCGTCGATCGAGGCCAGCATCTCCTGATGGATTCCTTGGATGTGGTAGGTCTCGGAGAACCCGTCGGCCACCACCTTCCAGTTGCACGGCACCGCCGTGGTGGCGGTGGCGACACAGCGGAACTGATCGAGGCCGACCCATTCCGAGTCGGCTGGAATGCCCTCGAGCCATTCGGCCAGAGGGGGCGCCCCGGGGTCGAAGTTGACGAACACGAGCGGCCCGAAGCTGTCGACGGCGACCGGTACGAGGCCCAGCCCGGCCGGGTCGAGGGCGCCGAAACCGCGCCGCGACGGGACCTCGTGGAGGCGGCCCTGCAGGTCCCACGCCCAGCGGTGATAAGGGCAGCGCAACTCGGAGAGCCCCCGCTGGTGGCCGGCGCAGAGGGTGTTGCCGCGGTGGCGGCACACGTTCTGGAAGGCCTGCAGGCGGCCGTCGTGGTCGCGGACCACGACCGCCGAGAGCATCCCGAGCCGACACTCGAAGGCGTCGCCCGGAGCAGCCACATGGTCGACCGTGCAGGCGTACTGCCACACCGTCGGCCATAGTCGCTCGTTCTCCAGCCGGGCGAACTCCGGCGAGGTGTAGCGGGTGGCCGGCACCTTGTAGGGGGCGCCGGCGAGGAAATCGGGCTGTACCGCGACGGCGCCGATGGAGTCGGGCAGGAGGGGCGGTCCGACCGTCCGGGAAGCGGGCGGTCGGTGATCGAGATCGGTCACCGACCCCGCACCAGCCGGCCGGGGCGCGAGCCGGTGTCGCGGCCCTCGGCCATGGTCTGGACCCCCGAGACGAAGGTGGCCACGTAGCCATCGGCCTCTTGGACCAGGCGCCGGGCCCCGCCCGGCAGATCGAAGACCAACTCGGGCAGGCGTAGCTGCAGCCGGTCGAAATCAATCAGGTTGAAATCGGCCTTGGCCCCGGCCGCCACCACCCCCCGATCGGCCAGGCCGTAGGTCTGGGCCGTCTCCGAGGTCATCTTCCGCACCACCAGCTCCAGATCCAGCGTCGGGCCGCGGTCCCGGTCCCTGGCCCAGTGGGTCAGCATGAAGGTGGGCATCGAGGCGTCGCAGATCGCTCCGCAGTGGGCGCCGCCATCGGACAGCCCGAGAGCGGCACTCGGATGGAGCAGCATCTCGCGCATGGCGTCGAGGTTCCCCGCGCTGTAGCCGAGCAGGGCCAGCATGAGCAGTTCCCGGCCGTCGTTCGCCATCATCAGGTCGTAGAGCACCTCCTCGCCGTCGCGCCCCTGGGCCTTCGCGATGGCGGCCACCGACCGCTCGGGACCGGGCTCGTAGTCGGGGGGCTCCCCCATGGGGTAGATGCGGTCGAGCCCGGCCGAGACGATGCTGGCCATGGGGCCGCCCGCGACCTGCTCGGAGAGGATGGCGGCCCGCACCTCGGGGCGCCGCAGGTGGGTCATGCGCTCGGCGAGGGGGAGGTCGGCGATGGCCTGGTACGTGGGCCGCTTCTGGAACGGATGGGTCTGGGTCTGCCAGCCGACCAGCAGGTTGGTCGGCCGCCCCATGACCTGGGCCCGCAGGGCCGCTCCTTCGCCCGTGGCCTCGGCGGCCAGCCGGAGCAGATCCCGCCACTGGTCGGGCGCCTGGTTGTGCTGAGCCAGCGCGAAGGTGACCGGCCGGCCCGTCTCGGCCGACAGCCGGGCCATCCACGCCACCTCCTTCTCGGGGGCCAGGAGGTCCTCGCCCATGACCCCGGCCGGGGCCACCTCGAACACGCCGCGACCGGCCTGGGCCAGAGCCCGCCCGAGGCCCCGCAGCTCGTCCTCGGCGGCGAAGGTGCCCGGCACCGGTTGGCCGTCGAGGGCCCGGTGGACGACCGTCCGCGAGGTGGAGAAGCCGAGGGCGCCGGCCCGTACCCCTTCCAGCACGATGCGGGCCATGGCCTCGATGTCCTCGGCGGTGGCCGGCTCGTTGCGGGCGCCGCGCTCACCCATCACGTAGGCGCGCACCGCGCCGTGGGGTACCTGGGCGCCGATGTCGAGGGCGCGGGGCATGGCGTCGAGGGCGTCGAGGTACTCGGGGAAGCTCTCCCAGCCCCAGGAGATGCCCTCGGCCAGGGCGGTGCCCGGGATGTCCTCCACCCCCTCCATCAGCTGGATCAGCCAGTCCTCGGTGCCGGGATGGACCGGGGCGAACCCGACCCCGCAATTGCCCATGACGACGGTCGTGACGCCGTGCCAGCACGAAGGGCTGAGCAGCGGGTCCCAGGTCGCCTGTCCGTCGTAGTGGGTGTGGATGTCGACGAATCCCGGCGTCATGAGCAGGCCGTCGGCGTCGACCTGCCGGCGGGCGGCCCGGGCACCGAGATGGCCGACCTCGGTGATGCGGCCGCCGTCCACCGCCACGTCGGCGGTACGGGCCGCCGCCCCGGTGCCGTCGACGAGCTGTGCGCCGCGAACGATGAGATCGTGCATGGGTCCCCCTCAGTAGACCGAGTCCTGTGAATGTTTACAGCTGCAACACCGGGCCACAACCCACTCGAGCCCGGCACCGGGCTCTGATGGGCGACATGCGCCGCCTACCGGGGTTACGACGGCTACCAGCGCAATACCGACCGGGACGTCCCGGTCGTCATCTGCGAACTCCGCCCCGCCGGCTGATCCGCAGCGCCTGCCGGTACAGCTCCCGATCGATCTCGGTCCGGGCCTCGATCCTCTTGCGGATGGCGCGCGGCACGTCGGGGGGCGGGCCCTCCGACGCGTTGAGAGTGGGCAGCTGGACGCCGGTCACCCCGAAGAGGGCTCCGATCCGGGCGCCCAGCTGGTCCAGCTCCTCGGTGACGCCGACCAGATCGATCCGGTCCAGGTTGGCCGAGGCCGCTCGCAGCAACTCCTCGCCGGTGCCCTCGATGGGGGTCGAGTCGAAGAGCGACTGCAGGGGGTTGGGTTGGTCGGGATCGCCCCCCGCCTCCAGGTAGCGCCGCCTCGGCGAGTAGCCGATCCAGGCCGAGGCCAGGTCGATCGAGTGGGCCAGGGCCCGGGCCTGGTAGTTGCCCGACGGCACCGCATAGACCTCGCTGGAGATGAACTCGTCGAGCGACAGGTCCCGGTGCGGGACCGAGGTCCGGCGCAGCTCGCGGTAGTGCGAGACGGTGCGCCGCACCGGGTCACGAAGGACGGTGGCCGTGGTCCACGACTCGGGCATGAGGTCGAGGACCTCGAAGGGGAGGTGCCCGGAAACGGCCCGCAGACGCGAGAGCTGGGGTCTTGACAGCACGGCCAGGTCGTCGAGGGGGATCCCGACCCGGGACCTGCTCTCGCCGGCCCATTTGCGGAGCGTCTGGCTGAGCGAGGTGCCACCGGTCTTCATGATGTGCAGGAAGATCAGCCGGTTTGCGGTCGCTGCCCCGAGGGCCGCCTCCAGGCGGATGTCCCGCTCCAGCCGGTCCCGCACCGACTGTGTCGCCAGGGGCTCGTCGTGGGCCAGGAACCGGTCCGTCCGGCGCAACCGGCCGATCATCTCGTCGAAGCCCAACCCGGACTTGGCCTGTTCCAGCAATGCGGATCGCTCGGCCGGGGCGGGCGCCCCCCCGGTAAGGGCCCGGTAGGCCGCGTCGAGGGCGATGGCCCCGTCCCGGCGCCGAGCCAGGGCGTCGTCGGTGCTCGGCCAGAACCAGCGGCGTAGCCGGCGGCTCCGGGCGGTGAGGCGCTGGACGGCGGTGCTGGCGAGAAGCGGGCTACTGCGGATGCCGCCAGACAATACCTTTATCCTGTGAGTGACCTGAGAGCAATCGACGCAAAGCGCCCCGGGCTCAGGGGGCCGGGGGGACCACCGCAAGGTGGATATCGCGCAGCTGGGCATCGGTGACCGGAGCGGGGGCACTCATGAGGAGGTCCCGAGCCGACTGGTTGAGCGGGAAGGCGATTACCTCGCGGATATTGGCCTGGTCCTCCAGGACCATGAGGATCCGGTCGAAGCCGGGGGCGATGCCGGCGTGGGGCGGAGGACCGTAGTGGAAGGCGTTCCAGAGCGCCGGGAACGACGACCTGATGCGATCGGGGCCGTAACCGGCGATGGCAAAAGCCGCTTCCATGATGTCCGGGCGGTGGTTGCGCACCGCCCCCGACGACAGCTCGACACCGTTGCACACCAGGTCGTACTGGTAGGCCAGCACATCGCCCGGATCCTTGTCCCGGAGGGCTTCCAAACCGCCTTGAGGCATAGAGAACGGGTTGTGGGCGAAGTCCCACGCACCGGTGGCCTCGTCCTGCTCGTACATGGGGAAGTCGACCACCCACACGAACGCCAGGCGGTCAGGATCGGCCAGCCCGAGCTCGCGGCCGTGGCGCCGGCGCTGGTCGCCGAGCAGGAGGGAAGCCTTCATCCGAGGTCCGACCGCGACCAGGATGGCGTCGCCGGGCTCGGCCGCCGCGGCCTGTACCACCACGCCCACCTCTTCCTCGGTCAGGCGCCGCGCCAGTGGACCCTTGGTTCCGGTGGGGTCCAGCTGGAGCCAGGTACCGACGACGCCGGCTTTCCTGGCCTCGTCGGCGAAGCCGTCGAACCACTTGCGGGACCGGCCGGCCCCGCCCGGCACGCGGAGGGCCCGGATGACGTGGCCCGCGCCGGGGGCGTCGGCGAACATCGGCAACTCCGTGCGGCCGCCGAGGTCGGCGGTCACATCGCACAGCTCCAGCCCCAGGCGTAGGTCCGGCTTGTCGGAGCCGAACCGGTCGATGGCCTCGGTGAAGGTCAGCCGGGGGAAGGGCGCCGAGGTGGATTTCGAGGAGAGCCCCTCGGTGATCGCCGTCATCAGGAGCTCCACCTCGTGGAACACGTCATCTTGGGTGGCGAAGGCCATCTCGAGGTCGATCTGGTAGAACTCGCCGGGGCTGCGATCGGCCCGCGACGCCTCATCGCGAAAGCACGGGGCGATCTGGAAGTAGCGCTCTATGCCGCCGACCATCAGGAGCTGCTTGAACTGCTGAGGGGCCTGGGGCAGCGCGTAGAACTCGCCCGGGTACTGGCTGGACGGCACCAGAAAGTCCCTCGCCCCCTCCGGGGACGAGGCGGTCAGCACCGGCGTCTGGACTTCCAGAAAGCCGCGGGCGGCCAGGTGGATGCGGACCAGGGTGGCGAGCTGGGCTCTGCGGGCGATGCGCTCGGCGAGGGGGCCACGGCGCAGATCCAGGTAGCGGTAGCGCAGACGGTTCTCCTCGCCGACCTCGGTGTCGCGCTCGACCGGGAAGGGCAGGACGTCGGCCGACGAGAGCGGCTCCGCCGTCTCGACCGCCACCTCGACCTCGCCGGTGGCCAGCTTGGGATTGACCGTCTCCGGCGGGCGGGCCACGACCCGACCCCCGACCGACACGACACTCTCCAGGCGTAGCCCGTCGAGCACCGGGAAGGGGGCCTGATCGGGATGCACCACCAGCTGGACGACACTGCCGGCCACCACGCCGTTCGGGTCCCGGAGGTCGACGAAGAGCAGTCCGCCGTGGTCCCGCTTGGCCGCGATCCAGCCGGCCAACTGCACGGTGCCCCCCACGTCCTCGGTGCGGAGATCTCCGCACCGGCGGTTCCGGTAACGGTTGACGTTGAGGGGCGGGGGTGAGTCCATATCTCCACCGAGGCTACCGGCTGGCTTGCTCACCTCAGGTGAGCGATCAGGCGCCGACCGCTCCCGCCACCCACTCCGCCCGCTCAAGCCGGGCCACCGCGGGGCCGATACGGAGACGTGTTGACCAGGTCGGCCCGATCGGATGCGGCGCCCCGACGCAGGCTCTCCCTGCCGCCACTTCGCCGGGGTGAGCGGCCGTCCGGTGCGGTGGATGTCGTACCGTCGGCCAACACCGGTGCCGGCACCGGCCCGGTGGCGACGACAGCGGTAGGGACCCTGGCCGACTTCCTCCGGGACCCGTTGACCGGGTTGGGGAGCTTGTTGACCCTGCGGCGGGACCTGGAGCTGATGATCGACCGGTTCCAGCCGTTCGGCAGCCGGCCCGCATTGCTGCTCATAGACATCGACGGGTTCGCCCACCTCAACGGCCGGCACGGGCGGGCGGTGGGCGACGCCGTGCTGCAGGCCACCGCCGACCGGCTCAGGACGATCCTGCCATCGGGCGAGTCCGCCTACCGGACGGGGGGCGACGAGTTCGTGGCCGTCCTACCGTCGATCCCGATGATCGACGGGGTCACGGCCGCCGGCCAACTGCTGGAGGCCCTCACCCAGCCCGTGGTCGTAGGCGGGGTGGAGGTGGCCCTCTCAGCGTCGGTCGCGCTGGTCATGCTGGGTCATCGCAACCGGGTGGACGCCCTGCTCCGTGACGCCGATGTGACCATGTACCGGGCCAAGACCGAAGGCGGCGGGCGGGTGGACCTCTACAACTGGGAGGTCGACAGCTGGTCCACGACCAGGCGGCGCGACGTTGCCCGCCTCGAGCAGGAGGTGGAGCAGCTGCGCCTGCAGAACCAGGTCCTCACCGAGGCGCTCACCCTGGACCTGTACACGGGACTGCCCAACGGCCTGGCTTTCGAGGCCGACCACGAGCAGGTCGATGCCTGGCGCCGCCGCTCGGGCGAGCCCTACTCGCTGCTGCGGGTTCGTGTCGATGGGATCACCGGGGGGGACTGGTCGCCCGATTCACCCGCGGGTGCCGAGGCGCTCAGGACCATCGCCCACTCCGTCCGGGACACGGTCCGGCTGTCGGACCGGGCCTACGTGGTCGGCACCGGTGACCTGGTGGTGCTGCTCCGGGGATCGGTCATGAAGCAGGCGGTGGCCGCCGCCGAGCGGGTGCGGTCGGGCGTGGCCCGCCAGGAGGTGCCCCATCCTGGTGATCAGACCCGCCAGTTGTCGGTCAGCGTGGCCGCCATCGAGGCCGGCTTCCGCCACGCCACCCCCGACGACGTCCTCCGAGAGTTGGAGACCCTCTTGGAGTCGGCCATCTCGGCTGGGGGCGACCGCATCAACTGGCCTCACTGATCCTGCTGGCGGAGGGCCGTCGAGTCGGGAGGGGAAGGCGCCACCCACCAGCCCCGTCCCGACCAGGGCGAGGAGCAGCACCGCCCCTCCGACGGTGACGGCCCGCAACCCCAGCCACCCGCCCAACCAGCCCTGGATCAAGGCTCCGATGGGGTAGAGAATGCCGAGCGCCATCATGTAGATGCCGAGCATGCGACCCCGGAGGGCCGCCGGCGCGGTCAGCTGGACGACGGTGTTGCCACCGGCCAGGACGCCGATGTAGGAGGCGCCGACCAGCAGCAGGGCGACCGCTCCCACCCACAGGTCGGGCGACAGCCCGTAGGCCACCAGGCCGGCACAGGTCGCGGCCAGATCGCCGACCAGCACCCGGCGGCGGCCGAACCGTCTGACCAGTGGGGTGAGGGCCAGGGCGCCGGTCACCGCTCCGATGCCCTGGCTCGTGATGAGCACGGACGTGCCGTAGTCATTGGAGTGGAATACCTCGAGGGCCAGGGCCGGCACCAGAGCGATGAATGGCGAGGCGGTGAGGGCCACGACGGATATGAGGGTCACCGCGAAACGGGCCCGTTCGTCGGCGGCTGTGGCCCTCGCCCCTTCGGCCAGGCGCCTCCCCAGGGTCGCCGGGTCGCCCCCGGGCCGGGCCGGTAGGTGGACCAGGCGCACCGCGATCAGCACAGCGAGGAACGACACCGCATTTATGACGAAGGCCAGGCGGTAACCGCCGGCCACGATGGCTACGCCGGCCAGGGCCGGGCCGACCACCCGACCCAGGTTGAACTGGGCCGACGACAGCGAGATGGCGGCCGTGAGCTCGTCGGTCGGGACCAGGTCGGGCATCATGGCCTGGAAGGCCGGAAAGCCGATGGCAGCGGATGCCCCGCCACCGAGAACCAGCAAGGTGACCAGGGCCGGGCTGGGATGGCCAGCCCAGGCGACCACGGCCAGGACCGAGGCGAAGAGGGTCTCACCGCAGGTGGTCAGGAACAGCCAGGAGCGACGGTCGAGGCGGTCGGCCATCACGCCTCCGACAGGAGAGAGGAGGCCTATCGGAAGGAAGCCGGCGGCTGCCACCAGGCCGGTCCAACCCGGCTGACCGGTCCGGGCGGTGACCAGGATCCCGACCGCGACCGTCTGCATCCACGAGCCCACGTTGGAGAGGAGGGCCGCCGTCCATATGAGGGCGAAATCACGATGACGTAGCGGGGCGAGGGCGGCGGGCACGGCCGGGCCAGGTTACGTAAGCGGCAACGGCTGGCCGCGGGCCGGTTAGCGTCACGGCCATGGCATCACTGGAGGGGCGAGTGGCCCTGATCACCGGAGCGGCCCGAGGTCAGGGCCGCTCCCACGCACTGGCCCTGGCGGCCGAGGGCTGCGACATCGTGGCGCTGGACGTGCCGAAAGCGATGTCGGTGCTGACCTACCCGCTGGCCTCGGAGGAGGACCTGCGGCTGACCGCCAAGCTGGTGGAGGAGAGCGGCCGGCGCTGCCTGGCCCTGCCGGTCGACGTCAGGGACCCGGCGGCGGTCCAGGAGGCGGTGGAGCAGACCCTGGCCGAGTTCGGGCACCTCGACGTGGCCGTGGCGAACGCCGGGGTGGTGCAGACGGGGCCCCTCGCGAGCGTGACCGAAGAGATATGGGACACCCTTGTGGGGACCAACCTGACCGGCGTGTTCCACACGTTGCAGTCGGTGTTGCCCCCCATGCGGGCGGCGCGGTTCGGTCGGATCATCGTCACCTCATCCATGGGCGGCCGGATGGGCATCCCCGAGCAGGCGGCCTACAACGCCACGAAATGGGGGGTCATCGGGCTGGCCCGCTCGGTCGCGCTCGAGGTGGCCAAGGAGGGGGTGACGGTCAACGTGGTGGCCCCCTGCACCGTCCAGACCCCGATGGTGCAGCCCGACCCCGAGCAGGAGGTGCCCGACGAGCTCATCCGGCGCTTCGCCCGCCACAACCCCATCCCTCAGCCGTGGATACAGGCCGGGGACGTCACCCGGGCCGTCGTCTACCTGGCCACCGATCCCGGGGTGCTGACCGGTGTGATCATGGAGATCGGGCTCGGCTCGAGCGCCCGCCTGCCGTAGTCGTAGAGCCGGCGCTTTCTCCTTCAGCGTCGGGTGCGTACCGGGAGATGGGTCACGCCCCGGAGGTTGATGCGGCCGTTCCACACCGCTTCACCGGCCAGGGCCACCCGCGGGAAGCGCCGGATCAGCCTGGTGATCGCCACCTCCCCCTCCAGGCGGGCCAGGTGGGACCCCAGGCAGTAGTGGTGGCCGCCCCCGAACGACACGTGCTGGGCCGCGTTGGGCCGTCTCACCTCCAGCCGGTCGGCGGAACGGCCCCACTTGGCCGGGTCCCGGTTGGACGAGGCCAGGGCCAGGACGACGAACGCTCCCTCCTCGATGTGGCGGCCGTCGATCTCGAGGGGCGACAGGGTGATGCGCCGGCTGTTCTGCACCGGGCTGTCGTAGCGAAGCAGCTCCTCCACGGCGTTGGCGTCAAGGGTCGGGTCGTGGCGCAGGCGGTCCATCTGGTCGGGGTGGCGCAGCAGGGCGAGAGTGCCGTTCCCGATCAGGTTCACGGTGGTCTCGTGGCCGGCCAGGTACAGGAGCGAGACCTGCTCGGCCAGCTCCTGGGCCGACAGTTTGTCCCCGTCCTCCTCGGCCGCGATGAGCGCGCTCAGGAGGTCGTCGGCGGGGTGGGTGCGCTTCCACTCCAGCATGTCGAGCACCAGCCCCCGGAGGTTACGACCCGCCTCGGCGATGGCGCTGATCACGTCCGGATCGGTGACCGGCTCCAGGGAGCGTACGACGGTACCCGACCACTCCCGGAGTTGCGCCGCATCGGTCTCCGGTGTCCCGAGCAGTTCGCTGATCACCTGGAACGGGAGGGGGAAGGCCAGCCCGTCGATGACGTCCCACTCGGAGCCGGCCCGGTCGAGGGCCTCGTCGACCAGGAATTCGATGCGGGGACGCAGCCGGTCGATCATCCGGGGAGTGAAGGCCTGGGCGACCAGCCGGCGTAGGCGGGTGTGGTCGGGCGGATCCCGGTTGAGCATGGAGTTGTTGCCCATGTCGGCCACGTCGCCCATCGCATCGCGGGCGATCTGCATCATCGGGGTGGGGGTGGCCTTGGCATCTTCCACGCTGAGGGATGGGTCGCGCAGCATCTGGAACACGTCGTCGTAGCGGAAGAGCATCCAGATGCCGAGCATGTTCTGGTGTACCGGGTCCCCGTCGCGCATCTCTCGGAGGTGGGGGTAGGGGTCATCGGTGAACCCCGGCTGGAACGGGTTGTAGGAGATCGTGGTGTCACTCACAGGCGAACCTCCCGAGAAGTCGCGTCCCACTCTCGCGCAAGAAGAGGGGATCGATTCGCGGCTGAACGACCTTGACGTTGACGTAAGATTTTCAGCATGGATCGGGGGTCGGGGTGAGCGGTGACCACTTGGTGGTAGCGGTGCCGCTGGCCGTCGCCGCCGCGGCCTGCTCTGCGGGCGCGAACGTATTGCAGTCGCGCGCCGTCCGCGTCGATCCCCCCTCTGGTCGGGTCGATCTCCGTATCCTCGGCCGCCTGGCCACCCGGCGCATGTGGCTGGCCGGCCTGGCCGTCTCCGTGGTGGGCTTCGGCTGCCAGGCGGTGGCGCTCGGGCCGTTACCCGGCACCAGATGCGAAGGGACGCCATCGGTGATAGGACGGGCATGGATCCTCGGAATCATCGGCCGATGAATACCGGGTGACCGTCCCGTCTCCCCAGTAGGAAAAATCCATCGAGGAGGACCTGCGATGACGACCCGATCCACCATCCCGCTCGGCACCCCCTGCTGGGCCGACCTGTGGACCTCCGACACCGAGGGCAGCCGACGCTTCTACCGCGGGGTGTTCGGCTGGGAGGCCCTCGATCCCGATCCCGAGTTCGGCGGCTACTTCAACTTCGCCCGCCACGGCGCCTGGACGGCCGGCGCCATGGGCTCGATGGGGGACATGAAGGCCAACGACACCTGGAAGCCCTACCTGGCCAGTGATGACGCCGACGCCACAGCCAAGAGGATCGAGGCCGCCGGCGGCCAGGTGAGAGGGGGCCCGATGCCGGTCGGCGATCTCGGCATCCAGCTGGTCGCCACCGACCCGACCGGCGCCTCCTTCGGGGTGTGGCAGCCGAGGTCCTTCTCCGGCTTCGCCGTCATCGGCGAGGACGGCGCACCCAGCTGGTTCGAGCTGCACACAGCCGACCACGCCGCCGCGGTGTCGTTCTACCGGGAGGTCTTCGAACTGGAGGTCACGCCCGTAGCCGACACCGACGAGTTCCGTTACTTCACCTTCCGCAGCGCCGGGACCGAGGAGGACACGGGCGGGATCATGGACTCGCGTGCCTGGGTGCCGGAGGGGGCGGCGGCCTGGTCCATCTACTGGGAGGTGGCCGACATGGATGCCACCACGGCGCGCGTCGGGGAGCTGGGGGGGTCCATCCTCCAGGGACCGGAAGTCACCCCGTACGGAACGCTCACCGAGGCGGCCGACCCGGCCGGAGCCCGGTTCAAGCTGCGTACCAGCCCCTGACCGGCCGGTCGGCGCCACGGCCGCCGCGGTCCGTAGATTGGTGCCCGATGAGCGCCACCCATGAGACCCGGCCGGGAGGGGTGCACCCGAGGCACGGACCTCACCGACCCCACGCCGGGACCCCGTCGCGGCGACCCCGGTCGCTGCGGCGCACCACCACCCACACCTCCCTGCGCCCGGACGGTCCCCTGGGCGACGTCCACCTCTCGGCGGTGGGCCGCGACCTGTGGACCGGCGCCGACGGCCGGGCCCAGGTACGGGCCCGGGCCGGTGTGGACGCAGTCATCTCGTTCATCTCCGACCGGTCCCTTCGCTCGCTTGCCGTCGAACCCCCCGCCGGGCCCGACGATCGGCTCGACCTGCTCGAGGGGCGGCGGGTGTCCTCGGGCTTCCGGCGCACCCTGGACGAGGCCCTTCCGGCCGAGACGCGGGCGGAATCGCTGCGCTACCAGCTGCTCGACGACCTGCCCACTGCGGTCCTGGTGTCGGGCTACGCCATGGGCGCGGCCGGGATGCACCCGCCGAGACGGGCCTTCGACGTACGGGCCCAGGCTGATATCTGCTCCGGCTGGGCCACCGGTGCCACCATCCTGGTCGAGGCGGAGCAACTCGGCCGGGTGCCGCACGGCACCGGGCCGGTGGCTCCACTGCTGGTCTCCGACGCTGATCCCGACGCCTGGCACTCCTTCGGTCCCATGGGACCCCACTCGATGCGCCGCTGGCGCCGTATCGACGTCTGGCGGCCGGTGGGGGACGGTCCGTTCGCGGTGGAGGCGTTCTTCCGGGACAGCCACATGGACGCCGCAGGCGCCGAGACGATCGTGCACGAGTACCTGGTCCGGGCTGCGCTTCGACCCGGGACGCTCGAGTTCGCCGACATCGAGGTCGACATCGGGGTGCTGCCGTGGGTGGAGTGCCCGGCCGCCGGGGCCAGCGCCACCCGACTGATCGGCACCACCCCGCACGACCTGCGTGAGCGCATCCGGCACGAGTTCACCGGTACCAGTACCTGCACCCACCTGAACGACACCCTGCGGGCGCTGGCCGCGCTGCCCTACATGGTGAGGGCGGTCGGCGGCTGAGCCGGGCCCGGCGGCGGGTACCGGCCCTCCGGAATCGACAGGCCCCGGAGCGGGCGTAGAGTCGCTCCCGAACATCACATCGAGCACAGGGGGACGATCAGCATGCGCACGCGTGGATCAGTGATGGTCAAGGCTCCGGGGGCGTACGAGACCATCGACATCGAGCTGGACGAGCCCCGCCAGAACGAGTTGCTGGTCCGCATGGTCGCGTCCGGTCTGTGCCATTCGGACGACCACGTGGCGACGGGCGACATACCGGTGGCGGTGTACCCGTTCTGCGGCGGGCACGAGGGCAGCGGGGTGGTGGAGAAGATCGGTCCGAACACCGGCGGCTTCGAGGTGGGCGACCATGTCGTGTTCTCGTTCCTGCCCGGCTGCGGGCGGTGCCGGTGGTGCGCGTCGGGCATGCAGAACCTGTGCGATCTCGGCGCCGGGCTCCTCACC
This sequence comes from Actinomycetes bacterium, assembly GCA_021808785.1. Lineage (GTDB taxonomy): Bacteria > Actinomycetota > Acidimicrobiia > Acidimicrobiales > Palsa-688 > JAKCDU01. The sequence continues at coordinate 2,639 of JAKBAX010000013.1, read as the reverse complement.
GGGGCCCGCCCCGATGACCCCACCAGCTACCGGATGCACACCCTCGGCGGCGAGCGGGTGGGCCAGATGTGCGGCATCTCGACCTTCGCCGAGCGCACCGTGGTCCATACGATGTCGGCGGTCAAGATCGACCGGGACCTGCCGCTCGACAAGATGTGCCTGCTGGGTTGCGGGGTCGGAACCGGGTGGGGGTCGGCGGTCAACTCGGCCCAGGTGCGCCCGGGGGACACCGTGATCGTCATGGGCGTCGGTGGCATCGGGATCAACGCGGTGCAAGGGGCGGCGGCGGCCGGGGCGACCAATGTCATCGCCGTCGATCCCGTCCAGATGAAGCGGGAGAAGGCGTCGCAGCTGGGCGCCACCCACACCTTCGCCGACATCGGGCCGGCCGACGAGCTGGCCAAGAGCCTGACCAACGGGCAGGGGGCCGACTCGGTCATCGTCACCATAGGAGTGGTCAAAGGGGAACACGTCGCGCAGGCCTTCGCCGCGACCCGCAAGGCGGGAACCGTGGTGGTCACCGGTCTGGGCGACATCACCGAAGTCGGCATCCCGGTCCCGCTCGGCGAGCTGACCCTTTTCCAGAAGCGCATCCAGGGGTCGCTGTTCGGCGCCTCCAACCCGAGCGCCGACATCCTGCGCCAGGCCCAGATGTACCGGGACGGAAAGCTGAAGCTCGACGAGCTGGTGACCAGCACCTACACCCTCGACCAGGTGGCCAAGGGCTACGAGGACATGCACGCCGGCAGGAACATCCGCGGCGTGGTCCTCTTCGATTGAGCGCCGAGGGCGCCAGCCGCCTGCCGGCGGCGGCCATGGTGGCGGCCGCCCGGGATGCGCTTGTCGGCCGCCAGAGAGACATCGAAGTAGTGGCGGCCGCGCTGGCGGCCGGCCGGTCGGTCCTGCTCGAAGGCCCCCCCGGCACCGGCAAGACCACGCTTCTGCGGGCCCTGGCCGAGGGGGCCGGGGTCGGCCTGGTGCTGGTCGAGGGCAACGCCGAGCTGTCGCCTGGCCGCCTGGTCGGCCACCACGACCCGTCCCGGGTGCTGAGCGAGGGGTACCGCGACGAGACCTTCGTTCCCGGCCCGCTGCTCGAGGCCATGAGCTCGGGGGCGCTCCTCTACGTGGAGGAGCTCAACCGGGTGCCCGAGGAGACCCTCAACGTCCTGCTCGGGGTGCTGTCGGAGAGGCGGACCCAGGTGCCCCGTTTCGGTGAGGTGGTGGCCGCCCCGACCTTCCGGTTGGTGGCCGCCATGAACCCCTTCGACGCGGTCGGCACCGGACGCATCACGCCCGCCCTCTACGACCGGACCTGCCGGGTGGCAGTGGGCTATCAGAGCGAGGAGGAGGAGCGCTCCATCGTGGCCCGCATGGCGCCCGGTCCCCCCGACCTGGTCGAGGTGGCGGTCCGGGCCGTCCGGATGAGTCGCGATCATCCCGACCTGCGGGTCGGCTCCTCCGTGCGCGGCGCCATCGACGTGGTGGCGGTGGCGGGCGAGCTGGCCGGCCTGCGGGCCGGCTCCGACCAGGTCGGCGTGGATGCCGCGTTGACCGCGCTGTCGGGGCGGGTCACGGTGCGGGAGGGGGTCGGACGTAGCGCCGAGGAGGTGGTCACCGAGATATGGGCCGCCGCGTCGGCCCCTCCACCCGCTGGCGACCCGCCGGGAAAAGCGAACGGTCCGGCCCGCCCCCCGCAACCGGCGGCGGCCCGGACCGAGGCCGGCCTCCGCCCCTGACCGACCCGGCGCAGGTGGATCAGCTACTGCGCGAGCAGGGCCGGCGGACGGTCAGCCGGGCCGACATGCAGCGTCGCCACGACCGCATGGCGGAGGTGTCGCCGGAGGTGGGCGCTCTCGATGCCAACGCCCTGGCCGGCGTGCTCGAGGAAGATCTGGACGCTGGGGTCCCGCTCCTCGTCGACCTGGCCCGGGCCACCGACCCGGTCCTACGGGACCGGGCCCGGCGGTTGGCCGCCTCGCTCATCGTGCCGGCCTGCCGCCGACCCGGGCCGTCGCGGGCGGGCGGCTCGGCCCGGATCGGACCGGTTCCCGATGATGGGGTCGACCTGGATCTGGACGCGACCATGGACCGGCTCGGGGAGCACGGAAACCTGGCCGCGATGACCGCCGGGGACCTGCGTTGGCGGGGGTGGCGACGGCCGGGGCGAGCTGTGGTCCTGGTCGTCGACGCCTCCGGATCGGTCACCGGCGCGCCGCTTCACACCGCAGTGGTCACGGCCGCCGCGCTGGCCGCCCGGTCCGGGCCGGCCGACGAGATGGCGGTGGTCGCCTTCTGGTCTCGGGCCGTGGTGCTCCGCCACATGGACGACCCGTCACCCCCGGCCACCGTCATCGAGCGGCTCCTGGTCCTACGCGGCGGTGACACCACCGACCTGGCCGGCGGGTTGACGGCGGCCCTGGCCCAGGTTGCTCGGGCCGCGGCGGCCCGCCGCGACGTGATCGTCCTCACCGACGGGATGGCCAACGAGGGCGGGGACCCTTTGACCGTTGCCGGATCCGCCGCCTCGGTCGGGGCGGTCGTCCACGTCCTGTCCCTGAACCCCGACGAGGAGGCGGTGGCCGCGTGCCGGGCGCTGGCCGGCCACGGCGGCGGCCGCTTCGCCGCCCTGACCCGGCCGT
>JAKBAX010000236.1 GCA_021808785.1 Actinomycetes bacterium | reverse complement strand
ACCACGCGGTCAGGTCGGCGGTGCCGAGCGCGGTCTCCCCGTCGGCCACCACCACGGCCCAGACCGCGTCACCGGTCACCTCGTCGTCGCTCGCCAGCACGGCTGCTTCCACCACGCCGGGATGGGCCTCGAGGACGTACTCGACCTCGGTCGGGGCCACGTTCTCGGCGTTCACGAAGATCAGATCGCGGGCCCGGGCATTGATGTAGAGGCGGCCGTCCTCGAAGCGGGCCACGTCGCCCATCGCCAGCCAGCCGCCGTCGTCGAGCGCGGCGCTGGTCGCGGCCTGATCGTTCCAATAGCCCAGCATCACGTAGGGGCTGAGGACATGCACCTCGCCGTCGCACCCGTCCTCGACCGGTCGCCCCTCCGGGTCCCGCAGCTCCACCTCCACAGTGACCATCACCCGCCCGGTGGAGGTCGGGTGGGCGGCCAACTCCGGCCCCCCGGTGCGGGCCACCACGGCCCCCGCCTCGGTGCTCGTATATCCCATGCCCACCGTGGCCGATGTCCCGGGGAAGGCGTCGCGCAACCTCTGCTGCACTGTGGGGCTGACCGGGGCGCCCCCCACCCCGAGGTAGCGCATGCTGCTGCGGTCGTAGCGGTCGAGCGCGCCGCAGGCGGCCAGCCGGGTGGCCGCGCTGCCCAGGGCCGACCACTGCGTCACACGCTCCCGCTCGATAGCGGCCAGCACCCGCTCCGGGTCGAACCGCCCGGGCAGCAGCACGCTGCAGGAGCCCTTGAACAGGCCCGTGACCACTGCGCCGTAGAGCATCGAAGTGTGAAAAAGGGGTGACGTCACGAGCTGAACGTCATCGGCGGGCGCCACGTCCTCGGCGCGGAGAGGCACCGGGGCCCCGAGGGCCACCCGGCCTGTCAACTCCGAGAACTGGTTGAGCTGCACGAAGCCGATCACTGCCCGGTGAGGAATGGTCGCCGCCTTGGGCCGGCCCGTCGTCCCGCTGGTGAAGAGCAGCAGCGCCGCCTCGTCCTCTTGGGCCTCGACCACCGGCTCGGTGTCGGCCACCGGCCGGCCCGAGACGGCCACGACCTCGCCCAGGTCCGATACCCGGCCGCCGTAGGAGGCGTCCCGGACACGGGCCAGCCTCGGGCCGTCGGCCAGGACCAGGACCGGCTCGACCAGGCGGGTCGCGTGGGTGAACTCGTCCGCGGTCCACCAGCCGTTGAAACCGGCCGGCACCGCGCCGGCTGCGACGGCGGCCCAGAAGGCCACGACCCACTCCCACCGGTTGGCCGCGAAGATGGCCACCCGGTCCCCGGGCCCTACGCCGTGGTCGCGACGAAAGGTGCCGGCCAGGGAGCGCACCCGTTGGAGGTGTTCGGTGAAGGTGATCCGGGTGTCGCCGTCCACCAGATAGGTGCGCTCGCCGAAGCGGGCACTGGCCTCCAGCAACTGGCCCAGGGAGCGCAGCCGGTTGCGGAACACCGCCATCGGCCGGCCCCTCACGTCCTCGACGCCGATCTCGTACAGGCCGCCCGGCTGGCGGAGCCGGAGGGTGGCCTCGCGGTCGTCGCGCCGGGCGGCCGCCGAGGGCACCGGTGGCAATCCTGTGTCCACCTCAGCTACGCGGGATGCGACTCCATGGCAGGTCCCGGTCGTAGCCCGGCTCCCGGGGCAGCCCCAGGGCCCGCTCGGCCAGATTGTTCTTCTGGACCTCGGTGGTGCCCCCACCGATGGACACGGAGTAGCGACCGACCAGTTCGGCTCCCACCCAGCGCTGCACCTCGTCGTCCATGAGCACACCGTCGGCGCCGGCGATGGCAGTGGCCAGCTCCCCCGACCGGGCCCGGCTGGCGGTCATGTAGAGCTTCAAGATGGACGGGTCGATGGGCGGCTTCTCGCGACGGCGGACCGCGGTGAGGATGCGTTCGGCCATCAGATCGATCACTTTTTCCCGGGTGAAGTACTCGGCCAGCCGCTGGCGGATGAGCGCGTCGTCGGTGCGGCCGTAGCGTTCGGCCAGGAGCCGGAGCACCGGGAACGTCTTGTTACCGCTGCCACCGATCATGGCCGCCTCGTTGGCCAAGACGGTGCGGGCCACGGCCCAGCCGCCGTCGATCTGACCGAGCACGTTGGCCACGGGCACCCGCACCTCCTCGAGGAACACCTCGTTGAAGTGGGCCGCCCCCGTGGCCTGCACCAGCGGGCGGACCTCCACCCCCGGCGCGTGCATGTCGATGAGCAGGAAGGTGATGCCCTGGTGCTTGGGCTTGTCCGGGCTGGTCCGCACCAGCAGGAACCCGTGGTCGCACCATTGGGCGGCCGAGTTCCAGACCTTCTGGCCGGTGACCACGAACTCATCGCCGTCGCGCACCGCCCGGCATCCGAGCGACGCCAGGTCCGAGCCGGATCCGGGCTCGCTGAAGAGCTGGCACCAGCGGTCCTGACCGGAGTGCAGACGGGGCAGCAACTCCCGCTTCTGCTCCTCCGTGCCGTAGGCCATCAGCGTGGGACCGAGCATCTGGATGCTCGACCCGATGAACCCGGAGCTGCCCGCGTAGTCCCGGGCCTCTTCGTTGTAGATCCGCTCCTGCCACGCCTCGCCGTCCTGGCCCCCGTACTCCTTGGGGTAGGTGAACGCGGTCATGCCGGCGTCGTAGCGCTTCTTCTGCCAGGCGCAACCCCGCTCGAAGTCCCGACGGGCGTCGTCGGCCGATGCGTGGAAGGTCAGCCGCCACGGGCTGGTGGCCCCCTTCAGCTCGGAGTTGGCGGCCAAGAAGCGTCGCACGGCGGCGCGAAAACTCGCCTGCTGGGGAGTGTCGCTGGCCTGCTGGGTATCGGTCGGGGTCGTCATGGTCATTCCATCCGCAATGGCCGGCGGGCCGCAGCAGCCGGCCGGCCGCAATCGTTGGCGGGGACCGTAGCACCCGCCCGCTGGTCATGGCAGCTTGCGACTGGCGAGCACCTCGGCGGCCACTTTGGTACCGGCGGCGGGCTCGGCTCCGACCGATCGCTCAGGCGCCGGCCTCGACCGCCTCGATGACGGTGCCCCGGAAGAAACCCGGATTGGTGCCGGCCCACAGGCGGAGCGGGTTCTCGTACACGAACTGGCGGAACTCGGCCAGGTCGATGCGGCCCTCCTCGACCAGCTCGTAGGCCTCGGGGACGACATCTCGGATGTCGCGAACGTCCCAGTGGCCTACGTCCGAGGCGAACACCGCGGGCAAGGACACACCTCCCGCGTTGAGCCCCGTGGTGAAGGCCAGCACGTTCATCGGGTCGTCGGCCTCGCACCCGAAGAAGAACCGCTCGGAGAAGATGCGCTGCAGGTCCTCGACCGACTCCACGCCCGACGCCCCGAACATGTCCACATCGCTTTCCATCTCGTCGGGATCGGACAGCATGGCCAGGCCGTCCCCGAGACGGTCCAGCCGATCGGACACAGCCGCGCCGGCGTACCGGGCGAAGAGCCGGTCGAGAAGGTCCCGATCGATCGTCGCCGGGTTGTAGTGCTCGATGGCCTCCCGGTTGCGCTTCTCGAAGTGGCCGACCAGCCCGGCCAGCAGCGCCGAGGCCCACGCCACCCCACCCTCCTGGAAGGCGAACCGCAGCCGGGGGAAGCGCATCGGCACCCCGCCGAAGACGAGCGAGCGACAAGTCCCCTCGTCGGCAGCCGCGAAGTTGCCCACCTGGTTGTAGGAGTTGTTGGTGGTGGACATGCGGGTGCCCCAGCCCTGGCCACCGGAGTGGAACGTGGGCGCCACGCCGAGCTCTTCGCAGCGGCGCCACAACGGGTCGTAGTCGTAGAGCGAGTCGTGGCCCAACGTGTCGATCCACCGGCCCGGACTGTTCGGGGCGTCCTCGTAGGGACGGGGGATGGTGCCACCCAGCATCACCGCTTTGAGTCCGAGCTCCACCACTGCGTGCTCCACCTCGGCGATGGCTTCGGCGGGGGTGAAGGTGGGGATGGCGGCCACTGGCTCCAGCCGGTCGCGGTAGTCGGCGTAGGCCTCGGCGTAGTAGCGGTTGACGGCGCGAGCCAGGCCGCAGCGCAACTCCGTGTTGCCGAGTGAGGTGACGGGCAGGCCGTAGGTGGGATAGAGCACGGCGAAGTCGATCCCGAGCTCGTCCAGCCGCTCGTACTGCAGCCGGGGCAGCATCACGGTGGCCCGGTCCAAGGTGTTGCGGGCCGGCAGCCCCCACACGCCGGACACGTGCAAGCCCAGCTGGCGCCGACGCCCGGGCTCGGGCACCGCCACGCGGGGCCCGGAGGATTTGACCATCTGGTCGAATGCCCGCCCCAGGTCCGGCCCGGCGTCTTCCACCAGGAAATCCCGTACCAGGGGCAGGTACTCGATCAGATGGCCGTCACTGTCGATGATCGGGTGGTCGATCCGCTTGCGGATGGCCTCGACCCGATCGGTGCGGATGAACTCCATGGCGGTCCCCCCCGACCCGCGGGCCGGCCGGTCAGGCCGGGACGGAGACGCCCAGCAGCCCGAGCAGGTTGCCGCCCATGATCTTGGCCAGATCGGCCTCGTCGAGCCCGTGCAGCTCCTCGAGGTAGGACAGCGGATCGGCCAGGCCCTCGACATGGGGGAAGTCGGAGCCGAACACGACCCGATCGGCGCCGAGCAGCTTGACCAGATCCCGGGGGTCCTCCTCGTGGAACGGGTGGGTCCAGAAGCTGCGCTTGAACGTGATCGACGGCTTCTCGACAAACGCCTGGGGCATCTGCTCGTAGGTGTGATCGAGCCGGTGCAGGAGGCGGGGCACCCAGCCGCTCCCGTTCTCCACCAGCACGAACTTGAGGTCCGGGAATCGGGTGAGCAGCCCGTGGCAGATGATGGAGGTGCAGGCGTCCTGGATGTCCCGGTAGTCGCTGCTCAGCGCCTGGGTGAAGGGCTTGGGCTGACCGAACGCCAGCATCTCGCCGTGCACGCCTTCCCACTCGTTGTAGTAGCGGTGGTAACCGTCGTCGGAGGCGTGGATGACCACCACGACGCCTGAGTCCTGGACTTTGCTCCAGAACGGGTCGAACTCGGGCAGGGCGAACGAACGGGGGCCCCGCAAGCCCCACGCCGGCGCCGGGCGCATGAGGATGGCCTTGGCCCCGTGCTCCACCGACCAGTCCAGCTCGGCGACGGCCTGGTCCACCAGACCCGGGGTGATGACCGGCGTGGAGAACATGCGGTTCTCGTAGGTGAACGGCCACTCCTCGGCCATCCAGCGGTTCAGGGCATGGATGACCGCCCCGCACAGCTCGGGATCGTCGGTCATCCGCTCCTCGATCAGGCTGGCCAGGGTCGGGTAGATGAAGGCGCCGTAGACGCCCTGCTCGTCCATGAGCTGCAGGCGGGGCCCGGCCGAGCGGAAGGCGTCCGGGCAGTCGATGCCCCGCCCGATGATCTCCCGGGCCGACTTGCCGTCGGGGTTGCCGTGCTTGAAGTACTCCTCCTGCGCGCCGGGCCGCCCGACCCGGTCGAATGTGGGGTTGGGGATGTAGTCACTCACATGGCCCCGGACCATGATCTTGGTCCGGCCCCTGACCTCGACGAAGTCGATGGCCCCCGCGTATTTCTCGGGGAGATAGCGAGTCAGGGCGTCGCGGGTCTCGTAGAGATGGTTGTCGGCATCGAAGACCGGAAAGCTGACGTCACGGGAAGCCATCAGGCACCTCCTGGGCACTGGTGATAGGGGCGGCTCGCAAGAGCCATATATCTAGAGGAATATACGATCGTCAAGTTTACTACGACGGCCGGGCCGGCGCCTCCGAGGATGTCGTCAAGGCTCGCGGCCTGCTCGGTGAGGCCGGAGGTCTCGGTGGCGACCGGCACGCGGAAGCTGGCCCGGCGCTCGGTGCGAACCGGCCGGGACTCGGTGCCGCTCATCTGTTGCCACCAACCACTGCATCCGACGATACCCAGTCGGTGACGGGCCTGACTCTGCCCGAGGTGGACGAGGTGGACGAGGTGGACGAGGTGGACGAGACGAGGGTCGGCCGAGAAGCTAGCCGGCCCGCCGCTTCTTGGCCCGCACCAGCCGCTCGCCGCCCCGGTCCGGGTGGGCGGAGAACCCGGCCAGGCAGAACGACCACAGGCGGTCGGCGATGTCCTTGTAGGAGTGGTCGGCCGGCGCGAACGCGTAGTGGTGGAACACCGACATGACCAGCTGGTTGACGAGCCAGGCGTCGTAGGCCGGGTCGTCAGCCTCGATCAACCCCTCCGCCCGGGCCGCCTCGATCTCGTCCTGGAGCAGGTCCTTGAACGGGCGGGTGGCCCTTTCCATCTCCTCCGGGTAGAGAGACGACAGGCGCCAGTGCTCGGCGGTGATGAACCGCGGTCCGTGCGGCGTGTCTCCCGCCTCGGCCAGCGACTCCATCACCACCGAGATGTGGAACCGGATGCGCTCCAGGGGATCCTCGATGGCGGTGGCCTGCTGCTTGTACTGGGCCGCGGAGCTGTCGACCATGTCCTCGATGACCGCGATCAGCAACTGGTCCTTGCCCTGGAAGTAGCGGTAGAAGGTCTGCAGCGCGATTCCGGCCTCCTTCACCAGTTCCTGGGTGGTGAAGGACGCCCCCTTGAGCGCGATGAGCCGCTGGGCGGCCCGGACGATGGCGCGCGCCTGCTCCACCCCCTTGGTGCGTGACCGCTGCACCACGGGGGAACGGTCGGCGGCGCGTTCGGCCCATGACATCGTCTGGAACTCTAATGCCCTACGGGTGGTGCACCTCGAAACGCCCGGCGCCGCCCGACTCGGCCGCCGCTCCCGCTGGGGCCCGGCTCGGTAAGAGAATCAGCCGAGGCGGTCGAGGAGGGACCGGTCCAGCTCGGCCACCGAGCCCACCCCGAGCAGGGTCATGGTGCGCCGCAGGTCGGCCGCCAACCACTCCAGCACCCGCTCCACCCCCCTCTCCCCGCCGGC
>JAKBAX010000235.1 GCA_021808785.1 Actinomycetes bacterium | reverse complement strand
CAGGCGCTCGGAACGGTCACGGTAGATCACCCTCCTCCGACGAAACGGGCGACGAGACAGGCGACGAGACAGGCGACGAGACAGGAGAGGCGACTCGACGGTCCGACATGAGCTCCTCCTGGTCGAGCTCGCTCATCTCGCTGGCGCTCGGGTGGTGACGCCGGGACAACACGACGGCGGCCACGACCGCGATCACGAGCAGGGCGGCGGTCATCTCGAACGGGAGCAGGTAGCCGGTGTAGATGGCCTGGCCCAGCTTCTGAACGTTCTGGCCGGCCCCGTTGAGGGTGCCCGACTGGCTGCGGGCCCCGCCGGACCAGTGGTCGATGCGGGACAGGGCCAGGATCTCGACCAGCGCCACGATGCCGAGGATCACCGCCAGCGGGCGCTGGAAGCGGGTGGGCTCGGTGCCTATCGCCTCCTTGCGGTCCACCCCGAGGAACATGATGACGAACAGGAACAGGATGACCACCGCCCCGGCGTACACGATGATCTGTACCGCAGCGAGGAAGTCGGCCGACTCGTCGATGAATTCGAGGGCCACCCCGAACAGGGTGATCACCAGCATCAAAGCGCAGTGGACCGGGTTGCGCAGCAGGATCACGCCGAGGGCCCCGGTCAGGATCATGGTGGCACCGACCGCGAACACGGCCCAGGCCGAGGCGTGGGCCAGGCCCTGGCCGGAGGTATCGGCGAGCAGCGCGGCCAACATCAGCTCCGGTCCTCCCGCCGGACCGGGCGGCGGTCGTCGACGTTGACACCGCGCAGCGCCGCGGACAGGGTCTGACGCAGGGAGACGTCCGTCTCGGCCGGGTAGTCGGCCGATTCCGGATCGCTCTGACCCTTCTGGGCCGGCCGCACTCCGTAGCCCAGCTCGCCCGACCACAGGGGCCGGCCCTCCATGGCGGCTGCCCCGGCCGAGGAGGTGGCCCGCACCCACGCCGAGGTGTTGAGGTCGTCGCCCGGCTTCCAATCCTCCCAGGGCAGCTCCTGGGGCCGGCCCTCGTCGTCGACGAGCAGCTCGGCCTTGGTGTAGATGGCGTCGTCGCGGTTGGCGAAGGAGAATTCGAACATCTTGGACTCGGTGATGGCCTCGGTCGGGCACGCCTCGACGCACATGTCGCAGTGGATGCAGCGCAGGAAATTGATCTCGTAGACGAAGCCGTAGCGCTCACCGGGCGAAACGGGCGCGTCGGGCGGGTTGTCGGCGCCCCGGACGTATATGCACCGGGCCGGGCAGACCCCGGCGCACAGCTCGCAGCCGATGCACTTCTCCATGCCGTCCTCGTAGCGGTTGAGGACGTGACGCCCGTGGAAACGCTCCGGCTTGGGCCGCTTCTCCTCCGGGTACTGCACCGTCACCCGGGGCTTGAACGGCAGCTTGCCGGTGACGACGAAACCCCGCAGCGGGCCCGGGACCAGATCGGCGAATCTCATAGCTCACGCTCCGTAGCCGACAGCCGGCTCTCCCGGGCGCTCTCGATCTCGGTGGCCCGGCGGCCCACGTCGATGGCCCGCAAGAGGAGCAGGATGAGCAGGATCGCGGCGCCGACCGCAGCCAGCCCCCATTCGCGCTGGGCCAGCCAGTGACCGACGCCATGACCGTTGACGTCGTTGGTGACCTGGAAGCCGGCCACCACCATGAGCATGACCAGGGCGGCCGGGATGAGCCGCTTCCAACCCAGATCCATGAGCTGGTCGTAGCGGAACCGGGGCAGGGTGGCCCGGATCCACACGAAGATGTAGAGGATCACGAGCACCTTGACGGTGAACCAGACCGGACCGACCGAGTGCCCGTCGATGGTCGGCCCGTTCGGACCGCCCAGCCAGAGCGTGACGATGATGGCCGAGTTGGTCACCAGGGCGGCGTACTCGGCCAGGTAGAACCAGGCGAAGTCGATGGACGAGTACTCGAGGTTGTAGCCCCCGGAGAGCTCCTCCTCGGCTTCCACCAGGTCGAACGGCGCTCGGGTCATCTCCGCGGTGATGGCGATCGAGAAGAGGACAAAGGGGATGACCGCGGTGTGGATGAGGTTCCAGTGGACGAAGGACCAGTGGCCGCTCTGGGCGGCCACGATGGTGCTGGTGTGCAGAGAACCGGTGACCAGCACCACGGTGGCGGTGGTGAGGCCGAGCACGGCCTCGTAGGAAACCATCTGGGCGCTGGCCCGCACCGAGCCGAGAAGCGGGTATTTCGAACCCGACGCCCATCCGGCCAGGATCACGCCGTAGACGGCCAGGCCCGAGGTCATGAGGAGGAACAGGATCCCCCACGGCGGGTCGGCCAGCTGAAGCTCGGTCGTGTGATGGGCGATGGTGATGTGGCCGCCGATCGGGACGATGGCGAAGGCGATCATGATCGGGACCAGCATCAGGTAGGGCGCCACCTTGTACACCGCCTTGTCGGCGGTGCGAGGGGTGAACGCCTCCTTGAAGAGCAGCTTGGTGCCGTCGGCCAGGGACTGCAGCCAGCCCTTGGGGCCGGCCCGGTTGGGCCCGAAGCGGACACCGAGGTAGGCCACCGCCTTGCGCTCGTACATGACCATGAAGAGCACCGAGATCAAGACGATGAGGAAGATCACCACCACCTTCACCAGCAGGATGAGCCACACGGCCAGGTTGAGGCCGTGGGCGAAGAGCGGGTCACCACCCATCAGTCGTCACCTCCCGATGCCTCGACGGTCACGGTCGTGACCACCGTGGTGGAGTCGATCAGGTCACCGGCCCGGGCGCCGGGCAGGTTCCACGGCAATACCGCGGTGTCGGCCGGTAGTCGCGGGTCGGCCGAGGCCGGCAGGCGCAGCTTGGCGCGCGCCGAGCGCAGGACGACCTTCTCGCCATCCGCCGCCCCCAACTCGGCCAGGACGGCCGGGTTGAGCCGGACCACCGGGGCGGGGGCCAGGCCGGCCAACTGCTCCTGGGCCTGCACGTGGGTGCCGCCGTCCCACATGGTGCGCCGCGTCACGAGACGCAGCCCGCCCCCGGGGGGCACGACCCCGGTGGGGGCCGGTACAGGCGGCATCCCGAGGGCCGCCGGCACGGCGGGGAGTCCCTCTCCCGAGGCACCGGACTCGGGCGGCTGGGGATAGGCGACGTGGGCCGAGGGGTCGATGCTGTCCGGCTCGGGGGCCATGTCCACCGCGGTGACCAGCAGGGCGCTGGGGGCGATCTTGTGCAGCTCGGCCGACGCGATCCCCGGGTCGGCCATGGGATCCAGCGGGCGGGGCGGCGCCGGCGCCCCGACGCGGGCCGGGTCGGCCGGCACCACTACACCGTCGCGGGCCCGCACCCCGGCGAGGGCCTCGTAGGGGACCCCATGGTGCAACGGCGACACCCGCTCGATCTCGGCCCAGATGTCCTCCAGACGGGTGAAGGCCAGGTTGACCCCCATGCGGGCCGCCAACTCGCTGGCGATCATCCAGTCCGGCCACGACACTGAATGCTCGACCACCAGGTGGCTGAGCCACGTGATCCGGCCCTCGATGTTGGTGAAGGTCCCACGCCGCTCGGCCCACGCCGACGCCGGAAGGACCACGTCGGCCTGGCGGGCCGACTCGTTGAGGTGGGTGTCGACGGCCACGACGAAGCGGGCCCCGAGCAGACCCCGCAGGGCCAGGGCCGAGTCAGGGAAGTCGGCGAGCGGGTCGGCTCCGACGAGGACCAGGGCGCCCATGCGACCGTGGCTGGCCTCTTGGAGCATCCCGGCGGTGTCGAAGCCCCGGGTGGCCGGAAGGCTGGTCCCCCAGTGGTACTCGAACCAATCGCGGCCCTCTTCCAACCCGACCCGACCGGGCAGGATCCCGGGCGAGAGACCGAAGTCGAGGGCGCCGTGCACGTTGCTGCGCCTCAGGGCGGACAGGAATGCCACGCCGGGCAGGCCGGCCAGTATCCGGGCCGCAGCCGCCACCTGGTCCCCGGACTCGGCCAGCGACGGGCGGCCCAGGATCACCACGATCGACGGTCCGGCGGGCTGGTCAGTTTGTCCGGCTCGTACGACATGGGCCCGCAGCGAGTCGATCGTGGTGCGCGACACCCCGGCCACGTCGCCGGTGAGCGGTGCCGAACTGGTGACCGCGGCGGTCAGGGCGGCCAACTCGCCCGGTCGGTAGAGGGCGGTCTCGGCCGCGTAGGGCGTGAGGCCGGTGGGCGCAGGGGTGAGCTCGACCAGCTGGACGCCGTTCTCCCGGACGCCGTGGCGCAGGCGCAGGTACAGGACGGGCAGCTCGTCTTTGATGTCGGGGCCCACGGTGATGACCAAGGGGGCGCTCGCCGCCTGGTCGATGGTGGCCCGGGGCAGGCCGAGGACGGTCTCGGCCGGTACCCCGTCGCCGAGCTGGGCGTCGATCGAGTCGGTGCCGAGCACCATGCGGGCCACCTTGGACCACACGTAGGCGTCCTCGTTGGGCAGGCGAGCCCCGCCTATGACCCCCACATGACCACTTCGGCGGGCCCGCTCCAGGCCCTCGGCGGCCCGGGCCAGGGCGTGGCCCCAGCTGGTCTGGACCAGCTCGTCACCCTCGCGCACCAGCGGCACCGAGAGGCGGGTGGCCCCCGACGCGGTGGGGTAGGCGAAGCGGCCCTTGTCGCAGAGCCAGCCCCAGTTGACCGGGTCCGAATCCACACCGATCAGGCGGGTCAGCTCGTTGGAGCTGGACTGCACCGCGGCCCGGCAACCGACCGCGCAGTTGGTGCAGGTGCTCTCGACCTGCTGCAGGTCCCAGGGGCGGGCCTTGAACCGGTAGGGCTTGGCGGTGAGGGCCCCCACGGGGCAGATCTGCACCACGTTGCCCGAGAAGTACGAGGCGTAGGGCTGGTCCGGGAAGATGGCCACCTCGGTCTGGTCGCCCCGCTCGGCGAAGTCGATCAGCGGGTCGCCGGCCACCTCGTCGGCGAAGCGCACGCAGCGGCCGCACTGGATGCAGCGCTCCCGGTCCAGGTACACCAGATCGGATATGGGGATGGGCTTCTCCCAGTGGCGCTTCTCCTCGACGAAGCGGCTCTCGCCGGGACCGTAGGCCATGGTCTGGTCCTGCAGGGGGCACTCACCGCCCTTGTCGCAGACCGGGCAGTCGAGCGGGTGGTTGACGAGGAGGAACTCGAGCACGCCCTCTTGGGCCTTGACCGCCTTCTCGCTGTTGGTCCGGATCCGCATCCCGTCGGACACGGGGTTGTAGCAGGCCGGCATGAGGGTGGCGCCGCGAGGGCCCTCCACCTCGACCAGGCACATGCGGCACATGCCCACCGGCTTCATGCGGGGGTGGTAGCAGAAGCGGGGGATGTACACCCCGGCCTCGTCGGCCGCGTCGATGATCCACTGACCGGCCCGGGCCGTTACGTCCCGACCGTCGAGGTTGATGGTCACGGTCTCGCCGCTGCGATTGGGGGTCGGCGGCGAGGTGCCCACCGCGCTCTCGGTGACGAGCGGCTTCTTGACCAGGCGGACCGGCGTTGCTCCCGGGGTGGCGTCAGACACGGGCCAGCCTCCGCGGCAGTCGGTCGGGCGGGAACGGGCAGCGCCCGTCCCGGATGTGGGTCAGGTACTCGTCTTTGAACATGCGCAGGCCGGCCGCCACCGACGGCGGCATGGAGGGCCCCAGCACACAGATGGTGGTCTGGGCGGGGGGCCAGGCGACACCGGGAGAGATGTTGTCGCAGATGTCCATCAGCAGATCCAGATCGGCCTCGCGTCCCTGGCCCGCTTCGATGCGTTCGAGCACCTTCTCCAGCCAGCCTCCGCCCTCACGGCAGGGGGTGCACTGCCCGCAGGACTCCCGGTGGAAGAAGCGCACTATTCGCCACGCGGCCCGGACGGTACAGGTCGTGTGGTCCATCGGGATGACCGAACCGGACCCGGCCATGCTGCCGATTCCGGCTATGGCCTCGTTGGACAACGACACGTCGAGGTGTTCGGGGCCGATCCACGGCGATGAGACACCACCTGGGATGATGGCCTTCAAATTGTTGTCATCTCTAATGCCACCACCGAGGCGGGGATCGAAGATGAGCTCCCGGAAGCTGACCTTGGCCCACTCCAGCTCGTAATTGCCCGGGCGCTTCACATGACCGGCCAGGGCGATCAGCTTGGTTCCCTTGGAGCGGCCCTCTCCGAGGGCGGCGAAGTCATCGCCCCCGTTCAGGATCACCCAGGGCAGGTTGGACACCGTCTCGACGTTGTTGACGATGGTGGGGGCCCCGTAGAGGCCCATGACCGCCGGGAAGAACGGGGGCTTGATCCGGGGGTAACCCCGCTTGCCCTCCAGGCTCTCCAGCAGCGCGGTCTCCTCCCCACATATGTAGGCGCCGGCTCCGGGGTGCACGACGATGTCGATCGAGAAATCGTGGCCGAAGATGCGCCGCCCCACCGCGCCGTACTCGTAGGCCTCGTTGAGCGCGGCCTGGAGCCGCTCGATGGCGAGGGGGAACTCGCCCCGCACGTAGAGGAAGATCTGGGCTGCGCCGACGGCGTAGGCACAGATCAGGGCGCCCTCTATCAACTGATGCGGGTCACCCTCGATCAGGGCGTGGTCCTTGAAGGTGGCCGGCTCGCTCTCGTCGCCGTTGATGGTGAGATACACCGGCGAGGCCTGGCGCAGCATCCCCCACTTGCGGCCCGCTTCGAAGCCGGCCCCGCCCCGGCCCAAGATGTTGGCCGTGTTGACCGAGTCGTGGATCTCTTCCGGCGTCATGGAGAGGGCCTTGCGCAGGCCCTCGTAGCCGCCGTCGGCCAGGTATGACTCCAGGGTCCAGGACCGGTGCTGATGGAGGCGCCGGGTGACGATCTTCGGGGCGTCGGTGACAGGCACTTGGCTCAAGGCTCCAGATGGGCGGCGTCGAGGACGCTGGTAGCGGTGGTGGTACGCCGGGTGGACAGGTCGAGGGCAGGCACCACCG
>JAKBAX010000012.1 GCA_021808785.1 Actinomycetes bacterium | reverse complement strand
CACTTGGCATTGAAACCCTGGTTGCCGGGCGTGGTGGCCGCCCCGATGAGCGACGCCCCGATGAACAGGCACACCGCCGCCACCAGCACTCCGACGAGGCGGGCCCCGTAACGCAGCGTCGGGCGCCGCCTGCTCCGGGTCCGGCCCCGGCCGCGATGGGCGGGGGAGCGGCCATTGCCGGGGTAGCGCGCCGAGCGGGCATCGACAGGAGGGTGGGAGGCCCGGGTCGGTCCGCTCACGGGGCCGGGACGGGGCGCCGCCAGCCGCCGACCCCAGGGGCTGAGGAGGCTCTCACCCCATCAGGATGGGACGGCCTGGCTGAAGCCCCGCTGAAGCTCATCGCGCCGGGCGCCACCATGTCGGGGCTCCGCACCGGTAGTCTTCCGCCCCGCTCGCCGGTCGCTCGCCCGCTCGCCGCCGGGTCAGCTTCTCTTCAGCCGGTCTTCAGCTTGGTGGCGCGAGACTGGGGCGGTGCGGCTCTTGGTCATCGAGGACGAGAAGCGTCTGGCCGGGGCCCTGAAGCGGGGGCTGGAGGCGGAGGGCTTCGCCGTCGACGTGGCTCTCGACGGTCAGCAGGGCGACTGGCTGGCGGCGGAGAACCGCTACGACGCCATAGTGATGGACATCATGGTCCCCAAGCTCAATGGCTACCAGCTCTGCGCCCGACTGCGGGAGAGGGGGGACTGGTCGCCGATACTCATGCTCACCGCCAAAGACGGTGAGTACGACGAGGCAGAGGCCCTCGACACCGGCGCCGACGACTACCTGAGCAAACCCTTCTCCTACGTCGTCCTGTTGGCCCGGATCAGGGCCCTGCTGCGGCGGGGCCGGATGCGCCGGCCGGCCGTGCTCACCTGCGGAGACCTGATCCTCGATCCGGCCACCCGGCGCTGCACCCGGGGCCGGGTGGAGATCGACCTGACGGGTAGAGAGTTTGCCGTGCTCGAGTACATGATGCGCCGGCCGGGCGAGGTCGTGACCAAGTCCGACATCTTGGACCACGTGTGGGACTTCGGTTTCGACGGGGACCCGAACGTGGTGGAGGTCCACATGAGCGCTCTTCGCCGCAAGATCGACCGTCCCTTCGCGATCAACAGCATCGAGACCTTGCGCGGGTCGGGCTACCGCCTGATCGACGGTGATGCCTAGCCGCCGGGCCCGGGTCATGGGTTCGGTGCGGCTCCGCACGACGCTGGCCGCCACCGTCATCGTGGCAGTGGCCCTCTGTATCGGGTCGGCGATCCTCATCTCCCGGTTCCGAGCCTCGCTCGACCACAACCGGCGCAGCGCGGCGGTGGTCCGGGCGGCCGACATCGCCGCCCTGGCCGGCGGTGGGCGGCTGCCGCCGGTGCTCGGACTGCCGACCCAGGACGCCACCTACGCCCAGGTGATCGACTCGTCGGGACAGGTGGTGGCCGCCTCGGCCAACATCGCCGGCCAGGCCCCGCTCGGACCACCGGCCCCGCCCCGCTCCACCGTGGAGGTCAAGCGCATCGCTCGCAGCCCGTTGGATCAGGACAGCCGGCAGATGCTCGTGGTCCTGCCCGCCGGGACCGCGGCCCGGCCGCTGACCGTCTTCACCGGTTACTCCCTCGTGACCAGCGATTTCGCCGTTCGCGACGTCACCCTGGGGCTGCTCATCGGCCTCCCCCTCCTCCTGCTGGTCGTGGCCGGAACCAGCTGGATGATCATCGGTCGGGCCCTGCGGCCCATCGAGACCATCCGGGCCGAGGCGTCGGAGATCACCAGCCTGGGGCTGCACCGCCGGCTGCCCGAACCACCCGGTGACGACGAGATCGCCCGGCTGGCCGCAACCATGAACCACATGCTGGCCCGCCTCGAGGCGGCCCATGACCAGCAGAAGGACTTCGTGGCCGATGCCTCCCACGAGTTGCGCAGCCCGTTGGCCTCCCTGCGAGCGCAGCTGGAAGTGGGGCTGGCCGGGGGGTCGGCCACCGACTGGGAGACCACGGTGGTCGGGGCCCTGGCCGAGGAGGCCCGCCTAGAGGTGATGGTCCGCGATCTGCTGCTATTGGCCCGCCTCGATCAGACCCCCCGCACCCATGACCGGATCGACCCGGTGATCGACCTGATCGACATCACCCGCACCGACCTGGCGGCACGACCGATACGGGCGGGTATCGCGGTGGCCGCGGATCTCTGCGGTGGTGCGGTGGTGCGGATGCCCAAGGAGCTGGCCCGCCGCCTGGTCGGCAACCTGGTCGACAACGCGTCGCGTCATGCTTCCCACCACGTCTCGGTCACGGTCGCGACCCGGGACGGCTGGGTCGCCTTGACGGTCCAAGACGACGGTCCGGGGGTGGCCCCCGCCGACCGGGGCCGGGTGTTCGAGCGCTTCACCCGCCTCGACGACGCCCGGGCCTTCGAGGAGGGGGGGGCCGGGCTCGGCCTGGCCATCGTCAAGGACATCGTGACCCGTCACGGCGGCACGGTGGCCTTCGTGGACTGCGCGGTGGGAGCCCGGGTCGAGGTCCGACTGCCGCTGGCCGACGGTACCCAGCCGGTGCCGGGCGCCTCCGAGATGGCCGCTTCGCACACCCGGTAACGAAACCTGGGTCAGCCGGGTAGCTGGAGCTCGACCTGTATCCCCGATCACCGACGTCGTCCTCCGCCCCGTTGGAGCCCCTGCCGGCGCCCCTGCCGGCGCCGCCGCCCGGCGCCGTCGCCCAGCGCCCCTGCCGGCGCCGCCGCCCGGCGCCATACTCTGGGTCATGGGGGACGAGGGGTTCGAGGGCCGCATCGGGCGCACCTGGCGCGAGTCGGAGCCGTGGTGGCCGCCCGACCCGGCGCCGCCGCCGGGCGCGCCCAACGTGGTGCTGGTGGTGCTCGACGACGTGGGCTTCGCCCAGCTGGGCTGCTACGGCTCGGAGATAGAGACCCCGGTGTTCGACGCGGTGGCGGCCGGCGGGGTAAAGCTGGCGAACTTCCACACCACCGCGCTGTGCTCGCCCACCCGGGCCTGCCTGCTGACCGGTCGCAACCACCACAGCAACGGCATGGGTCGCATCACCGACCTGGCTCTCGGCTACCCCGGCTACTCCGGCCGGATCCCGAGAAAGAACGGCTTCCTGTCGGAGATCCTGGCCGAGTACGGCTACGCCCCGCTGGCCGTCGGCAAGTGGCACATCACCCCGGAGGGGGAGACCCACCAGGCGGCCCGGCGCGACACCTGGCCGTGCGGCCGGGGCTTCCAGCGCTGGTACGGCTTCCACGGGGGCGAGACCCACCAGTTCGTGCCGTCCCTGTACCAGGACCATCATTCCGTCGTTCCGCCCGCTTCCCCGGCCGAGGGCTACCACCTGACCGAGGACCTGGCCGACCGGGCCATCCGTTACCTCGGCGAGGTGCGGTCGGCCGCTCCGGACACCCCCTTTTTCCTCTACTTCGCCACCGGCGCCTGCCACTCGCCCCACCAGGCGCCGGCGGAGTGGATCGACCGCTACCGGGGCCGCTTCGACAGCGGGTGGGACAGCCTGCGGGAGCGGGTGTTCACCCGGCAGATGGAGCTGGGCCTGTTCCCCGACGGGACCCGCCTGTCGGGCCGCCCCCACTGGGTCCCGCCCTGGGACGACCTGGCCGACGAGGACCGGCGGGTGGCGGCCCGGTTCATGGAATGCTTCGCCGGGTTCCTGTCCCACGCCGACGCTCAGGTCGGGCGGGTGTTTGATTTCGTCCGGGCACTCGGGGAGTGGGAGGACACGGTCGTGGTCATCGTGTCCGACAACGGGGCCAGCGCCGAGGGCGGACCGCTCGGTTCGATCAACGACGTGCGCACGTGGAACGTGGCCGCTGCCGGCCCCGAGGAGCTGCGGGCCCGCATCGACGAGCTGGGTACCGCGACCGCCCACAACAACTACCCCTGGGGCTGGACCATGGCCGGCAACACGCCGTTCCGGCGCTGGAAGCGGGAGGTCCACCAGGGCGGGGTGGCCGATCCGTGCATCTTCTCCTGGCCGGCCCGCATCCCGGCCGGCACCGGGGCGCGCCGCCAGTTCGCCCACGCCATCGACGTGGTGCCGACAGTGCTGGACCTGATCGGGATCACCCCTCCGGCCACCATCGCCGGAGTGCCCCAGGCCCCCATCGAAGGGGTCAGCCAGGCCCCGGTCCTGCTCGACCCGGCCGCCCCCGAGGCCCACCGGGTGCAGTACTTCGAGATGTTCGGCAGCCGGGCCCTCTACCAGGAGGGGTGGAAGGCGGTGACGTTCCACCCGTTCATCGACATGTACCAGGAGGGCCGGGACCCCGACCGGTCCTACGACGACGACATCTGGGAGCTGTACCACGTCGAGGTGGACCCCTCCGAGACCGAGGACCTGGCCCGAGCCGAACCGGACCGCCTGGCCCGGATGGTGGAGCAGTGGTGGGAGGAAGCGGAAAAATATCAGGTCCTGCCGGTCGACCACCGTTTGATGGAAGCTCTCATGGATCCCAGGCACTTCCCGGTGTCGAGGCGCGAGCACGTCGTGTACCCCGGCGGCGCCATCGTGGCGGAGTACCGGGTGACCCCGCTGCGGGGTCGGGCCCACCGCATCGAGGCCCACGTGGAGATCCCCGCCGGCGGTCCCGAACCGGCCGCCGGCGTGCTGGTGGCCATGGGGACGGGGCTCGGGGGCTGGAGCCTCCATCTCCTGGCCGGGCGGCCGCGCTATGTCAACAACTTCGTCGGAGCCTCGCTCGACGTCATCGAGGCGGCCTCGCCGGTGGCGCCGGGCCGCCACGTGATCGGTTTCGAATTCGCCCCTCACCCGGCCGGTGCCGGCTCCGGAGCGGCGGGCGCCGGTCGGTTGCTGGTGGATGGGCTGGAGGTGGCGGCGGGACCCGTCACCCGGGTGCCCATCGCCCGGTACAGCCTGACCGGCGGTGGTCTGACATGCGGGTGGGAGCAGGGGCCCCCGGTGGGGCCGGGCTACGAGGCACCGTTCCGCTTCGGGGCCGGCCTGACCAAGGTGGTGATCACCACTGACGGCGCTGAGCCCGCCGCGGCGTCGGCGGCGGCGCGCCTCGACGCCATCCTGGCCGAGCAGTAGGCGGGAGGCCGCCGCCGGCCCGGCGCCGGCCGCTACCTGGCCCTGGCGCCGGCCTGGCGCCGGCCGCTACCTGGGCCTACCGCTACATGTCCCGGCGCGGATCGAGGGCCCGCTCCACCCGCCGGGCCATGCTGTCCTGGGCGAAGGTGGACACCAGACGCCCGGAACGGTCCCAGACCGCCCCGTGACCGAAGACCCGCCCGTGCCCCGCGTAGGGGGCCACATGGCTGAACAGCAGCCAGTCGGAGACGTCCGCCGCCTCGTGGAAGTGGGCGGTGTGCGATATGACCCCGGTGGAGACGCTGCGGTGGGCCTGGGACTGGTCCACCGCGTCGGCGTGGGGCCGCATGGCGGTGCCGATGATGAACCCGGGCTGGGACCACGCCACCACCGCCTGGTGGGCCGCGGTGCGACCGTCGGCCCCGCCCATCCCGGAGGGACCCCGCACCCACAGGTGCAGCACCGGCGAGCCGTCGGGCGCGCTCGCCGACGGGTCGCCCACCTCCCGCACCTCGGCCCCGGGGAAGATCACGTTGTGGCCGACCGGCCGGCCGTCATCGGGCCCGGGCACGTCCGGCATGGGCGGCTGGTGGCGCATGAGGTCGGGCTCCACCGCGTTCAGGAGCACCAGGCCGCGGCAGAGCAGCTGGTCCCCCTGGCGGGCGGTGACCGTGTCGCTGGCCCACGCCCGCCCGGCGTGCATCGACTCCAGGTACAGCTCGACCGGCCCGGCGCTGTAGCGCCCGGCCCGGGCGAACACCGCATGGATGGACTTGGTCTCCTTGGCCCCGCCGGCCGCGGTCGCCGAGACCATGATCATCTGGGCCAGCAGCTGGCCGCTGAACACGATGTCCCGGCCCTCGGGGTCCTCCTCGGGGTGGGGGGCCTGCCAGTGGCCCGGGGCCACCTCGGTCACCCGCAGGACGCCTGGAAGCTCGTTACCGGTCATCTGTCCCCTCTCGCGCAGAAACGTTCAGCCGGCGACCGACGTCAGGTCGGTCATGCCGGTGGGATCGTGGCGGCCGATGGTGCCGTGCTCGAATATGCCGTAGCCGGTCTGGCCGTCGCAGGTGGCCCGGGCCAGGTGGTCGATGCCGCCCCACGGGATGCGGGCCTGTACCTCGGGGTCGGTGTAGTCGAGCTCGATGAGCCGCCGCCACGACTCGCCCATCCAGCGCCCGTGGTTCCACTCCGGGTCGTTCCCGTAGCCGCAGCCCAGGTGCAACGGGATGGAGGTCAGGCAGTCCACTTCGATGTCGAGGGGGCGGCGGTCGACCGTGCGGAGGTGGATGGTGGCGCCCTCGGGGATGCGGGTGCCGGGCCGGTAGCGGATGTCTACCTCGGGCCAGCCCAGCTGCTCCAGCCGGCGGCCGGTGGCGGTGGGCCAGTACCGGACCGCGTAGTTGACGGTGCGGAACCCGTCGGGCTCGGAGTCGACCATGATGTGCACGCCGAAGTCCTCGAAGCGGATGGGGGCCCAGATCCACCACACATGGGGCTGGCCGCCGCCGGGGCGCCCCTCCGGGTCGGGCGGGCCGACCGGGCGGATGCCCCATGACCGGTCCCGGGTGGCGGTAAAGCGGCCCGGATCGACGGTGACGGTCGCGCCGCCCACGGTGATCCGGCCCTCCCAGGCCCCGACCTGGGCGAAGCGGCAGCCCTCCAGGGAGACCTTGCCCGTGGGCTCGGCGTACTTCACGTGCTGGGGCTCACGCAGGGGCTCGTAGTCGGAGGTGAAGGTGAGATCGAACGCCAGCTCGGGGTCGTCAGACGACAGGTGGAGCCGACGTAGCGGTTCCACCACCTCGATCCGGTAGGGGCCGGCGGCCTGGGCCATGCGGTCGGCGGGGCGGACGGCCGAGGTCTGCAGCGACCACTGCCGGTCGCCGCGCCGGACCGACATGAACGCGTCTGTGATGCCGGCGTTCGGGTACACCCCGAGGCCGGTGAGGAAATAGGTCTCCGCCTGGTGGTCCTGACCCTGGAATATGCACCGGTCGTACACGTTTCGATCGCTGGTCGCGACGTAGGCCATCGACATCGGCACCTGGTGGATCGGGTACTCGTCGAGCGGGTCGATCAGCATGGCGGGCGGTCCTCCGGCGGCAGGTGGCAGGCTCCCGAGCGGCAGAGGTCCCCCGTCGTCGCGTCGGCGGGGTGCAGGCTAACGGCTGTGCCGGTCAGTCGCCCCGGTAGACCTTGTTGACCATCTTGTTGGGCAACTGCTCGCGGATCACCAGGCCGCGAAAGGCGAGGGTCCGGCACTCCTGGCCGATGGTGCGGCTGTCCCGGCCGAGCATCTCGGCCAACTCGTCGTCGGAAAGCGGTCGGGGGGATTGACGCAGGGCGGTCAGCACATCCATGCCTGTGCTATCGCCCCCCGCCGGCAGGGACTCGAGGTTCGCCGATGCGCCCCTTTCCGGCGCCAACAGCCCTTTCCGGGACTTCCGTTAAAGGTTATTGGCGCCACCCGGCCGGTGATTCGTTCATCGCGTCCCACGATCATCCGATGACATGTCACATGTGGGACCTGGCCGCCATGTTGGCTCACCTCGTCAAGTTCGGTGGCTCCGACCTGCACATCGGCGCCGGCAGCCCACCTCGCATCCGGGTCAACAGCGATCTGCGCCCGATCCCCTTCCCCCCCGTCGAAGCGGTCGAGATGCGGGAGGGCCTGAAGCGCTTCCTGCCCCCCGACCGCCTGGTCGAGTTCGAGACCACCGGGGAGGCCGACTTCTCGGTGTCGGTGCCGACCGTGGGCCGCTTCCGGGGCAACGCCTGCCGCCAGCGGGGTACCGTCGCGGTGGTGCTGCGGCTGGTCCTGCCCAACGCGGTCACCGCCGACCAGCTCGGTCTGCCCCCCGTGGTCACCCGCCTGGCCGACGAGCAGCGGGGCATGATCCTCGTCACCGGGCCGACCGGGTCGGGTAAGACGACCACGCTGGCCGCCATGATCGACCACATCAACACCTCCCGGGCGTGCAAGATCGTCACCTTGGAGGATCCCATCGAGGTGATCCACAACGACAAGCGGTCGGTCATCTGGCAGCGCGAGATCGGTACCGATACCGACAACTACGCCCAGGCCATGCGCCGGGTGCTGCGCCAGGACCCCGACGTCATCTTCATCGGCGAGATGCGCGACACCGAGACGGTGGCGGCCGCCCTGAGCGCGGCCGAGACCGGCCATCTGGTGCTGTCCACGCTGCACACCACCAACGCCACCGAGACCATCAACCGCATCGTCGACTTCTTTCCCCCCACCCAGCACCACCAGGTCCGCCTCACCCTGGCCGAGGCCCTGAAGGGGGTGGTCAGCCAGCGCCTGGTGCCGCTCGCCGACGGGCAGGGCCGGGCCGCGGCCATCGAGGCCATGGTGGTCACCGGGCGCATCGCCGACCGCATCATCGATCCCACCGCCCCCGGCGACACCATCGAGGAGCAGATCGCCGACGGCGAGTACCACGGCATGATGACCTTCGACCAGAGCCTGCTGTCGCTGGTCCAGGCCGGCCGCATCACCCTGCAGACCGCCTTCGCCGCCGCCACCAACCCGCACGACCTGCGCGTCGCCCTGCAGACGGCCGGGGGCCGCCCGGTGCCCCCCGAGTACGCCGAGCCGCAGTCCGAGCCCCAGCCGGCGGTCGCCACCGTCTGACCCGGATCCCTCCGGGGCGGGCCCAGGTGCCATCCTTTCGGGGTGCAGCTGCTCCTCGTGGAGGACGACGACGCCATCGCCGAGCCGCTGGTCGAGGGTCTGGCCCGGGAGGGGTTCAGCGTGGTGCGGGTGGCGAGCGGCCGCGACGCGCTGGCCGGCCACCATCCCGATCTGGTCATCTTGGACCTGGGCCTGCCGGACATGGACGGCTACTCGGTGTGCCAGCAGATCCGCGCCGTGTCGGCGGTCCCCATCCTGGTGATCACCGCCCGCGGTGACGAGGGGGACAAGGTGCTCGGCCTCGAGCTGGGCGCCGACGACTACCTGGTCAAGCCGTTCGGCTTTCGCGAGCTGGTGGCGCGGATCCGGGCCGTGATGCGCCGGGTGCCCGAGCCGGCCGCCGAGGGGGTGCAGGAGCTCGGACCGCTCCGGCTGGACCGGCGGGCCCGCAAGGTGTTCGTCGGAGCGGGTGAGATCACCCTCTCGCCGAAGGAGTACGAGCTGCTGGTCCTGCTGGCCGCCGACCCGGGGGCGGTGGTCGATCGCCAGACCATTTTGGAGGAGGTCTGGGATCCCCACTGGTACGGGCCGACCAAGACGGTCGACGTCCACGTGGCGTCGCTTCGCAAGAAGCTGGGTCACCCGGAGTGGATCGAGACGGTGCGCAAGGTCGGGCTGCGCCTCGGGGGCGCCCTGGTCGGTGAGGGTTGACCCGGCGCCTGCTCCTCTCCTACCTCGGCCTGGCGGTGCTGATCCTGCTCATCCTGGAGGTGCCCCTGGCCACCCTGGCGCAGCGCTTCGAACGGCAGTTGGCCACCAACCAGGCGGAGAAGGACGCCTCGGGGCTGGTCGCCCTGGTCGGCCAGTCGCTCGACGACTCCAAGAAGGTCCAGCTGCAGGCGACGGTGGCCAGCTACGAGGAGCACACCGGCGGCGAGGTCGTGCTGGTCGCGGCGAGCGGCGCGGTGCTGGCCTCCTCCAGCTCCGAGGCTCACCACGACTGGCAGGGCGAGTGGCATCCGTTGGTCGAAAAGGCGCTCTCCGGCCAGACGGTCTCGGTCTTCACCGAGGACGAGGACGCCGCCTTCGCGGTGGCCGCCGTCCCGGTCGTGGTCGACGGCCACGATGCCGCGGCCGTGGTCCTCGGCGCCCCGGCGGCCCTGACCGAGCGCCGCATCCACCAGATCTGGTTGGCCCTGGCCCTGATCGCGGCCGGTGCCGTCCTGGTGGCCGTCCTGGCCGGCGTGGTCCTGGCCCGCTCCCTGGCCCTGCCCCTCGGCCGGCTGGAGGCCACCGTCGACCGCTTCGCCCGCGGCAACCTGGCGTCGCGGGCCGCCGAGGAGGCCGGGCCGGCCGAGATCCGCTCCCTGGCCCGGCAGTTCAACCACATGGCGGCGCAGCTCGACGAGCTCATCGAGGGCCAGAAACGCTTCGTCGCCGACGCCTCCCACCAGCTGCGGTCGCCGCTGACCGCACTGCGCCTGCGCCTGGAGAACCTCGGCGCCACCGCCGACCCGGCCAGCCAGGACTCCATCGCGGCTGTGGGCGGGGAGGTGCAGCGGCTGTCCCGGCTGGTCGACGGGCTCCTGGCCCTCAGCCGGGCCGGGCAGGAGGTGATCGCCCCGGTCCCCGTCGATGTGGCGGCGGTGATGGCCGAGCGCAGCGAGGCCTGGTCCGCCCTGGCCGCCGAGAAGGACCTGCGCCTGGAGCTCCAAGACGACCGCCCCGGTGGCTGGCGCCGCCCCCTCCAACCGGGCGATCTGGAGCAGATCCTGGACAATCTGCTGGCCAACGCGGTCGAGGTCAGCCCCCCGGGCGCCACCATCGTCATGGCCCTGCGGCGGACCGGACGCGGCGCGGTCGAGGTCCATGTGACCGATGAGGGGCCGGGGTTGGCCGAAGAGGACCGGCGCCGGGCCTTCGACCGCTTCTGGCAGGCCCCGTCGCGGCCGTCGGGCCACAGCGGGCTGGGCCTGGCCGTCGTGCGCCAGCTCAGCCACCGCAACGGGCTCGAGGTCGAGCTCCGGGCCGTCGCGCCGCACGGGCTCGACGCCGTGGTGCTGCTCCCCGCCCCGAGGTAGCTGCTCCCCGATCGAGGTAAAGGTTCGGCAAAGGTTGCCCGGCCTGCCCGGACCGCCGGCCGGAGGGGGCCTACTTTGCCTTTCGTGGTGATCGAAGACTCCTCGTCCCGATATGTGCCCCGACACTCGGCCGGCCCGAACCGCCCCGTCGGTGTCCGGCGGCGCGGGGGCGGCTCGGGGGTGGAGTCCAACGCCCGCCTGACCGGGGCCGCGGCCGCCGTCTTACTCGTGCTGTTCTTCCTCGAGGGAGTGACCATCCTCGGGGTGCGTCAGCATCTGACCTGGCACGTGTTCCTCGGGATGGTGCTCATCCCCCCGGTGCTGCTGAAGATGGGTTCGACGACGTGGCGCTTCGTCCGCTACTACCGGGGGGCCCCGGCCTACCGGCGCAAGGGCCCGCCGCCGGCGATCCTGCGCCTCCTCGGACCGGTGCTGGTCGTCCTCACCGTGATCATGCTGGCGTCGGGCGTGGCCCTGGTCCTGGCCCCGAACGCGCTCGGTCGTCACCTGCTGTTCGTGCACAAGGCCAGCTTCGTCCTGTGGTTCGGGGCGATGGTCATACACGTCCTCGGGCACCTGGCGGAAACGGCCCAACTGGCCCCCCTCGACATGGCCCGCCGTACCCGCTCGCAGGTCCGCGGGGCATCGGCGCGGCAGTGGGCCCTGGTGATCAGCCTGGTCGCGGGCGTCCTGCTCGGGGTGGTCATGCTCGGCCCGACCCACCACTACCTGGCCCAGATTCCGTTCTTCCACGCCCGCTGAGTGAGCCGGCCCTTGACCGAACCTTTACCTGGCGCTAACCGCCCTCTTCGGATCCTTCGCCCACACTGGATCGCATGAGAAGGGAACTGGATCGCGACGAGGGGCTGCTGCGCCTGTCGAAGACCACCCGCCTTCTGGCCGCCGGCGCCGTGGTCACCGCCGGCGTGTTCACCGCCGGCGTGGCCAAGGCGGTTCCCGGTCGGAGCTCGTCCACCGCTACCCGCTCATCCACCCCGGCCACCACCTCGGCTCCCCCCGCCACCGCGGCGCCGGCCGGTGACGGCACGTCGGGAGCCGATGACGCCGGGGGTGGGGAGACCTCGCAGGCGGCGCCGGCACAGACCCTCGCGCCCCCCACCACCCCGCCCCAGACCACCTACAACCCCCCGGTCGTCAGCTCCGGAGGATCGTGAGCGGCCTCTTCACCGTCACCCCGTTCGCGGCCCTGGGGACGACCGCCGCGCTGGTCCTTACCGACGGGTCGCTGGCCGAGCCGGCCCGGGACCGCTTGCGGGCCGAGCTGGACCTGTGCGACCGGGTGTGCAGCCGATTCCGCGACGACAGCGAGCTGGAGGGGCTCAACCGGTCGGCCGGCCGGGGACCGGTCCCGGTATCGGACCTGCTCCTCGACGCGCTGGACGCCGCACTACGGGCCGCCCGCCTGACCGGGGGGCTGGTGGACCCGACGGTGGGCCGGGCCTTGAACCTGGTCGGGTACGACCGCGATTTCGGTCTGATCGCGCCGGACGGGCCACCGTTGCAGCTGGCCGTCCGGCCGGTGCCGGGATGGCGGGCGGTCACCCTGGACCGGGCGAGGCGGACGGTCGCGTTGCCGCCCGGCGTGCGTCTCGATCTGGGGGCCACCGCCAAGGCCCTGTGCGCCGACCGGGCGGCCCGGAGCATCGCCGGGGCCCTCGGGGGCGGGGTCCTCGTGAGCCTGGGCGGCGACGTGGCGGTGGCCGGGCCGGCTCCGGTGGCCGGCTGGCCGGTCCGCATCACGAACGACCACGCCGCCCCCCTCGACGGCCCCGGGCCGGTGGTCGCCATCCACGACGGCGGCCTGGCCACCTCGAGCACATCGGTGCGGCGCTGGCGGCGCGGCGGGCGCCCCGTCCACCATTTGATCGACCCCCACACGTCGGCACCGGCCGGGGAGCACTGGTCGTCGGTCAGTGTGGCCGCGGCGTCGTGCCTCGACGCCAACATCGCGTCGTGCGCGGCGATGATCATGGGTCCGGCGGCCCCGGCCTGGCTGCGCGAGCGGCGCCTGCCGGCCCGCCTGGTCCCGGCGGCCGGGCCGGTCCAGACCCTGGCCGGGTGGCCCGGGGAGGAGCTGGCCCCGTGCTCGTAGCCGCGACGGACCCCAAGGCCCTGTGGTACCTGACCCGCAGCTTCGGCCTGGTCAGCCTGATCCTCCTGACCGTCACCGTCGGGTTGGGGGTGGCCCAACTGGTCCGTTACGCCCGACCCGGCCTGCCCCGGTTCCTCATCGCCGGGCTGCACCGCAACGCCTCGCTGCTGGCGGTGGCCACGCTGGCGGTACATATCGTCACCGCAGTGGCCGACCCGTTCGCCCCCATTGCCCTGATCGACGCGGTCATCCCGTTCATCGGCCGGTACCGGCCCCTGTGGCTGGGTCTCGGGGCGCTGTCGTTCGACCTGCTCATAGCGCTGGTCGTGACCAGCCTCCTGCGCCAGAGGATGGGGCTGCGCGCGTGGCGGATGCTGCACTGGGCCGCCTACGCCTGCTGGCCCATCGCGGTGGTGCACGGGTTGGGCACCGGTACCGACGCCCGCACCGGCTGGGTACAGCTGCTGTATGTGGTGTGCGTGGGTCTGGTCCTGGCCGCCCTGGCCTGGCGCCTGTCCACCCGCTGGACGACCGCCCCGGTGGGCCGGCGGCTGGGTGGGGCGGCGGCGACGGCGGTGATCGTGGTGAGCGTGGCCGCCTGGGCGTCGCAGGGTCCGCTACGGGCCGGATGGGCCCGGCGGGCCGGCACCCCCTCGGCCCAGCTCGCTCCCGGCGCGCCGACCCCGGGGTCGCACAGATGAGCCCGACCAGCCATTACCTACCCCGCCTGCTGGCCACTGTGGGCCGCCCCGACCTGGCCGCCCACCTGCAGCAGTGGGGGCCCCGCCCGGCCGGAGGGCCCGGTCTGATCCACGAGCTCGGGCGGGCCCGCCTCGGTGGTCGGGGCGGAGCCGGTTTCCCGGCCACCCGGAAGTGGTCGTCAGTGGCCGAGCGGCGGGGCTCGGTGGTCGTGGTCAACGCTACGGAGGGCGAACCGGCCAGCAACAAGGACAAAACGCTCCTCCTCCACGCCCCCCACCTGATCCTCGACGGGGCCGCCATGGCGGCCGAGGCGGTGGGGGCATCGGAGGTGATCGTCTGCATCGACGAGCACGCCTCGACCGCCTGGCGGGCGACCGGCCACGCGCTGGCCGAACGGGCCCGGCACCGCCAGGACCGGGTCCCGGTGCGCATGGAGGTGGCGCCGGCCGGGTACGTGACCGGGGAGGAGTCGGCCCTCATCGGCTGGATCAACGGAGCGGCGCCCCTGCCGACCTTCGCGTCGCGGCCCTGGGAGCAGGGGGTGGACGGCCGGCCCACTTTGGTGCACAACCCCGAGACACTGGCCCACGTGGCGCTGATCGGCCGCTTCGGAGCCGACTGGTTCGCCTCGGTGGGCGGGGCCGCCCATCCCGGTAGCGCCCTGGTCACCATCAGCGGAGACGTCCGGCACCCGTCGGTCCACGAGGTGGCCCTGGGTACCCGGCTGACCGACCTGATCGGGCCGGCCGGACCGTCCGAGCCGGTGCAGGGCGTGCTCATAGGGGGCTACGCGGGCACGTGGCTGGACGCTGCCGCCGTGGCCGCGGCCACGGTGGATCCGGAGGGGCTGGCGCCGGCCGGGGCCTCCCTCGGCTGCGGGGTCATCGTGGTCGTCGGTCCACAATCGTGCGGGCTGAGGGCGGTGGCCGCCATCGCCTCCTGGCTGGCCGGGCAGTCGGCCGGGCAGTGCGGTCCGTGTGCCCGGGGCCTACCCACCGTGGCCGACGCGGTGGGCCGCCTGGTCGGCCCGAACGCGCCGCCCCGGTGGAATGCCCAGATCGACCGGTGGTTGTGGATGATCGAGGGAAGGGGAGCATGCCACCATCCCGACGGCGCAGTCCGTATGATTCGTAGTGGCATTCAGGCCTTTCAAGGGGAGGTCGACCACCACCGCCACGCAGGGGACTGCCACCGGCCGGCGCCACCCCTGGCTCTCCCTCGCTCCTCGGAGGTAATGGTTTGACCCGGACCCGTCGACTGCTGGTCGACCCGATCCGTTGCGACGCCCACGGTCTGTGCGCGGAGCTGCTTCCCGAGATGGTGCAGCTCGACGATTGGGGCTACCCGATCGTCTCCGACCAGGCGGTGCCGGCCCATCTGCTGGGCCACGCCCGCCGAGCGGTGGCCGCCTGCCCCACTCTGGCCCTCCTCTTCGCCGAGGCCGAGGTGGCCCAGCCGGCCCGGAGCCGGCGGTGATGCCGAGCCCCAGCCGGTCGGTGCTCCCGCCCGGCTACGAGGCGGTCGGGCCACCACCTCGGCCGCCCCGGCGCCGGTCGCCGCGTCGTCAGAGGCAGTTGCGGGTGGCCCTGGCCGCCGTCGCCGCGTTCATCGTGCTGGTCGGCTTCTTGACCATGTGGTCGGCCATCGCGGCCTACATCACGCCGGGCAACGAGAGCTTCTCGGCCAAGTGGGCCGACTGGCTGCGCGGCCATGGGGCGGGGTCCATCGTCAGCCAGTTCGAGTCCTACTACTACACCTCCCAACAGCCGGCCAAGGGTGGTACCCCGAAGGGGCTCAATCCGGAGGCCAAGGCCCAGGTCGTGGCGCCCAGAGCAAAGGCGCCGGCCCAGACGGTGCTGCCGCCGCCGTCGCCGGTGCCCCTCGTGGTGTCCCCGGCGCTGCCCGGCGAGGGTCAGTGGCTGCCCATCGGCCCCCTGGTCAACGGCAACGCGGCTATGTACGAGGCCCAGTTCCGAGCCGACACCGTGTTCACCTCGGAGATCACGAGTGCGGTCTGGATGGACCCGCACATGCTGCACCTGTCGTTGGTTCCGGGCCTCACCGAGCCCGGGGGGTCGTGGAGCCATCCCCCCTACATCACCCCGGCCGAGGCCCCGTCCATGCTGGCCGCCTTCAACGGCGGGTTCCGCTTCCAAGACGCCCACGGCGGCTTCTACCTCGACGGCCGGACGGCCGTGCCACTGGTCCCGGGGGCGGCATCCCTGGTGTTCTACGACGACGGCCGGGTCGACGTCGGGGCCTGGGGCAGCGAGGTGACCATGGGTCCGCACGTGACCGCCGTGCTGCAGAACCTGGTCCCGATGGTCGACAACGGCCAGGTGTCGCCCTCGGCGAGCTACTACGACCATGCGGTGTGGGGCCAGACCCTCAACACCGCGACGGTGGTGGCCCGCTCCGGCGTGGGCATCACGGCCAACGGCGCGCTCGTCTACGTCGCCGGTCCGGCCCTCACGGCCAAGACGCTGGCCGAGTCGCTGCAGCGGGCCGGGGCGGTGCGGGCCATGACCCTCGACATAAACCCCGAGTGGGTGACCTTCAACATCTTCACCCACCCCAACCCGGCCCAGCCGACGATCCTCACCGGCACCAAGCTGTACCCGCAGATGCAACGCTCGGCCGACCGCTACCTCGGGCCCACCAGGGAGTCGCGCGACTTCATCGAGGTCGCCTACGCCGGCTGACCGGGCCGCGTACTAGCGTCGCCGAGGCGGTGACCGACGATGGGGCCAGTACAGAGGTGACGTGGCCCGACCTGCTGGCCCACCCGGCGGTGTGGGAGGAGTCGGTGCTCGGCGCCCCGATCGGGCTCATGGCCTTCCACGGTGGCCTGGAGACGGGCACCGCCGAGATCGCCCGTCGGGCGGCCGCCCTGAGCGGTGCCTCCCTCTACGTGGTGGAGCAGCCGGCCGAGCTGCGCTGGCACGTCCCGTCCCGGTCGGTCGACCCTCACCACTCCCCACAGCTGCGGGACTGGCTCGACCATGTCGAGGTGGCCGTGGCGCTGCACGGCTATGGGCGGGTACGCCAGCCCCGGCGGGTGCTGATCGGCGGGACCAACCGGGCCCTGGCCGGCCGCCTGGCCGTCGTCCTCGGCGCCCGCCTTCCCGAGCTGCAGGTGGTCGCCGACCTCGACGACATCCCGCGGGAGCTGCGGGGCCTGCACCCGGCCAACCCGGTCAACCGGCCGTCCGGGCGCGGTGTCCAGGTGGAGCTGCCTCCCTCGGCGCGCGATCCCCGGCTGGACCGCCACCTTCCGGGTCGGGTGGGTGAGGCGTTGGCCGAGCTGGTCCGGGGCTACCTGGACGCCACGACGTTGCCGTAGGGCAGCGCCATCAGGGCCGTTCCGTCCACCGTGTCGCCCGTTTCCAGCAGACGCAGCTGGAAGCCGAGCTCCTCCACCAGCGCGATGAGCTGGGCCGGGGTGTCGCCCACCGACTCGATCTGGGCCGGGGCCCACTCGAACATCACGACCGCCTGGGGGTTGGCCGCCAGGGTGCGCCGCAGGCCCTGGAACACGTGCACCTCGGCTCCCTCCACGTCCACCTTGATCACGTCCACCCGCGGCAGGTGCTGGAGCAGGTCGTCGAGGACCACCGCGTCGACGGTGACCGGACGCTCCGTGTCGCCCAGCCGGGTCATGTCGGCCGCGGCGATGGTGCCGGCGCTGGAGTTGCCGGCGAAGTTCTCCCGGATGTTGAACTGCAACTCGGTGTTCTCCGACCAGGCCGCCTTCTGGTGGCAGGTCACGTACCCGTACACGCCGTTTATGACCACGTTGCGCTGCAGGATGGCGGCCAGCTCCGGGTGGGCCTCGACCGCCACCACCAGGCCCTCCTGGCCGACCAGCTGGGCGCCGAGCAGGGTGAAGTAGCCCACATTGGCCCCGACGTCGACGAAGACCTGGCCCCGGCCCAGGGCCGACTGCATCCAGGAGGTGACGTGCGGCTCCCACATCCCGTCGAGCACCAGCCAGGGGGCGATGGCGGCGTCGCGGGTGTCGACCAGCATCTTGGCTCCCCACCGGGTGGCGACCAGGGCGGTGTGGTCGCCGAAATAGAGCGGGCCGCGAGGGTAGGTGGGCGCCGAGGGCAGGCCGGCGACCCTGGTCTCCAGCCCGGCCAGGCGGTCGTTCACGGCCTCGACCTGCCGGCGCAGGTCGTCGAGGCCGAGCGCCCGGCGGACCCGGTCGGCCAACCGGGACATCAGGCTGGGGGGCATCAGGGGAGGATACAAGCACAAGCGGGGACCGAACTGCCCGTCGCGAGGGTATAAACGCCGGTCGTGAGCAGACGTACCGTCCTCGTCCCCACCCTGGCGGCCGGGCTCGGCCTGGCCGCCGTCGGCGGCCGCATCGCGCTGGGCTACTCGGCGCAGGCCATCCGGTCCCGGGTCGACCCCGAGCTGGACCCCCTCTACGACCTGCCCGACGACGTGGTGAGCCACGACGTACCGGCCGCTGACGGCGGCTCGCTGCGGGTGCTCGAACGGGGCGCCGGACGGCCCCTGCTGCTGATCCACGGCATCACCCTGCAGGCGCGCGTCTGGGCCCCCCAGTTCCACCTGATGGCCGACCGCTACCGGATCCTGGCCATGGACGTCCGGGGCCACGGCGCGTCCACGGCTGGTCGGGAGGGATTCGGCCGGGCGATCGCCGCCCGCGACATCGAGTCCGTCCTCGAGCACTTCGACCTGCGCCACGCGGTGATCGTCGGACACTCCATGGGCGGGATGATCCTGATGGAGTTCGCCGGGCAGTTCGTCGACGCCCTGGCCCACAGGGTGGCCGGGCTGGTGTTCATGGACACCGCCGCCTACCAGATCGCCCCGAAGCCGGTGCTACCGCTGGCCAAGGCCCTGGGGCGCCGGGTCCGCTCCCGTCACGAGGCCGGCCGCCCGGTACCGCAGCGCCAGATGGGCGACGACGACCTGTCGTGGGTCCTCACCCGGCTGGCCTTCGGTTCCCACCCGCCGGCCCGGGCCGTCGACGAGGTCCGCCGGTGCGGGGCCGAGGTGCCCCAGTCCACCTCCTTGCCGTCGGGCATCGACCTGCTCGACCACGATGCCCGCCGGGCCCTGGCCGCCACCTCCACCCCGTCACTGGTGATGGTCGGGTCCCGGGACCTGCTCACCCCGGTGTACGCCGCCCGCCGCATCGCCCGGTTCCTGCCCGATGCCCGCTTCGAGGTGCTGGCCGGGGCCGGGCACCAGCTGATGCAGGAGCGGCCCCACGAGGTGGCCCGGCTGCTCGACCGGTTCACCGCTTCCCTGCCCGCCCCGGGCGGGGAGGGGCCGGCGGCCTGAACGTGGCGGCGCGGACCGCGTTCGTGCTGGGCGGCGGGGGAGTGCTCGGCTCGGCCGAGGTGGGCATGATGCGGGCTCTGCTCGAGCGCGGCGTCGAGCCGGACGTGGTGGTGGGCAGCAGCGTCGGTGCGCTGAACGGGCTGGCCCTGGCCGCGTCCCCCGACCTCGACGCAGTGGAGATCCTGACCGCGACCTGGACCCGGCTGCAGGCCCGCGACGTCTTCTCCGGCTCGGTGGTCGGCCAGATCGGCAACCTGGTGCGCCACGGTACCTTCCTCCACGACGGGTCGGCGCTGCGCCGCCTCATCGCCGATTCGGCCGGCGACCGGCTGATCGAGGACCTGCTCGTACCGTTCCAGTGCGTGGCTGCCTGCGTGGAGGACGCCTCGGCCCACTGGTTCTCCTCCGGTCCCATCATCGACGCCGTCATGGCCTCCTGCGCGGTACCCGGTCTGCTGCCCCCGGTGCGCGTCGGCGACCGCCACTACATGGACGGTGGGCTGGTGGCGTCGGTGCCGGTGGGGCGGGCCGTCGAGCTCGGCGCCGACCGGGTGTTCGTGCTCCAGGTGGGCCGCCTGGAGCGTGACCTCCGGGTCCCGTCGCGCCCGTGGGAGGTCGCCCTGGTGGCCTTCGAGATCGCCCGCCGCCACCAGTTCGCCGACGACATGGCCCGCCTGCCGGCCGGGGTCGAGGTCCACGTCCTGCCGGCGGGGGGCCGTCCGCCGGGCCTGTCGGTGCGCTACCGGTCGCCGGTCGATGTGAGCCAGCGCATCGACGCCGCCTACCGGTCGAGCATCGCCTACCTCGACCGCATCGGGGGCTGAGCGCGATGGCACCGCCTCGGGCCGTGCGGCGGGCGCTGATGCCGGTGGTGGTGGCGCTCGAGTTGGCGGCCCTGGCCCTGATGATGCCGCTGGCGGTGGTCGGGATCCTGACCGCCCCGCTCGACCGCCGGCGGCGCATCCTGCGCCTGGCCGCCATGGGCGGCGCCTACCTGTCGGTCGAGCTGGTGGCCCTCGGGCTGCTCCTCGGGACCTGGGTCCGCCGCCCGGTCCGCGACGCCGCCGTGACCAGGGACGACGAGGTGCGGATCCTGGGCTGGGCCCTCGATCGCATCCTGGCCGCGGCCCGCCGCACGGTGGGGTTGCGGATCGCACTGCCCCCGGTCCCGCCGGGCTCGGTCCTCGACGGGCGGGACCCGGTGCTGGTGCTGGCCCGCCACGGCGGGGTCGGTGACTCCTACACGCTGGTCTGGCTGCTGGCCGCCCGCTTCGGCCGCTGCCCGCGGGTGGTCCTGAAGCGGGTGCTGCTGTGGGAGCCGCTCATCGACGTGGCCCTGAGCCGGCTGGGCGCCTGCTTCCTCCCGCCGTCGACGCGGGCCGGCCCCGGGCGCCAGGCCCGGGTGGGGGCCCTGGCCGCCGACCTGCGGCCCGGCGACGCCCTCCTGCTGTTCCCCGAAGGCGGCAACTGGACCCCTCACCGCCGGCTGGCCGGCCTGGCCCGCCAGTGGGCCGCCCGCAAGCCCGAAGCGGTGAGGGCGGCCGCCCTCATGGAGCACGTGCTGCTGCCGCGGCTGGGCGGCGTGACCGCCTGCCTGGAGGCCCGGCCCGCTCTGCCGGTGGTGGTGGTGGCCCACACCGGCCTCGACACCATCACCAGCGCACGCGGGCTGTGGCGGGCCCTCCCCTTCAGCGCGCCCATGGCCATCCGGTGGTGGCCGGCGGCCGCTCCGCCCCCTGACGGCGATGAGCGCCTGGCCTGGCTGACCACGGAATGGGCGGTGGTGGACCAGTGGATCGACGCCCGCCGGGCCGGCCGGCCGGTGTAGCCCCGGCCCGGTCAGCGGCTACGGCTCAGCGGGACGGGTCGTGGAACTTCTCGAAGCGCCACCACTCCTCCGAGTCGTAGGCGGCGTCCCCCCAGAGCCGGCGCAGCCGTTCGGCGGCGCCCGCTTCCGCCCCATGTGGTGACGGCCGGTAGTACACCCGCCCGGCCACCTCACTGGGCCGGTACTCCTGCTCGACGAAGCCGGACGGCTCGTTGTGCGGGTACCGATAGCCGTCCCCCTCCTTCAGTTTGCGTCGCTGGTAGGGGTGTACCGAGCGCAGCGGGCCCGGGACCGGTCCGCCCGGCGTGCGGGCCGCGTCCTCGGCGGCCCGGGCCAGGGCGGCCATCACGGTATTGGACTTCGGGGCCGCGGCCAGGTGGAGCACCGCATGGGCCAGGTTCAGCTGGGCCTCGGGCAGGCCGACGAACTCCACCGCCCGGGCCGCCGCGTCGGCCACCAACAGCGCCGTGGGGTCGGCCATGCCGACGTCCTCGGAGGCCAGGATCACCAGCCGGCGGGCGATGAAGCGGGCGTCCTCCCCGGCCTGCAGCATGCGGGCCAGCCAGTACAGCCCGGCGTCGGGGTCCGAGCCGCGGATGGACTTGATGAAGGCGGAGATCACGTCGTAGTGGTCGTCCTCGCCGTAGCGCAGCACCCGTGACTGGCGGGCCCGCTCCACGTCGGAGAGTGACACCCGGCGCCGGCCGTCGGCCTCGGCCAGGGCCAGGGCCATCTCCAATGTGGTGAGCGCGGCGCGCCCGTCGCCCCCGGCCAGGTCGGCCAGGTGGGCCCGGCCCTCGTCGTCGATATCGGCCCCCTCGTGGCGCAGGGCCCGGTCGATGACCAGGACCAGGTCGTCGGGGGAGAGGGGCTCCAGGCGGAACACCGTCGAGCGGGAGAGGAGGGGGGCGTTGACCTCGAAGAACGGGTTCTCGGTGGTAGCCCCGATGAGCGTGACGATGCCCGACTCCACACCCGGTAGCAGCGCGTCCTGCTGGCTCTTGTTGAAGCGGTGCACCTCGTCGAGGAAGAGGATGGTGCCCGATGCGTCCTCGGCCAGTCGGCGCCGGGCCCCTTCGAGCACCTCGCGCACATCTTTGACCCCTGCTGTAACCGCTGACAGGGCCACGAACTCCCGGCTCGTCTGGGTGGCCACGACCGAGGCCAACGTGGTCTTGCCGGTGC
Organism: Actinomycetes bacterium; assembly: GCA_021808785.1. Classification (GTDB taxonomy): domain Bacteria; phylum Actinomycetota; class Acidimicrobiia; order Acidimicrobiales; family Palsa-688; genus JAKCDU01. The sequence continues at coordinate 10,199 of JAKBAX010000012.1, read as the reverse complement.
CCGGTGGGCCCCACAGGATGATCGACGACAGGCGGTCGCTCTCGATCAGGGCCCGCAGCGGGGCGCCCGGCCCGAGCAGGTGGCGCTGGCCGACGATGTCGTCGATCGAGCGGGGCCGCATGCGGGCGGCCAGCGGGGCCCGCTCCCGCACCCGCTCGCGCAGGGCCGCTTCGAAGAGATCGTCGGGCTGTCTCGGCGGGGACGGCACGCCCCTACGCTAGGGGCGGCACGGGACTTGGGTATATAGGCGCCGTGAGCAGCGAAGGCCTACACGAACACGAATCCCGGCTGCGCCCGGCCACCGTCGACCGCCACCGGGCCATCAGTTCCTTGATGGAGGAGCTGGAGGCGGTCGACTGGTACGACCAGCGCATCGACGCGACCGAAGATCCCGACCTGGCCGCCATCCTGGCCCACAACCGCGACGAGGAGAAGGAACACGCCTCGATGGTCCTCGAATGGCTGCGCCGCCACGACCCGGTCCTCGACGGTCACCTCCGGACCTACCTGTTCAAGGAGGGCTCGATCCTCGGGCTGGAGGCCGATTCCGACGGCGGGCGGTGATGACGGACCGATTGGAGGCTGTCGTCTTCACGACTTCACGACCGCCGCTTGGGCCGGGATCGGGCCCCGAGCAACCGGCCCGTGTCGACACGGTCGTCCTCGACCACCGAGCGGATGGCCGTCACAGACACCAAGCCGGCGTCCAGCGCAGCCACATCGGTGCCCGGCCCCGCCGGCCGCTCGCCGTCCTCGAACACCACCGACATCGATCCGCCCGAGTCGCTGACCCGGCCCTGCACGATGCCGGCCTCGGCGAGGGTGGTGGCCATCGCGGCCAGCGGGCCGGTGCCGGTGCCGGCCCGGCCCGATCGGCCGGGAAGGTTGACGTTCAGGACCGTACCCGCAGGGGTTTGTTCCAACCACTCGATGATCAGGTCCACCGTCGCGTCCTCGGGTAGCCACAGATCGTGCTCATCGACTGCGGCGGACAGGGCCAGTGCCCGTCGCCCGTGGTTGGCGGCGGTCAGGGCCGCACCGACCGTCCCCGAGTGCAGCACGGCCCGCCCGGTGTTCTGGCCCCGGTTGACCCCCGACAGGACCAGGTCGGGGGGCGGACCGAAGGCCCCGTACATGGCGGCCCGCACGATGAAGGCGGGCGGCCCCTGCACCCCCATGACCGGTGCCCCGCCGCTGTCGGTCCGCGCCACCACGGTGACCTGCCCGTCCTCGGTGACCGCGGTCATGGCCGCGCTCGATCCGCGGGCGTCGTAGGAGGGGGCCACCGCCGTCACGTCCAGACCCCGACGGCGGGCGGCCTCGGCCAGCACGGTCAGGCCGGGGGAGCGGACACCGTCGTCGTTCGTGACCAGAGCACGCATCGCAGGGGTTTCATTCCCGCCTGGCGGGCGATGATGCGCATCGGGTTGGCGACCCCCGGGCGACGGGTAGAACCTCCGATAAGCCCTACCCGCGCGGAGGTATCTGTGCCGTTGATTTCTTCCCCGCTGCTCCGGGAGTGGGATCTCTTGCAGGAGCACGTCGTTCCCCACCTACTGGAGTCCCGGCAGGACGGGCGCCGGCCCCAGGCCTGGTCGGTCGGGAGCGTGGCCGACGCGGTCGCCGTGGTCACCGCGTACCGCCACGCCCAGCCCGACGACGGCCCCGAAGTGGAGGTCTTCGCCTCAGGTGCCGAGCGCGACCTCAGCCCCGTGACGTTCAGCCTGTCGGAGATCCGCTGCGTGCCGGCCGGGCCTCGATCGGCCAGCTTCGAGCGGCAGGATCACCGCTGGGTGCCCGGATCGCAGATCACCCGCCAGGTGTTCCTGTCCGAGCCGGGCCGGCCGGTCGACCTCGTTACTCTGCGCCCCGATGCCGGCGACGACCTGACCGAGCGGGCCATAGCCGGTCTGCGCGACGGCGGTTACCTGCTCTTCCTGGAGCCGGTCTTCGGGTCCGACCCGTCACAGCCGGCCGACCGCCATGGCAGCCTGCGGGCCGTCAACGGGAGCCGGCGGATGTTCCGCAAGTGCGCCCGCACCAATCGGCGCCCGGCCCGCCCGGAGCCGGCCGCCGGGACCACTCTGGAGATCCACCAGGCCCAGTCGGATCTGGTGGCCGGCCACGCCCGTCTGGCCCGCTCGCTGGCCCGCCGCTTCTCCCACCACGGTGAGTCCAAGGACGACCTCGAGCAGGTCGCGCTGATGGCGCTGGTGAAGGCGGCTCGCCGGTACGACCCGTCGCGCGAGGCGTCGTTCTCCACCTATGCGACGGCCAGCGTGATCGGTGAGATCAAACGACATTTCCGCGACAAGACATGGATGATGCGGGTACCGCGCGCCGTGCAGGAAAGCTACCTGGCGGTCAAGGAGGCGCGTGAGAGCCTGACCCACGAGCTGGCCTGCTCGCCCACCATCCAGCAGATAGCCGCGCGGCTCGACACATCCGACGAGGCGGTGCTCGAGGCCATGGAGGCGGGCGAGAACTACTGGCCCGAATCCCTCGACGCGGGGGTGTTCGAAGGGGAGGCGGGCCGCGACGTGCCGGTCACCGACAGCGGCTTCGAGCTGACCCTCGAACGCCAGCAGCTGAGCGCTCTCCTGCCCCGGTTGGCTCCCCGGGAGCGGCTGATCCTCAAGCGTCTGTACTTCGACGGCTGGACCCAACGCCAGGTGGCCGAGGAGATCGGCGTCAGCCAGATGCAGGTGTCCCGGGTGCTGTCCCGCACCATCGGTCGGCTGCGGGACTGGATCTCCGACTGAACCCAACCGGGGCCTCGGTGCGCTAACAATGGGGTCATGGGTTCGTGGCGGGCTCCGGCCCGATGACCGCACTCGTGGTGGGCTTGACCGTAGCGGTCGCGCTCCTCGCCCTCCTGGTGGCCGGCCTGCTCAGAGGCCACGCCGAGGTGCTGAGAGCCCTGCACCAGATGGGGGTGGATCTGGACCCGTCGGCCTCGCCGACGGGCGGGGCCGGACCGGTGGGAGTGGCGGCCCCCACCACCCGCCCCACCCCGGCCCGGCCCGACGCCGCCGACGTGGTCGATCTGGCCGGCACCACCCCCGGCGGTGATGCCATCAGCCTGGCCGTCTCCGACGTGCGTCACGACACGTTGATCGCCTTCTTGACCTCGGGTTGTGCCACCTGCCGGGGCTTCTGGGACGCCTTTCGCACCGGACCCCCCGCGGTGCCCGGCGGGGCCCGCCTGGTCGCGGTGACACGCGGTCGCGAGGCCGAGTCCCCCGGCGCCATCGCCGGCCTGGCCGGGTCGACCCCTGTGGTCATGTCCAGCGAGCTCTGGGAGCACTACGACATCCCCTACGCCCCCTACTTCGTCTACGTCTCCGGCCCGGCCGGCCGGGTGGTGGGCGAGGGGGTGGCCGCCGGCTGGGAGGAGGTCAAGGCGCTGGTTGCGAACGCGGTGGCCGACGGCACCACCTCTTCTCCGGCCCGGCGCGGCGCCCACGAGCGGTCCCGGGCCGACCAGGAACGCGACGATGCAGTGGACCGCCAGCTGCGGGCCGCCGGCATCGGCCCCGGTGATCCCCGGCTGTACCCCACGTCCATCAGCGACGGGGCAGGACGGGAGTGAGCACCGACCGGCGCATCAGCTCGGCCGGCCTGTCGGTGACCCCGCCGTCGGGCTGGGAGGCGACGATCTACCAGCGCCCGGCCCGGCCCGGTGAGGTCACCTACCCGGTGGTTCATGCGGCTACCGTGCCGCTCGTCGCCGGGCGGGGCGACTACGGCGGCGGCCTGGTGGAGACCCTCTCCGCCGCCGACGTGTTCGTCAGCTTCTTGGAGTTCGGTCCCGACGCGGCCACCACCCCCCTCTTCACCCAGCTGCGCGCCGTGCCCGGGCTCACCCCCGATATGTACCGGCCCCGCCAGCTGCAGCGCACCATCGTCGGCCAAGCCGGGGTGCAGAGGTTCTTCACTGTCGGGGGCCGGGCCTTCTGCCTCTACTCGGTCATCGGCGCGGTGGCCAACCGGGTGGTGCTGACGGCCCGGGCCAACCAGGTGATCGGCAGCTTCCACATCGGACCGGGCGCTTGACCGTACCGGCCGTCACCGCCCCGTTCTTGGCCTCCGCGGCACTGCTGGCCGGGGCCGGGGGGGCCAAGCTGTGGCGCCCCGACGACACCGCCCGGGCCCTGCGGGCGGCCGGCCTTCCGGCCCACCGCCGGCTGGTCCGTCTCGGGGCCCTGGCCGAGCTGATCGTGGCGGTGGCCTCGGTCGTCGCCCCCGGACCGCTCACCGGGGCACTGGTCGCGGCGGTCTACGCCGCCTTCACCGCGTTCGTCGGCACCGCTCTGCTGCGGGGCTGGCCCATCTCGTCGTGCGGATGCTTCGGCCGCCCCGACACCCGCCCCGGCCTTCCCCATCTGACCCTCGACGCGGCTGCCACCGTCGTCGCTACGTGGTGGGCGGCCGTCGCCCCCCACCACATCGACCGGCTGCTCACGCCCAGCCCGTGGCACGGGTGGCCCCTGGCCTTCGTGGCCGCGGTCGTAGCCGGCCTGGCCTACATGGTCTGGACCAATCCCCTCGAAAGGGCCGCCCGATGACCTTCACCGCCGGGATCGGCAACCTCCTCCTCTCCCGCACCTCGCGTCGCGGCTTCCTGGCCCGGGCCACGGTGACCGCCACTGCCATGTCGGTGGCGCCCACCGACCTCCTGCTTCGTCCCGGTACGGCTTATGCCGCCATCTGCGAGTGCGCGCCGGGGTCCAACTGCGACTGCTCATCGGCCTGCTGCGACGGTTACACGCAGTTCTGCTGCACCATCAACAACGGGGTCAACGCCTGCCCCCCCGGCACCTTCGCCGGGGGGTGGTGGAAGGCCGACGGCTCCGAGTACTGCGCCGGCGCCCGCTACTACATCGACTGCCAGGGTGAGTGCCACGGATGCGGGTGCGGGGGCGGATCGTTCTGCCCCGCCTGCGACAACCTGACCTGCGAGTGCGCCCTCGGCACCTGCTCCAACCGCCACGTCGGCTGCACCGAGTTCCGCTACGGGCAGTGCCACCAGGAGATCGCCTGCTCGGGTCGGATCGCCTGCCGGGTGGTGTCCTGCACGCCGCCCTGGCTGATCGACAGCACCTGCACCACCGTCGCCCAGACCGACGACAACACAGCCAATCACTACGCCCCCTGCCAGGACGGCCCCACGTCCAACCCGCCGGCGGGCCCCTACGCGGCTGGGATCGCCGTCACCCCCGACGGCGGCGGTTACTGGCTGACCGACGACGAGGGCGCCATCTTCGCCTACGGTGACGCCGCCTTCCACGGCTCCCTGTACGGGGTCAGCTTGGCCAAACCCATCGTGGGGATCGCCTCGACGCCCACCGGCAAGGGCTACTGGCTGGTCGGGGCCGACGGGGGCATCTTCTGCTTCGGCGACGCCGGCTTCGACGGGTCCACCGGCTCTGTCCAGCTGGTCGATCCCATAGTGGGCATGTCGACCGATCGCCAGAGCGGCGGCTACCGCTTCGTGGCTTCCGATGGCGGGGTGTTCGACTTCGACGCCCCGTTCTACGGTTCCACCGGCGGTGTCAAGCTGGTCCAGCCGGTGGTGGGGATGGCGGCCACCTCGACCGGCAAGGGTTACTGGCTGGTCGCTTCCGACGGCGGCATCTTCTCCTTCGGTGACGCCGCCTTCCATGGCTCCTTGGGCGGGGTGGATCTGGTCCAACCGATCGTCGGGATGGCGGCCACGCCTACCGGCCGGGGCTACTGGCTGGTCGCGGCGGACGGGGGCATCTTCGCTTTCGGCGACGCCGGGTTCCACGGATCGCTCGGAGGTCAGAGCCTCCCGGCCGCCATCGTCGGTATGGCCGCCTCTCCCACCGGCGGCGGTTACTGGTTGGCCGGCAAGAGCGGCGACGTCTACAACTTCGGCGACGCCAAGTCCTTCGGACAGGGGATATGACGATGGTCCTGCTGTGCACCGGAATCCTGGTCGCATTGGCGGCTGCGGCCCGATCGACCTACTCGCCGTGCGGGCTGTCGATGTTGTCTTCCATCACGCCCTTCGGGGAGCGGGCCCGCCGCCATCGCTACCGGGTGACGGCCGCCTGGTTCGTCGCCGGGGCGCTACTCGGCGGGGCCACCCTCGGGGCGGTGTCGGCCGGCTTGGCCGCCCTGGTGGGGTCGGTCGTCGGCACCGGGCCGTGGACCTACGCCACGGCGGCCGCCCTGACTGCGGCGGCGGCGCTGATCGATGCCGGGGCCTTCGGCCCGGTCCTGCCCCTGATCAGGCGCCAGGTCGACGACCGGTGGCTGGCCCGTTACCGGCCCTGGGTGTACGGAGCCGGGTTCGGGTGGCAGATCGGGGTGGGCGTGGCCACCTACCTGATGACGGCCGGGGTCCTCGTGGTGGTGGCCCTCGGGGTCCTGAGCGGCTCGCCCCTGTTGGCCTGGAGCCTCGGCGTCGTCTTCGGCGCGGCTCGCGGCGTCACGGTGTTCCTGACCGCCGGCGCGTCGTCGGCGGCCGAGCTGCGGGTCCTGCACGGCCGGTTGGCCGCCGCCGGCGCCGCGGTGCAGCGCGGGTTGGCCGGCCTCCTGGCCGGGGCCGCCGTCGGCTTGGCCATCTGCGCCTACCTGGCCGGATCGGCCTTGGCACCCGGGCTAGGAGCAGCGGTGGCTGGTCTTGGGGCGGTGACCGGCGCCGTCGTAGGGGCCGCGTCGACCTCGCTCGGCCGGGCCGTCGCAGCGGGGCCGGTGCCGTGAAGAGCCGTCCTCGGGCGGCGCGGGCCGGGAGTGGGGCCGCGTTGGCCGCTTCTGCTCTTGTGGTCGCGGCCTGCTCCTCCGGTTCCCAGGCGGTCACCGCCCCGAGCACGCTCACGGTGCCGGCCGCCACCCCCGGCTCCTCGACCGGCCCGGGCCCCGCCTCCGGCACCGCGCTCACGCCGACGGTCTTCGACTGCGGCGGTGGGGCCTACGAGCCGGCCACCCTGCTGATCGTTTGCGGGGTCGGTTCGACCATGGCCACGGGGGTGAAATGGTCCAGCTGGTCAGGCTCGGCCGCGACCGGGGTGGGGTCCGTGGCGCTGGCCGGTCACCCGGCTCAGCCGGCGACGCTGGCGCTCGCGAGCGTGGTCAGCACCGCCAACGGCCCCCAGTTCTCCGTGCTCACCGTCACCTGGACCGGCACCTCCCCCGACGGTCACCCCACCGACACCTTCCACCTGGCCACCTCCCCGGGCGGGTCCTGACCCCCGTCGCCGGTCGCGATCCCAACGGCCCGTCACCTATGATCCGCGTTCGATGAAGGCCCTACGGCGCGCCGCCCTGGCTCTCGGCGTTACCGCCATCATCGCCGGCGTCGTGCGGCTCCGGGGCACCGGAGGTGTGCCCCCGCAACGAGGCGGATGGCGGGAGTTGCCGGCCGACGAGCTGGGGTGAGCTCCACGACCGGGGTGCCACGGCTATGAGGGTGACGGTCCTCGGTGCCGGCGCAGTGGGCCTCCGGGTGGTGTCGATCCTGGCCGCCCAGGCCGATGTCGAACGGGTGACGGTCCGGCACCGGGAGCCGGATCGGGTCCGCGCCGCGTTGTCGAAGTGGGGAGACCGGGTACACCTGCGCAAGGGGTTGGCCGGAGAGCCGACGGAAGGGGCCGACGTCACGGTGATCGCGGTGCCGGCCGCGGTCCGCCGGGCCGCCATCCGGGCCATCGACGCCCGCAGCCACGTGGTCTGCCCGGTCGACGACCCCATCGACGTCCGGCACCTGCTCGAGCTCGACGCCCGGGCCCGCGCTGCCGAGCGGACGGTGGTGGTGGGGAGCGCCATGGCCCCCGGCTTGTCGTGTGTGCTGGCCCGCCACATGGCCGCCGCATTGGACTCCGTCGACGAGGTGCACGTGGCCGGATTCGGGACCGGCGGCCCGGCCTGCGCCCGCCGCCACCACGCCGCCCTGGCCGGCATCGCGGTGGACTACACCGATGGGACCTTCCGGCGGCGAGCCGGCGGCTCGGGACGGGAGCTGGTCTGGTTTCCCGAACCGGTCGGCGGGGCCGACTGCTACCGGGCCGCCCTGGCCGATCCGCTCCTGCTGGCGCCCGCCTTCGATGGGTGTCGACGCATCACCGCCGGGCTCGCCGCCACCCGCCGCGACCGGCTCACGTCGTGGCTGCCGATGTTGCGTCGGCCCCACCCGGAGGGCTTGGTGGGCGCGGTGCGGGTGGAGCTGCGGGGCTGGCTGGACGGTCGTCCCGAGTCACGGATCCTGGGGGCCGCCGCCCCGCCGGCCGCCGTTGCCGCCGCCGTCACCGCCACCGCGGCCCGGTGGGCGGCCCAGGACCGCCTGGCCCGGTCCGGAGCGGGCGGTCTGGCCGAGCTGGTGGGCCAGCCCACTTTGTTCTTGAAAGAGGTGGGCGATCTCGGCATCACCATTTCGGCCTTCGAGGGAAGCCGGCTGTAGACCGGAGAAGTTGGTCAGGGCCGGCGGAACCGCTGACCCCAGCGCACCTTCCAGTCCAGCGGATCATGGATCGGCAGGTGGCTGAGCACCCGGTTGAGCAACTGTAGGGTGGCAGTGGCCTCGAAGTCGTCCACCCTCTTCCTGAGTCGGCCCGCCACCTGGTCCCGGGCCGACTCGACGGTCCGGCGGTCGCCGTGGGCGGCCGCCATCAGCTGGGTCGACGCGTCCTCCGGGGGGGTCTGGTCGCGGGCCAGATCGGAGGCCCGGGCGACGACGTCGTCGGTGATGCTGGTCAACTGCGGCTCCTGGTCATGGCGCCAGGCACTCTAGTGTCCGGCCTGCGGGCACTCGCCGCCCGGTGCGGGGGCCGGTGGCGGGAAGCTAGGCGAAGAGCGGCGCCGAGCAGCAGGACCGCCCGATGGCGTCGCGACCCCAATGGGCCAAGTGGCGCCAGGCGATGGACTCACCGCTGACCGCCCCCTGGATCAGGTTCATCAAGAAGCCGTCACCGGCACCGACCGTGACGCTGGTGTGGCCGACCGAATCCCGGCTGACGTCGACCCGCCAGAACTCCTCGACCTGGTGCTGGGAGATACGCACCGTCATCGGTCCCGACTGGCCCATCTGGACCACTTGCTCGGCTACTACCTGCTCGTCATTCGACACGGCCTACTCCCAACTGCTCGCCCATCTTCGAGGCCCCTTCGCTCGCGAGAATAACGAGTCACCAGAGCCGCTCAGACCACGGGTTCCCAAGCGTTGCCCACTTCTGCCCCAAGCGGGTCAGAAGGGCGGAATGGGAGGATCCACGGCGCCGAGGGGCGCGTCCGATCCGCCCCGCCTGGTGAGTATGGTCGATTCGACCGTTATGGCCATGGGAATCGCTATCCGGGGGCGTCGCCCGGACGCACCCGACGACGGTGCCCGGCCGCAGCGCCGGGCCCGCCGCCCTCGGGGTCGCCGCGGCCTGGTCCGGGCCGCGATGGTCCTCACCGGAGCCGTCACCGTGGTCGTCGGGGCCGGGCTGGTCCTGCTCGCCAGCACCCCCTCGGCCCGAGGGGCGCCGGCCCGGGTCAGGGCTATCCTGGCTGCCCACTCGGCCCCCAGCCTCGACGGGCGACTCCCGGCCCGGGTGGCCACCGCCCTCCTGGCCACCACTGTGTGATGGCGCGCCGCCGATCGTTGCTACAGCCGCTATACCCAGCGGCGACTTGGGCTGACCCCCACGGCGGGCTGGGTGCCGGCCCGGGGAGCTTTCCCGCTAGATTTTCGGTCTGTCCCCGGGGACGTAGCTCAGTTGGCTAGAGCACCTGCTTTGCAACTAGCCCGGTCCGAACGTTGTGCTGACCTGGGCTTTCGCTGGCCGTGAGGGAGCGAAACTCGTGCAGTTATGTGCTGCACCGACAAGCCGTTTCTGAGGGTGCCAGCTAAGCTGCAGGCTGGTACAAGGGCCACCGCTGCCTCGGATCTCGCCGCTGGCGTGGCTGATGCCGGTGGCGAGGTCGTCGACGGGAGCGTCTCACGCTGCGGCGCGCATCGAGCGCGTGAAGCTCACCCGGTCCGGGTCGACTTCGCCCTCTTCGGCGGCGCGGCACATCAGGGCCCAGATGGCGTAGTGCACGCACGGCATGCCCCAGGCTTCTTGGCGCACACCGTCCGCGGTCTTGGAGCCCAGCACGATCCGCGCCCCGCGCTGGTGGGTCTTCAACTCGTCGAGCGCGGTCTCGAACTCCCAGCGCTGGGCGTAAACAACCGCGCCAACTCGGCGATCCGG
>JAKBAX010000234.1 GCA_021808785.1 Actinomycetes bacterium | reverse complement strand
GGCCGGAGGAGGGGTAGACAAGACGATGCTGTCGGGAGAGAAGATCCTCGTCACCGGGGCCGCGGGCCAGATCGGCCTGCCCCTCGCCACCCATCTGGCGACCGGGAACGAGGTGTGGGGCCTGGCCCGCTTCAGTGACCCGGCCGCCCGGGCCCGCCTGGAAGCGGTCGGCGTGAAGCCGTTCCGCCACGAGCTCGGCATCGACGACCCCGCCGACCTGCCCGAAGACTTCACCTACGTGATCCACCTCGCCGCCCATATGGCAGGCGACGACTACGACCATGCCATCACCGTCAACGCCGAGGGCACCGGCCTGTTGCTCGAGCGATGCCGCCGGGCCAAGGCCGCCCTCGTCATGTCCACCCACTCGGTGTACAAGCCGCAGGCCGATCCGCGGCACGTGTTCGTCGAGACCGATCCGTTGGGCGACGTCAACTCCACGGTCACGCCAACCTATTCCGTGTCGAAGATCGCCCAGGAGGCGGTGGCCCGCTACTGCTCGAGGGCGTTCGACCTCCCGGTGGTGATCGCCCGGATGAACGCCTCCTACGGCCCGAACGGCGGCCTGCCCGCCTACCACCTCGATGCCGTGGCCCAGGGCCAGCCCATCACCACACGGTGGGACCCGTGCATGTACAGCCCGATCTACGAGGACGACATCAATGAGCAGGCCGGCCTCCTCCTGGAGGCCGCCACCGTGCCGGCCACCATCGTCAACTGGGCCGGCGACGAGCCGGTCAGCGTTCAGGAGTGGGCCGTGATCATGGGCGAGTTGGCCGGTCGGCCGGCCGAAGTGGTGGTCACCGAGATCCCCAACACCCTTCGAGGATCGGTCGCCGACGTGAGCCGCCGGCGGGCCGCCACCGGCCCCTGCCGGATCGGCATCCGGGAGGGCCTGAGGCGCACCTGGGATAGCCGGCGTGCTACTTCACCAGAGGCATGACTTCGGTCGAGAAGGCGGTGAGTTGCTCGACCAGCTCACCGGCCGAACGGGCCGGGAACTTGACCTGAAGGTGGGTCACCCCGACCGAGGCCTGCTCGGCCACCGCCTCGGCCACCGCCTCGGGCCGGCCCGTGAGGCACGGGCCCACGTCCCAAGCGGCCTCCCCGACATACACGCGGGTCATTCCGCCCATGGCGAAGGGCCCGGTCCGGCCGGCCTTCTCCCGGGCCGCCCGAATCTCTGAGATCGCGGCCGCCATTCCCTGCGGGGGTGGCCCCTGCGGTAGCCAGCCGTCGCCCAGCGTGGCGGCCCGGCGCAGGGCCGGGGGGGTCGAGCCGCCCACCCAGATCGGTGGTCCCCCGGCCTGGACCGGGCGCGGGGACTGGCCGAGCTCGCCGGCCCCCCACTCGTCAGCGAAGGCCGCCCGGACGACCTTTATGGCCTCGTCGGTCATCCGCCCCCGCTGGTCGAACGCCACGCCGAGGGCGGCGAATTCGGCCTGGACGTGCCCAGCGCCCACGCCGAGGACGGCTCGGCCCCCCGACAGCGCGTCGAGGGTGCTGAAGGCCTTGGCCGTGATCAACGGGTTGCGGTAGGCCGCGACGAACACCGTCGATGCCAAGCGGACCCGTTCGGTGACGCCGGCCAGCCAGGACAGGGTGGACACCGTGTCGTACCACGTGGTGGTCATCCGCGGGGCCAGGTCGCGCGGGATGGCGACGTGGTCGCACACCCCTACGTAGTCGAAGCCGCACCGGTCCGCGGTCTGGGCTATGAGCTTGATCTCCGGAGGACCCGAGTGGTGCTCCCACTCGTCGGCCATGATCCGGGATTGGGCCTGGACCGGGAGCTGCAAACCGAACGCCAGCGAGGTCATGGTCGGTCATGTTGACCCAACCCGGCGGCGCCGTCAACCGGTAGCTGATACTTGTGTCTCGCCAGGGGCGGTCCGGGACCGCTCAGAAGCTGATGCTTCTCATCTCACCGACGAGGGCGTCCCGGCCGGAGCCGGGACCGAGGTGGAACCGAATACGGATCGCTGGATGAACTCGCTCACCCCGGCAACCAGCTCCTCCTCGGTGACCAACAGCTCGTCGCGGTAGACGGACTCGTTGGCCCCCTCGATGATGGCGTATATGGCCAGCGCTCCCATGGTCGGGTCCAGTCCGGTGCTGGCGGTGTCCCGGATCCGCTGCTCCCAGACGGCCAAGACCCGGCCCTGCTCCCGCAGGGCCGCCTTGCCGCCCCGCAGGGTCTCCTCGTCCGACAGGGCCTCCCCGACGGCGTGCGACACCGCCGCGTTGCGCCGGAAGCAGCCGCAGACCTGGCCCACCCATCGGCGCAGGTCGGCGAAGCCCTCGGGATCGGCGCGCAGCGGTGGCATGGCCTGGAGTATCGAGTTCAGCTCCACGCCCACGTCCTGCCACATGGCGAAGAGCAGGTCGTCCTTGTCGGCGAAGTAGGCATAAACGGTTCCGTGGGCCGTGCCGGCCCGCTTGGCCATCCGGGCCATACGGGCGCCGTGCCAGCCGTGGGCGGCGAACTCGGCTTCCGCCGCGTCGAGCACCTTCACCAAGGTGCGCCGGCCATGGGCCCGGGTGGACCGCTCGGCCACGGTGCGCGACCAACGGTTCTCGGCCGGGGAAGGGGCCTGATCGACCGGTTCCTGCGCTCGTCGGGGCACCGCTCAGCCGCCGGCCGCCAGCCGCAGTCGGCTGCGGCGCTCGACGGCGGCTCCGAAATAGGCCCGGTGGATCATCGTGGCCAGCGTGGGCGTGAGGTCGCGGGGGTCGAGCCGGGAATGGCGGTGGCGCACGTAGAACGTGGCTCGGTTGAGCAGGACGAGCAGCAGGGCGGCCTGTACTTCGGGGTCCACTTCGGACGGCGCGCCCACCGACTCGATGCGCTCCTCCAAGCCGCGCAGCAAGGAGTGGAAGGTGTGGGCTGCCTCCTTGCGCACCGCCGACTCCGGACGGTCGGCCTTCTCCAACCAGGCCCGGATGACACCCCGCTGGCGCTGCTGCATGTCACCGAAGGCGGCCACCAGCTGCTCGAGGCCCTTCTTGCCCGAACCCGACGCGTCGTAGGCGGCCAACTCCTTGGCGATGGTCCGCATCTCGTGGAAGCACCCCCGGCTCAGCTCGTCGAAGAGATCCTCCTTGCTGCGGAAATACCGGTAGAAGGTGGCCCGACTGGTGCTCGCGGCGGAGATGATGTCGTCGACGGTCGTCCCCGCGTAGCCCGACAGCGCAAAGACCTGCTGGGCCGCCTCCATGAGGCGGCTGCGCAGGTCGAGCGGGTAAGCATCGTCTGTCCCCATCCGCGACGTTCCTTCCACCATCCTCCGGCCGAGCCTACCGGGAGGCCGTGACCGCCTGGTCGGCTATGCCGTGATACCCCAGCGCTCGAGGCCGAAAGCCTTGATGGCGTTGCCCCTGGCCAGCTTGTAGAGCTCGTCCTGGTCGAGCCCGGCCTCCTCGGCGATCTTGCCCAACGTCTCCTTGGAGTGCGGGTACGTCGAGTCGGCGTGCGGGTAGTCGGTCTCGAAGCAGATCTGGTCCATCCCCACGACGTCGCGGTTGCGCAGCCCCGTGCGGTCGTCGAATATGCAGCCGTAGACGCGACCGGGCACGTAGCTCGAGGGCGGCTCGGGCAGCCAAGTGCCGAAGCTGTTGTCCGAGCGCTCCTCCCACAGCTTGTCGGCCCGCTCCAGGATGTACGGCATCCAGCCCACCTGGCCCTCCGAGTAGGCGATGACCAGCTCCGGGAAGCGGGCCAGCGTCCCGGAGAACAGGTAGTCGCACAGCGATCCCATGGCATTCTGGAAGGTCAGGGTGGAGGAAATGATGAAAGGGGCGTCAGGCGCGGTCGAGGGCATCTTCGACGAGGACCCGATGTGCATGCACACGACCGTCTCGGTCTCCTGGCAGGCCACGAAGAACGGGTCCCAATGACGGTTCTTGTCGTGGACCGACGGCAGGCCCAGCGGCACCGGGTTCTCCGGGAAGGTGACCGCGTGCGACCCTTTGGCCGCGCAACGGCGGATCTCGTCGGCGGCGAGCTGGGGATCCCAGAGTGGCACCATGGTGAGCGGTATGAGCCGGCCGTGACCGGCCCCACCCGACCACTCGTCGATCATCCAATCGTTGTAGGCCTTGACGCAGAGCAGCCCGAGCTCTTTGTCCGGCTGCTCGAGGAAGGTCTGCCCACAGAAGCGGGGCAGCGTGTTGGGGAAGCAGACGGCCGCCTCGGTGTGGTTGGCGTCCATGTCCTCGAGGCGGGCGGCCTGGTCCCACGCCCCTCTGCGGATCTCGTCGAAGGTGGTCACCGCGAAGCCGACCTCCTCGAAGCCGACCGCGGCCGACAGCATCATGAAGGGAGATACCAGGCCGTCGTAGTACCAGACGTCGCACCAGTCGCCGTCGGCGGTCTCGGAGAAGCCGAGCGCTCCCTGGCCTCCCTTGCCGTCGGTGCCGAAGCTGATGCGTTTGCGTTCGATCCTGGGGCCCCGGGCCTTCAACCGTTCCGGCAGCCGGGACTGCCACAGGTCGGGCGGCTCGACCACATGATCGTCCACCGAGATGATCCGCGGGATGTCCAACATGGCTACTCCTTCACTCGGTCGGCGGGAGCCGATTCCCGTTAGGTCTCCCAGAGGCGTCGGTCGGGTTCGAGAGCTGGTGCTCGTGCTTCAACGCCAGATCGATCAAGGGGTCCCCCCGGCCGCGGCCGTCGCCTCCATCGGGTCCACGGTACCAGTACGTGACACGAGCGTCTATGGTCGGTCCGCGGCCGGGCCGCGGCGGAGCCGCCCCGCCCCGGCGCCGAGCCCGCCGCGGGGTCAGGTATCCAGGGCTAGGCTGGCCAGTCCATGGAGCCCAGGTTCGTCCACATCGACGACGTGCCGGTGGCCGAGGTCAAGGCCCAGATGCACGGTGAGCGACGGGTCGGCGTCCATCTGAGGTTCTTGGAGCAGAGCGCCGACCGGGTGTGGATCCACTGTCACTACGACCCAGGCGTGATGATCGAGCGGCACGGCCATGCCAGCGATCACGCCATCTACGTGCTGGCCGGGTCGGTGACGGTTGGAGAGGTCGACTGCCGGGCCGGAACTCTGGTCATGCTGGACCACGGAGCGGTCTTCGGCCCACTAGTGGCCGGCCCGGAGGGCACCGAGATCCTCGAGTACTACGCCGGCGACACCAGGCCCGTCCCCGCCGACCCGCAAGGTTTCGCCACAATGCTCGACGAGCGTGGCATCACGCCGGTGCCGGCGACCTGGCAGCCCGGCTAACGGCTGGCGGGCCGGACGGGCTGGCCGGACGGGCTGGCCGGACACAGTTGACAGCTGTGTCTCTCGGGAATCCGGTCAACGGCTCATAGCCGACACTCCGCCGTCCACGTAGATCACCTGTCCCGAGATGTAGGACGCCTGGTCCGACACCAGAAAGGCGACCGCGTTGGCGATGTCGGCGGGCAGGCCGATGCGCCGCAGAGGGACGGAGGCAGCCCGGGCGGCCATCCGGTCCCCCTCGTAGGCGGGGGCCGTGCCCTCGGTGAGCATGTTGCCGGGCCCGATGGCGTTGACCCGCACCCCGCTCGGCCCCAGCTCGAGAGCCAGCTGCCGGGTCACCATCTCCACCGCCCCCTTGGTCACCGGGTAGATCTCGACACCGGTGGCCGCCATGGCGGCGGCGAGGGAGGACAGGTTGACGACGGCGCCCCGCCCGGCCGCCACCATGCCCGGAGCGAAGGCCCGGCAGCAGTGCAGAGTGCCGAGCAGGTTGACGGAGATGACCCGGTCGATGTCCTCCTGGCTGGCACCGATCAGGGGGCCGTAGGTCCAGATGCCGGCGTTGTTGACCAGGACCTCCACCGGGCCGTCCCGCTCGGCCTGCTCGGCGGCAGCCGCCACCGAACGCCGGTCCGACACGTCACAGGAGACGGCCATACCCCCACACGCGGCGGCGGTCGCCTCCGCTCCCCCGCCATCGACGTCCAGGGCCACCACTTCGAAGCCGTCGGACGCCAGGCGAAGGGCGATAGCCCGTCCGAGACCGCGGGCCGCGCCGGTGACCACGGCCCGCCGAGGCTGGGGCACTACAGGATGTTGGACCCGCCGTCGACCGACAGCGTGACCCCGGAGACGTAGCGGGCGTCGTCGGACGCCAGCCATAACACCGCGTTGGAGATGTCGAGTGGATCGAGCCACTGCACCGGCATGGCGTTACCGAGGCGCATCTGGCGTTCCGGCGGGGTGCTGGCCGTGTAGTCGGCGAACATCTGGTTCATGGTCATCTGGGTGGGCACCCCGGACGGATGAATGGAGTTGACCCGGATGTTGTCCGGGCCGAGATACCAGGCATAGGTGCGCATCAGACCCACCAGGCCGTGCTTGGCGGCCACGTAGCCGTCCCAGCCACCGGACCCGTCGGTGTGGCCCTTCAGACCGTTGGAGGAGCTGATGAGGATGATCGACCCGCCCTGGCCCGCCTCGACCATCTGCGCCCGGGCCACCTGGATCGTGTTCCAACTGCCGGTGAGTATCACATCGAGAGCGTCGCGCCAACCCTCGGGCGCCCGGTCACCGAAGGTACCGATGGGGTGGATGCCGGCGTTGGCCACCACGATCTGGCAGGGCCCGAGCTCGGCTACCCCCGCGTCGAAGGCCCCCTGGAGGGCACCCAGCTCCCTCACGTCGGCGATGCTGGCCACGACGCGCCGACCCGTCTTCTCGACCAGAGCGACCGTCTCGTCCAGATCGTCGGGTGTGGCCAGCGGATAGCCCACCGAGTCGATCTGGGCACAGACGTCCACCGCAATGATGTCGGCCCCCTCCTCGGCCAGGCGCAGGGCGTGGGAACGACCCTGACCGCGGGCCGCCCCGGTGATGAAGGCGACCTTCCCGTCCAGCTTTCCCATGGATCCTCGTTCCTTCCTGTCGGCTCACCCGCCGACACTTTTGGTGCGCAAC
>JAKBAX010000233.1 GCA_021808785.1 Actinomycetes bacterium | reverse complement strand
CCTGGTGAGATCCCAGGAGGTCGCCGTCGAAGGCAGGTTGGTCATCGGCTCGCCCAGACCGCGGCGGGAGGGGCCGGCCGCCGGTTGCGGCAGCACGAGCGGAGCCTGGGCCGGGCCCGTCGCGGGGGATGGCCCCCCCTCGGGGGGGACCGCGGCGGGCGGGCCGGTCCCGCCGGTGCCGATGGACGTCTGGCCGACCAAAGGGGCGTTCACCGGGGCCGCCGCCGGCGGTGCCGCAACCGCCGGGGCATCGGCCGCGGGTAGGTCACCCGGCGCGGCATCGGCGGCACCGGTCGGGCTACCCACGGCCCCGACCGCGGCGCCCGATTCCGTCCCGGCGGGAGGGGCCGGATCGCCGTCGTCGGCCCCCGGCTCCGGTGTCGGGCGGGCCAGGCGCCGGACCTGGGTCCCGGGGCCGGTCTCGCGCCCGCCACCAGCTGGCGGCGTGGCCAGCGGTAACCCTGTCGGGGTGGTTGGTGAGCCTCCTCCGGGCGTTCCCGTCGCCGGGGGCGGGGCGGCCGGCTCGGCGACACCGGTGGCCCCGGTGACCCCGGTGGCCCCGGTGAGGGGACGTTGTCCCACCAGGCCGGCGCTCGACCCTTCCCCCGGGACCGGGGCGCCAGGACCTGGCGCCGGGCCGTCCGTCGGCGCGGCCGCGGCGGCGGGCCGGCTCGGCGGGGCCGGTGCGGGCGCTTGGGCGGCGCCTCCGGCGCCGGTCCCGGCTGGGACTGCTTCGGCCGGGCCCGGCCCCGGGCGGAGGGGGGCGGGGAGCGGTCCGGTTGGCGGCAACGGGGCGGACGGGAGGTGGGCCAGCGGCATCTCGGGCGGCGCATCGGCGTGGACGAAACGGAGTCGCTCCGGGTCGGGCAGCAACGGCGTGGCCATCGGTTGGGGGGCCGGGATCAGCGGCTCGCTGCCGACCAGGTCCGACACCGTCTCCGCCACCCCGGCGTCGGCGGTCGGGGCACCGGCCGGCAGGGCCGGCTCCGCCGCCGCGGCCATGGACTCGTAGCCGGGATCTTCGTCGGTTTCGGCCCCGCCGGGGGTCGGCTCCTGGCGCCGATCGGCCCACGGGATGCGCCGGGTCGTCACGTTGGGCCGGCCGCCCCCGCCATCGCGGGCCCCGGCGGGGGCCACCGCGAGCGGCATGCCCTGCTCGGCGGCACCGACCGCGCTCGGGGCCAATGCGGCCGGTTGGTCGGGCCGCGCCGCCGGGGGTGGCCCGAGCACGGCTAGGCCCTCCACCACACCGGCCGGGGCCGTCTCGCTCACCGAGTGGCCCAGTTCGCCGATGAACCTCTGCGGCGGCTGCCACGACACCAGCGACTCGTCGAAGTGCTTCGAGACGATGGCCGGCATCTCGGGCAGGGAGAGCGGCATCGGGCCCACCATCGCCCAGTCGGGCACCCGGTTGAGATCGGCGGCGGTGATCAACCGACGCTCGGTCGGGCGCGCCTCGCCCTCCGGAACCTGTTCCGGGCCGGCGTCGCGGCCACGGCCCACGCCGGGAAGGGAACGGCGCCGGTAGAACAGGGCCATGGCCGGTTAATCCTTCTCTTCGGACAGTCGCTGGTTGATCTTGGCGATCTCGGCCACGAACCTCTGCCGGACCGGGTGCTCGAGATCCAGGATCTCGTCGAGGGACCAGTGGAAGTGGTACGCCACATAGGCGACCTCCTCGAAGAGCCGGTCCGTCGGATAGGTCACGAGACTCCCTGGCGACCACCGGCCAGATCGACCGTGAACCGTTCACCACAGGCCGGGCACTCCACGGCGGCCTTGCTGTGGCCCTCCGTATTGATGCGTCGGTACAGGTCCTGCAGGAAGGCCAGGTCCGAAGCGAACAACTGCTCCACTACAGACGCCCTGACGTCGTCCTCCTCCATCGTGCCCAGGCGGGTTATGACCCGCGACAGGAGCACCACGGTGAGGTAGGCCGGGTTGCTCCGGACCCGGTCGTCGTAGAGGGGCAGCAGCTCGTCACGTGCGGTGGCCAATCGCATGGCCCCGGTCTTGTGCAGCACCCCGGCCGAGTCGATGTAGCCGCGGGGCAGCTCGAACTCGAAGACGGTGCGCAGGGGCTCCGGGCGCGACATCGGCACCGACGGCCGGTCGGGCGCCTGAGGCGCCCGACCGGTATCGGACTCCGGCTCCTCCGCCTGCGGCGGTGGTGAACCTCTACGCATCTACCCTCGCAGCACGGGTCGGCGCCCGATGGTCTCGGGTACTTGAACGCTTCTGCCGGTCACCCGTTCGAAGCCACCAGTTCCTCGTAGACGATGGTGATGGTCTCCTCGATCGGCGACGCCGCGGACGCGTTCATGTTGGTGACCTTGAGCTCGATGGGCCAGGCGTTCTTGAAGGTGTACTCCCGGGTGGGGAGGCCCTCCTGGTTGTAGACGGAGATCACCCCGTTCTTGCGGGCCGCCTTGACGTCCTTGGTCGCGGTGGTGAACCACACGTCCCAGCTCGGGTCGTCGGTCATGACCCGGGTGATGTTGAGCTGGCCGAGGTAGACCCGGTTACCGGCCCACACCTTGTGGATGGCCTTGCCGTCGATAGTGTTGGACTTGGTCTCGACCTTCTCCAGCTTGAGCGACAGCCCGTCCACGGACTTGATGCTCCGGGTCTCGATGCCGTCGATGGTGAAGCCGAACTTGTGGGTACCGGCTGAGTCGTAGTCGGAAAATCCTGCCATGCCTTATGTATCTCCTTACTCGTTCACCAGGGCGGCACCGCCCGAGTACTGGGACAGCCGGAAGATCACGAACTCTGCCGGCTTGACGGGGGCGACACCGATCTCGCACACGACCTGGCCGGCGTCGATGCCTTCCGCCGGGTTGGTCTCCGCATCACACTTCACGTAGAAGGCCTCGGCCGGGGTCAGCCCGAAGAGGGCTCCCTTGCGCCATTCGTTGACGAGGAAGCCGGAAATGGTACGGCGGATCTTGGACCAGAGGGCGTAGTCGTTGGGTTCGAACACCACCCAGTCGGTGCCGCCCAGGATCGACTCCTCCAGGTAGTTGAACAGCCGGCGCACATTCAGGTAGCGCCAGGCCGGATCCGACGAGAGGGTCCTTGCCCCCCAGACCCGGATACCCCGGCCGGGAAAGGCTCGGATGCAGTTGATGCCGACCGGGTTGAGCAGGTCGTGCTCGTTCTTGGTGATGTTGAGCTCGAGACTGATGGCGCCCCGCACGACCTCGTTGGCGGGGGCCTTGTGCACACCGCGGGTGTCGTCGTTGCGACCCCAGATCCCGGCCACGTGGCCGCTCGGCGGCACGAACTGGTTGGTACCGGTAGCCGGATCCATGACCTTCACCCACGGCCAGTAGAGGGCCGCGTACTTGGAGTCGTAGCCGACCTTGTCGACCCGCCATTCCTTGATCTGCTGGGCATTGAGCCCGGGGGGCGGATCGAGCACGGCGACGCGGTCACCCATCAGCTCGCAATGGGCGATCATGGCCAGCTGGACCGCCTGGACGCCTTCCATGTCGATCATGCCGTTCTGGTACGCCGACATGAGATCGGGCACGCACACCATGGTGATCTCGTCGACCGCCTCGAGGCCGCCGAAGCCGGTCCGGTCGGCGGCATCACCGACGTAGTCGTCGGGCGCCAGGTGCGCCGTGGCCGGCAGCCCGCCGCCGGAGAGGGACACGGTGCCCCTCGACACCGACTCGGCCGACACACCGAGGTCCTCGATGCGGACCAGCTTGGACTGGGCGTTCACGACGGTCGCGACGTTCTGCTTGCCCTTCTTGGGCGACAGGTTGTCGAAGGTCTCCTCGACCTTGCTGCCCTTCTTGATGATGAGCTTGAAAGCGTCCTCGGGGGCCCCCTCGGCGGTGGTATCGGCGATCTCCACGGAGATGTCGTTGCCTTCTCGACCCTCGCTCAGCGCCTGGACCCGGAACGCTCCCGTGCTCGCCGACGCACCACCACCACCACCGCCGCCGGCGCCACCCGTGGTCGCGGTCAGCTCGGCCTTGGCCGTCGCCGCATCCGCCCCGTTGCCGCCGATGCGGACCACGTAGCAGGCCCCGCCCCCATTCTGGAAGTACCCGTACACCGCGTGGTGCAGGTACGAGCCGGCGACGAAGTCGCCGAAGGTGGTGGTGAACTGGCTCCAGTTGGTGACCAGTGTCGGTGCGTTGAACGGACCGGCACTGGCCAGGCCGACGAAGGCGGCTACGGCCGTGCCGACGCCCTCGATGGGCCGTGCGCCCGACTCGGTTTCCTCGACGTAGACACCCGGGGACAGATAGGTCGGCATGTGCCTCCTCCTAATGACGGTCGCACCGAGGATGCAATGCCGACCCGGCCGACCAAAAGGTGCAGTAGGGCGGGTGTACGGGAAGCCCGAGATGCATCATCGGGCACGTTGGTTGCCCCAAGGGGAACGATCACCGACCGAATCGGCGCCCGACGGCGGCTCGGGCCACGGCGTCGGCCTCCTGCTCGTGGCGGTCCCCGGGGTCGGAGATCCGAAGACCATCTCCGGTGTCGGTGCCCTCGACCGGACCCTTGGCCTGCTGGTTGACGATGTGGTGCACCTCGTGGATGGTCTTGAACGCCCCCTCCCGGGTGGTCACGTCGAGACCGGACGGGGCGACGAGGTGCGGCCCCGAGGCGAACATCTCGGCACCGACGGCCCGCGCCGCCCGGGCCGCGTCGGGGCCATCGTGGACCCTGATACGCGACGGGTCGGCCCCCGTCGCCTTTTGCACAACGGCGGCCACGCCGGGCTCCATGGACCGCCCGGGCGAGCCGATCACGTGGCGAACCAGATCTCCGCGGCTCGGGCTCAGCATGGCGCCCACCGCCCGGTTACCGGCCTTCTCCTGCAGGCCCAGGCCCTCGACGTCACGACCGCCCCGCTCGGCCGGAGCCGGCCCGGCCGCGCCGGCGTCGGCACCGCGGGTCCGCCGCAGGGGGGCCCGCCCGGCGAGCCCGCCCGACCCGCCGAGCGCCCCCACCGCGCTCATCAGGCGCCGAGCAGGTTGTAGTAGCGACCGAACTCTCCGGGTACCACCAGCCGCCCCAGCTTGCGGTACTCCTGCTGGATGGCCCCGACCAGGTCGACCATCGTCACCGCCCGGCCCGACTCTGCGGCCCGGTAGGCCGCGGTGATGGCGATGCTGCGGATGTTCCCGCCCGACAGCTCGAAGGCGCGGGCGCAGAATTCGAGGTCCAGGTCGTGGTCCCGGGGCACCCCCGCCGCCAGGCAGCGGTCCCAGAGGGCCCGGCGCTGGTGCTCGTCGGGGGTGGGGAAGTCGATAATCAGATCCAGCCGGCGGGCGAAGGCGTCGTCCACGTTGGCCCGGAGGTTGGTGGCGAGGATGGCTATACCGTCGAAGGTCTCCATGCGCTGCAGGAGGTAGGCCACCTCGATGTTGGCGTAGCGGTCGTTGGCGTCTTTCACCTCCGAGCGCTTGCCGAAGATGGCGTCCGCCTCGTCGAAGAGAAGTACCGCATTCACCCCGTCGGCCTCGGTGAAGATGCGCTCCAGGTTCTTCTCCGTCTCGCCCACGTACTTGTCGACGACGGTCGCCAGATTGACGGCGTACAGGTCCAGGCCGAGATCCCCGGCGACCACCTCGGCCGACATGGTCTTGCCGGTCCCCGAGTCACCGGCGAACAGCACGGTTATGCCCCGGCCGCGCCCACCGCCGGGCCTCATCCCCCATTCGTCGAGGACCAGGCTGCGCCGGCGGGCCCGGGCCGCCAGCTCCTTGAGGGTGGCCTCCGTGGAGGGGGCCAGGACCAGGTCGTCCCAACCGACGTGGGGATGGATGCGCCGGGCCAGCCGCTCGAGCCCGGCTCCGTTCTGGGCCCGGGCGCCGAAGCGGAGGTGCTCCAACCCGAGGCTTCTCCCGTCCAGCCGGGCTTGCAACCGGGCCGCGTCGACGGCTCGGGCGACCTGGTCCGAGGAGAGCAGGAACTGCCCGGTGACGTCGGCGTCAGACATCGCTCCCGGGGCGTCGGGGCCGAGGCGCTGGCGCCAGAATTCCAGGCGCACGTCCTCCGCCTCGGGTTCGACCTCGGCCACCAAGGGCACCGTAGTGCTCCACGCCGGCTCCCAGCCGGTGCGGCCGAACAGCAGCAGAGGGACCGAGTGCGCCGCCGCGACCCGGTCCACGATGGCGGTCACGGCGCGGGCGGCCGCGCCGGGGCGGTCCGAGAGGGCGTCGATGGGTCCGGCGACCACGCCACCGCCGTCGAGGAGCGCCTCGCGACGGACGAGTCGGGCCAGGCGAGCCACGTCCTCGGCGTTGTCGAGGCGGTTGAGGTCGAGCACGACCGACGGGCGGCCGTTGCGCTCGAGTGCCGCGGCCGCCAGCGACGGGGCCGACGAACCGGCCTTCTCCCGCAGGTACACCAGGTCCACGCCCTCGGCCAGGACGTCGGCCAGGGAAGCGGTCAAAGGGCCGGCCGGGCGGCCGGCCGGCTCCATCAGCAGGGGGGCCACATCGGGATCACGCTGGTCACCGCCGAGGAGATGACCCGCCACCCGGTCGGGCACCCTCAACGTCCGGGACAGGAACGGGCGGTCCGGATCCTCGATGGCGATCAGACCGGCCGATATCAGGGGGCCCTCGGCGGCCAACCGGCCTCGGGCCTCCGCCGACCAGGGCGAGGCGCCGGCCAGCTCGATGGCCAGCGCCACCGAGGCCCGCCGGCGGGAGACGTCGTCGTTGAGGTAGCCGTAGAGCCGCTCGAACCGCACGTCCAGATCCGGGGCCAGGGCGACGAGCAGGAGATCGACGTCGAGCTCGTCCAGGCCGGCCCGGCGGGCCAGGGCCCGCAGGCGCACCGGCGGGCCGGCCTCCTCCAAGCGGGCCGCTTCCTCCTCCAACTCCACCAGGGCCGGCCCGTCGTCCCACTCGACGACCCTCGAGGCGGCCCCGGACTCGAACAGCAGGTCG
>JAKBAX010000232.1 GCA_021808785.1 Actinomycetes bacterium | reverse complement strand
CCGAGACCTTGAAGGTTCCCGTCGGCGGCCCGCCCCTCGCACCACTCACCGCGACGCGATCGGGGCCGTCCTGGCGAAGCGTCACCGAGGTGAAGTCGGCGACGACGTCGGGTGTCAGGTACCGGCGGGGATCGCCGATCTCGTAGAGAAGCTGGGCCGTCACGGTGTCGACGGTGACCATGCCGCCGGTCCCCCCTGGTTTGGTGACCACGAAGGACCCGTCGGCTTCGACCTCGGCTATCGGGTAGCCGATGTCCTCGAAGCTCGGGACCTCATCCCAGCGGTCGAAGTTACCTCCCGTGCACTGGGTGCCGCATTCGATCACGTGGCCGGCGATCGTGGCCCCGGCGAGGGCGTCGAGCTCAGCCGGCTCCCACCCGAACTCGTGCACGAGAGGGCCCACCGTCAGCGAGGCGTCGGCGACCCGGCCGGTGACGACCACGTCGGCGCCCTCGGCGAGGGCCCGGGCGATGCCGGTCGCACCGAGGTAGGCGTTGGCGCTCAGAACGTCGGCCCTCCGGGCCTGCAGCGACTCTCCGGTGTCGAGGTTGCTCAACGTCTCGCCCGATGCCATCAGCTCGTCGAGCCGATGGGAGATGTCGTCTCCGGACACCAGACCGATCCTGACCCCCGACAGGCCGAGCTCTTGGACAGTGGCCTCGCAGGCGTCGGCACAGGCGTCCAGATTGATCCCGCCTGCGTTGGCCACGATCCGGATCCCCCGCTCGATGCAGGTGGGCAGCACCCGCTCCAGCACTTCGGTGAAGTCGGTGGCGTAGCCGGCCTCGGGTCGGCGGTTGCGAGCCTTGCGGAGGATGCTCATGGTGACCTCCGCCAGATAGTCCATCGTCAGATAGTCGATGTCGGCCCGCGTGGCCAGCTGGACCGGACCGAGGGGGGAATCCCCCCAGAATCCCTGCCCGTTGCCGACACGGACCCGGCTCCTCGCCAATCGCCCCTCCCTTCGAGTTAACGCTGGTTAATGGCGTGAACCATCGTTAACCTTTTGGACGAGCCTGTCAAGAGCTGTCGTAGAAGGAGCGTCCGGCGGACCTGTGTCAGGGCTGTGGGCGATAGGCGCGGCGCTTGGGTTTGACCGGGCGCATGAGGAATTCCGGGCGGCGTTGCCCTTCGGGGCCGGTCGTGGCCCGGGCCATGGCGAGCCATTCGCGGTACACCTGCCGCGAGAGCTTCCGGTCGACGTAGACATCGCCGTAACGGTCACCATCTTGTACCGGCCGGAGCTCTACCTTCTGCAGCCAGCAGTTCATTCCCGAGAGGGGGTCGGGCTGTACGGCGAAGGCCAGGTTCTGGTGCACCCCTGGATCGGTCCAGAAGATCCGTTCCGAGTCGGGATCCTCCGACCGGAACGGCTGCACCCCGCTCCGGTAGCGCAGGAGCCAGGTATCGGGACCGTCCGGGTGGGTGAGATCGACCTGACCGCTGACCCAGCGGCTGCCATCCGCCTCGTGGAGGCGCCAGCGGCCCATGTGGTGGCTGAGGGCGCACACGCCGGGCCGGATGCCTTGGGTGACCCAGACGCGGACGACGAAATAGCCGATGGTCGTTCTCACCCGGACGAGGTCGCCGGTACCGAGGCGGTGGCGGGCTGCATCCTCGGGGTTGAGCCAGAGGGGATGGCTGTTGGCTATCTCGTTGAGATACTTGGCGTTCCCGGAGCGGGTGTGGATGAGGACCGGCAGCCTGAAGGTGGGGACGAGTACCAGCTCGCCGGCCCCACGGTCGATCCGGTGCCGGGACACGTGCGATTCGATGTAGCCGGGTGTGGCGTGCTCCGACCATCCCCAGTCGCGTAGGGACGTGGAGTAGATCTCCAGCCGTCGCGACGGGGTGGGAAAGCCGACCGTGACGGTACCGTCGTCATGGCGGATGCCGATCGATCCGGCTTCGCCGATCAAAGGAGGCTCGTCGTCGGGGCCGACCGGTCGTCGCACGACCCCCATGGCGTCGGGCCGGGCTCCTTCGAGCTCCGACGGCCCGAGTGGCCGCTCGTCCAGGCGGTAGACGGGATCACCTACGGCCACCGCCCCGAACCTGCGCATGTAACCCAACGGGCTGAGCCCCGCCCGGGCCGCCTTCTCGGGCAGGCCCGGCACCTGGTTCTCGAACATCCACCGGTAGTACTCGTCGACGGTGATCTTCTCCCCCGGCCGGTAGGGAGATTCGAAATGGCGCCTGATCCCCAGCTCGCCGGCCGGGTCGATCCGCCAAGAGAGGTCGAACCAGAACTCGTTCTCTTCCCACACCTGGCCCGGGTTGGCGTCGCGGGTGTCGTCGGCCGCCTGCCCCATCCTCTCCATCGCCACCCGTCGCACCGGTTGGCGGAAGCTGAGCCACTTGCCGGCGTGGGTCTCGTAGGACATGGTGTCGTGACGTTCGGGAGCGTGGCCCATCGGCAGTACGTAGTCTGCGAAGGTGGCGGTCTCCGACCAGGTGGGGGTGAGGGCCACGTGCAGCCCGACCTTGTCGGTGTCGGTGAGGGCGTCGAGCCACGTGAACCCGTCGGGGGCGGTCCAGACCGGGTTCCACACGCGCGAGAAGTAGACATCCAGACGGCCGCGTCCTTCCTCGAGGAAGTGGGGGAGGAGCATCGACATCTCGTTGGTGGCGAGCGGGTACTCGGCCGGCCATGTCAACTCGTTCCAGTGGTCGTGCCCTTCCGGATGGTTGGGCCCTCTGGGGATGAACTTGTCCCATCCGTTGGGGCTGGTCCCGCCTACCGTGCCGATGCTCCCGGTGAGAGCCAGCAGGAACCACAGCGCCCGGGCCACCTGCCAGCCACCGAGGTTCCCGGCACAGGCCGAGCGCCATACGTGGGCGGATAGGCGGTGGTCACACCCCGCGACCAGTTGGGCCAGTGCCTCGATCTGAGCTACCTCGATCTGGGCCTCGGACGCCGCGAACTCGAAGCTGTACCGCTCGTAGTCGCTTTCGAGCCGGTCGAGGAATGCCTCGAAGTCGACGTTTGCGGCGTCGGGGTGGACGTTGGCCATGTACTCGCGCCAGTTGAACCAGCGGCGGATGTAGTCCTGGTCGATCTGGCGGGTGCGCAGCAGGTAGGCCGCGATGGCGAGGAGGATGGCGGCCTCCGATCCGGGCCACGGAGAGAGCCACAGGTCGGCCTGGGCGGCCGTGTTCGACAGTCGCGGGTCGATTACCACCAGTTGGGCCCCATCAAGTTTGGCTTCCATGATGCGCTGGGCATGGGGGTTGAAGTAGTGGCCGGTCTCCAGGTGGCTGGAGAGCAGCAGGATGACCTTGGCGTTGGCGTGGTCGGGGCTGGGCCGGTCGTAGCCGGTCCAAAGTGTCATGCCGAAGCGGGCGCCGGACGAGCACACATTGGTGTGGCTGTTGTGGCCGTCCACCCCCCACGCCGCCAGGAAGCGCTCGGCGAACCCGTCCTCACCCGGGCGGCCCACGTGGTACATCACCTCCTCCGGTCGGCCCTCGGAGATGGCTCGGCGGATGCGGCCGGCGATGTCATCCAGCGCCTCGTCCCAAGAGACCCGCTCCCAGCCGCCACCGCCCCGGGGCCCGACCCGGCGGAGCGGGTAGAGGATACGTTCCGGGTCCTCGATCTGGTTGATGGTGGCCGGCCCTTTGGCGCAGTTCCGACCCCGGGAGCCGGGATGCGCCGGATTGCCTTCCAACTTGCGGATCGACAGGTCGGATTTGTCCACGTAGGCGAGCAGGCCGCAGCCGGATTCGCAGTTGAAGCACGTGGTCGGGACCAACATGTACTCGTGGGCCACCTTGCGGGGGTGGGCACGGGCGTCGTGCTCGATGTGGTGGTCCCATTCCTCGACCGGCGGAAAGTTGCTGAGTCGTTCGTGGTGACGGGCCCCCGGGAGTTCGACCGGCAGGCCCTCGCCGCCCTGGTTGGGGTCGGGGCCGGTCATGACAGCGGTACGTCCTGTCCGGCCCGCACGAACACCGACTCGTATGCGAGCAATGAGACCTGGCCCAGCACGCCGCCGAGAGCGGCCAGGCGAGGTTTGCGACCCTTGATGGCGGGGGCGGCCAAGCCGGCGGCGAGGCCGCCCAGGCCAACGGCACCGGCCCAGAACAGTCTCCGGTACCGGCCCCGGGTGATCATGCGCGCCGCGGTCGCAGCCTGGGCGGTCTTGTGGCCGGCTCCGTATTCGATGGCCAGGGCGGCGCCGTTGGCGGCCGAGGCGGCCACGAACGTGGCGGCCAGAGCCCGGCTCAGGCGATCCGAGCTGCCAGTCGTGGCCGATAGCGCCAGCAGCGCCCCGGATCCGGCCAGCACGGCTTGGACGAGCAGGTGGGGGAGCAGGGTCTTGGATTGCCACAGGTCTCGGCCCTCCGCCTGGCCGAACAGGAAGGCGGTATAGCCGGCGGCCGCCGCCCCCGACGGCAGTGCGGCCCAGCGCAGGACCGCCACGGCCCGGGCCAAGCCCGCCGGGCCGAGCAGGCCGGCCGACTGGGCCAGTGCGGCGGCCAGCCAGGTGCCGGACACGACGCTGTGCCCGGCCAGGCACAGCGATCCCCAGAACAGCCATGAGCGGGGGTTCGCCTTGGTGAAGATGTAGACGAAGCGCTCCGGGCGCTTGAGGTCCCACACCAGCAGCCCTCCCGTCACGGCGGTACCACCCACGCCGATGGCGGGCGCGGCCAGGCGCAGCACCCCCGACGGCGCCATCCCGGCGAAGAGGGCACCTGACGCCACCATCAGGCTGCCGGCCCCCAGGCCTTTGGTCCAAAGATACGTCGTCACCCGCCATCCCCACGGCCGGGGATGAGCCGTGTTGAGAGTGGTACGCGCCCCCGGTAGCGAGGTCGGGACCAGGTCTTGCGCCACCTCGCGCCGCAGCGGGTCAGGCTCGGCCCACAGGTACGAGCCGTCGACCGGCGCCGCCAGGGGGTCGAGCACGGCACGGTCGGCGCCGAGGTAGAAGACGTTGGGGCCGGTGTCTTGCTCCGGGGACCGTACGGCGGTCGGGTGGGCGGCTACCAACCGGGCGATTCCGCTTCCCGGGTCGTCGAGGTCACCGGCCCAGATCGAATGGGTCGGGCATACGACCACACACGCCGGCTCGAGGCCGTCATCGACCCGGTGGGCGCAGTAGTTGCACTTGGCTGCTGTGTGGGTGTCCTCGTCGATGTAGATGGCGTCATACGGGCAGCCCTGCATGCAGCTCTTGCAGCCGATGCAGCGCTCCGAATCGAAGTCGACGATGCCGTCATCGCGCTTGAACAAGGCCTTGGTCGGGCAGATGGCCACGCACGGGGCGTCGGTGCAGTGGTTGCAGCGCATCACGCCGAACGCTCGGGACGAGGCCGGCCATTCGCCCTGGTCGACGTACTTGACCCACGTTCGGAACTGACCGACGGGGACCCGGTGTTCGGTCTTGCAGGCCACCGTGCAGGCGTGGCAGCCGATGCAGGTGCGCTGATCTATGGCAAAGCCGTATCGCAACTATCACTCTCCTCTAGAGACGGGAGGCCGCCGAGACCGGATCAGTGGTCCCGCTCAGGCCGGTTCGACCGGCAGCCCTAGCTGGCCGACCCGTTGCCAGTCGTCGTCGATGTGCACCACCCGCCGGCCGGCGCGTTCGGCGATGGAAGCTCCGATGGCGGCCCGGAACCCGGTGGCGCAGTGCACCCACACCCGGCCCTCGGGTACCTCCTCCACCCGGGCCGCGAGCTCCCAGAAAGGTATGTGCACGGCGCCCACCAGGTGCCCCTCGGCCCACTCATCCGCCCGGCGCACGTCGAGTATCACGACGTCGTCATCCCCCAGGGACCCGCCGAGATCCTCGAAACTGGCCACCGGGTAATCGGACAGGTGGCCGTCCGGCAGGGTGTGGAGACCGGCCGTGTACGCTCCCGCCAAGGCATCGACGCCGATGCGTACCAGCTGCCGGCGCGCCTCGAGTACCTGATCGGTGCTGTCGCCGATCAGCGTCAGCGGCACCGACCACGGCACGGTCCAGCCCAGGTAGGTGGCGAAAGGATCTCCCAGCTCGATGGACACCGTGCCGGAAAGGTGCCTCTGGGCGAATGCCCGACGCTGGCGCAGGTCGACGACCCACTCCCCGCCGCTGATGCGGTCCCGCAGCACCTGCGGGTCGACCAACTCCGGCAGTGACATGTCCGGCTCGCCAGGTCCCGCCGCGTTTCTCGCCCCCATGTGCACGTAGTAGCTGGGATAGGCGGTCAATCCGGACATCAGCTCGTCCACGAAGCGATCCTCGTCCTCGGTGACGAGGGCCAGGTTCTGAGCTCGCTCCTGCCCGATCGTGGACTCCTCACCGCTGGTTTGGGTGGCCGAGCAGAAGCTGCCGAAGCCGTGCGTGGGATGCACCGACACGTGGTCGGGCAGCTCGGCCACCAGTCGGCGCACCGACCTGTACTGGGCCCGGCTCAGTTCGTCGGTTCGGTCCCGGCTGATCAGGTCGGTGCGTCCCACCGCCCCGTAGAGCATCGATCCGCCCGTGAACACCGCCTGCGGTCGACCGAGCTCGTCGCTCACCGCATAGGACATGTGGTGCGGGGTATGGCCGGGAGTGTGCAGCGCGGTCAGCTCCAGCAGCCCGGCCCGGATGCGATCACCGTCGACGACGGCTATCCGATCGAAGCTCACCTGATCCCCGCCGGGGACCACGTATTCGGCTCCGCAGCGACGGGCGAGAGCCAGGCCGCCGGTCACGTAATCGTTGTGCAGGTGGGTTTCGAGCACGTGGGTCACCATCAGCTGCCGCGACGCCACGACATCGAGCACCCGGTCGATGTCGCGGTGCGGATCGATCACCGCCGCCGAGCGACCATCGTGGACCACGTAGCTGCGGTCGCCGAGTCCCGGCGTCTCGATCGTGACGATCTCCGGCATGGGCAGTGCACCTCTCCTGCGTCCAGTGGGCGGGGGCGATCCGGCTCCTAAAGTACGAATGTACGTACT
>JAKBAX010000231.1 GCA_021808785.1 Actinomycetes bacterium | reverse complement strand
ATCTGAACCTCATCGACTTCGACCGGCTACGGCTGGGCCGCCCGGAGGTGGTCCACGACCTTCCTGCCGGCGGCCGGCGGCTGATCCAGCACGCCGAGGGATACCGGGCCACGGTGGTCAACGGTGTCATGACCCGCCGCGACGGAGCCGACACCGGCGCCCGGCCCGGCCGGCTGGTGCGCCGGGGCGGCGGCGTCGGCGGCGGCGGCGGCGGCTGAGGTCGCGCCGGTCCGGCGATCAGGTCAGGCGGTACTCGGACCAGGCCGGCCCGGCCGACAGCTCGACCTCCCGGCCGATCAGACTCCGACCGCTCAGCTCGGCCGGCAGATCGGGATCGGCGCAGCGGGCACCGACCCGGCGGCCGTCGGGCAGGCGGGCGATGACCGGGGCGGCCACCGCTCCGGCGTGGCGTTCGTGCAGCACGGTCATGGCCTCGACCACAGCCCGCCCCTCCGCCCGCTCGGCCACCGCCATTCCCGGCGCCTCGGGCCGGGGCATGCCGGCCAGCTGTACCGGACCGCCGTCGAGGCCGTAGATGCCGACGCTGAAGTCGGTCACGAACCCCCCTATGCCGACCGACAGCCCGCTCTCCGCCCGTCCCGCCAGCATGTCCTCGAACAGGCAGGCCAGGCCGTGCAGACCGTAGGAGGCGCCGGGGCCGCCGAAGTAGGGAAGGCCTCCCGAGGCCGTTAGGGGCCGGGGATCATCCGGCTGAACGCCCAGTGCCTGCCGGCCGAGGAGCACGGCGGCGGGAAAGCAGGAGTAGAGATCGAAAGCGTCCACCTCGGCCGGGCCGAGGCCGGCCAGCCGGGCCGCTTCCTCCACGGCCACGGACAGGGCCGGGGGCCGGTCCATGGAGGGCCAGGTAGTCGGGGGGCCGACCTCCCGGGAGGTGGTTATGGCAAGGGGGCGGATGGCTGGCCGCCGGCCCCCGGGATCCGCGGTCACCACCAGGGCGGCAGCCAGATCGACGGTCGGGAACGAACACATGCGTTTGGTGAACGGCTCGGCGACCAAACGGTTGTCCGCCCCGGCCCTCGCGATCTCCTCGGCTCGCCGCCCGGCGGGGAACCAGGCCAGTTCGGGGCGCCGGGCCGCGACCTGGGTGAAGGGCGCCATCAGGGCGCCCAGCTCGGCCTGCTGCTCGGCCATGGGCCGGCCCCCACCCATCACGCTCTGCACCAGCGCGAAGTAGGCCGGCGGCTGGCCCGCACCGGCGGCGATCTCGGCCTGCGGACCTCCCGCCCACGACCGGTCCGGGAGATCGGCCGGCCGATCCGAGCCTTGTGACCATGACGATGTCGGCGGCGCGGGCGGAACGAGGCCGCGCCGGCGGGCCCGGCGGATCGATGCGTCGGCGATCCCGCCCACCACGAGGGCCACATCGGCCTGCCCCTCGGCGATGAGCCGGCACGCCCTCAGCAACAGCGCCTGAGGCGCCGCCCCGCTGTAGCGGGACACGACTCTCGCCCCGCTCCCGGCTCCCAGCCGCTCGGCCAGCACCTGGGTGTGGTCCTGGCGGACCAGGGCCGACAGAGGGGTGGACAGAATGGCCTGCACATCCTCAGGGGCGATCCCCGCCGCGTCGAGGGCCGTCCGGCTGGCCACCTCGAGCAACTCCATGGGGTGGACGATCCGGTCCTCCTCCTTGTTGGCCACCTGCCCGGTACCGGCGATCACCGGCACCACATCGGACGGATTCATCGATCAGCCCACCTCCTACAGAGCCCCCGCAGCCTAGAGGTGGCCCGTCCGCGGGGCCGAATCCGAATCCGACCCCGTCGAGCACGCGTTACCGTGTGACCGCGGTGGCCGGGCCCGCCGGCGACCGGGGCTGCAGGGGGACGGGGGTCACGTGGACACGCTCGAGGACAAGGTGGTCGTGATCACCGGCGGGGCCAGCGGTATCGGCCTGGCCCTCGCCCGCGGAGTTTCGGACCGCGGTGGCGTCCCTGTCATCGCCGATATCGAGCAGCAGGCTCTCGACGCTGCGGTCAGCCCCGATCGGGGGGCTCTCCCGGTCGGAACGCTCGCGCTACGCACCGACGTCTCGGACCCCGCGTCCGTCGAGGCGCTGCGCGACTCTGTGCTGGAACGCCACGGGCGGGTCGATGTGGTGTGCAACAACGCCGGTGTGTCCACGTTCAACCGACTCGTCGATCAATCGGTGGACGACTGGCGGTGGGTCCTCGGTGTGAACCTCTGGGGCGTGATCCACGGGCTCACCACCTTCCTCCCGGTGTTGCGGCGCCAAGGCACCCCGGCTCACATCGTCAACACCGCCTCCGTGGCGGGGCTGGTGAGCGGCATCGCCTTCCTCGGACCGTACGCCGCGAGCAAGGTCGCAGTCGTTTCGATATCCGAGACGCTGCGCCAGGAGTTGGCCATGTCCGGCGAGCCCATCGGGGTCTCGGTGGTGTGCCCGAGCGGGACCAATACGAACGTCATGGAGGCGGAGCGCAACCGCCCTGGCGCGCTCGGGACCGAGACACGGACCACCGACGCCGAGCGCTGGCGTCTCGGTATCAAGAGCGGTTTCACCGGCCCGGCCGGGTTGGAGCCCGACACCGTCGCCGGGAAGGTCATCGATGCCATCCTGACCGACCGGTTCTGGGTCATCACCCACGGGGACCTGACGCCGGTGATCGAGGCCCGCTTCGCCGAGATACTCGCCCACGCACCCCGGACGACAGGAGACTGACATGCCTCTCAGCTGGGTCGTGAGCGAGCACGGTGCGCCTTCGCGTGTGCTGCGGCTGACGGAGTCCCCACCTGTTGCGCTGGGCCCGGCCCAGGTCCGGATCGAGGTGGCGGCGTGCGCGCTCGGCCTCCCCGACGTGTTCATGTGCCGGGGGAGCTATCCCCTGACCCCACCCCTTCCCTTCACCCCCGGTCAGGAGCTGGCCGGCACCGTGGTCGAGGCCGGGCCCGACGCCACCACACCGATCGGCGCCAGGGTGATGGCATTCAGCGACTTCGTCAACGGCAACGGCGCCATGGCCGAGCTCGCCGTGGCCGAGGACCACAACGTCTACCCGGTCCCGACCGGTCTCGACGACGTCGAAGCGGCCGGGTTCCTCGTCTCCTATCTGACGGCGTGGATCGGCCTGGTCGACAGAGCGGCCCTTCGACCCTCGGAGACGGTCCTCGTCCTCGGAGCTGCCGGGGGGACCGGATCGGCCGCCGTCCAACTGGCCCGTGCCCTCGGTGCCACCGTCATAGCTGTGGCAAATGGGCAGGCCAAGGCGACGCACTGCCGGGAGCTGGGAGCCGATCACGTACTGGACCGCTCGGTCGAGCCGGTCCCCGAAGGGGTGCGAGCCCTGACCGGCGGGCGTGGCGCCGACGTCGTGTACGACCCGGTCGGGGGCCGTGCCGGCGAAGCGGCCCAGGAGTGCATCGCTTCTCGTGGCCGGTTCCTCACCGTCGGCTTCGCCGAAGGGAGCTGGCCGCACTTCGATGCTCATCGACTGGTACTGGGTAACTACTCGGCCGTCGGAGTCTTCGTCGGTGTCTACGACCGAACCCAGCGGATCGCCATGCTCGAGCGGATGTCACAGTTGGTGACCTCCGGTCATCTCCGCCCAGCAGTCACGTCCGTTCCCTTCCCTGAGCTGCCGTCGGCCTTGGACCGGGTGGCGGCTGGGACGACGCTAGGCCGGCCGGTCGCAATCATCGATCGAGCCGGCCCTCGCGTAGGCCCTGCGGACCGAGGCGCGTAGGATCTGATCCGGGCGCTTCGACAAACCGGAGCCCCTCCCCCAGCCATCGACGAATCTCTGAGCTGAGAGGTTGCCGTGATTCCGCAAGACATGATCCTGGTGAGCGTTGACGACCACCTCGTGGAGCCTCGGGACATGTTCGAACGCCACATCAGCCCCAGGTTCGCCGCGGACGCGCCCCGGGTGCAGCGCCAAAGCGATGGATCGGACGTATGGGTCTTCGACGGGACGGTCATCCCGAACATCGGCCTCAACGCGGTGGCCGGTCGGCCGCGGGAGGAGTACGGCGTCGAACCGACCGCGTTCGACGAGATGCGCCCCGGCTGCTTCGACGTTCACGAGCGGATCAAGGACATGAACGCGGGCGGAATCCTGGCCTCGATGAACTTCCCGTCGTTCCCCGGTTTCAGCGGGCGGCTGTTCGCCGGGTGTGCGGACAAGGATCTGGCGCTGGCGGTCCTCAGGGCCTACAACGACTGGCACATAGATGAATGGTGTGGCAGCTACCCGGGTCGCTTCATACCTATGGCCCTGCCCGTGCTGTGGGACGCGCACTTGGCCGCGGCCGAGCTGCGCCGGGTCGCGGCCAAGGGCTGCCGGTCCGTCACCTTCACCGAGAATCCGGCCACCCTCGGCTTCCCGAGCTTCCACGACGCCAGCTGGGATCCCCTGTGGCAGGCCGCCTGTGACGAGGGGGTGGTCATCTCCATCCACCTCGGTTCTTCGGGCCAGTTGGCCGTGACCGCGCCGGACGCGCCGGTCGACGTGATGATCACTCTCCAGCCGATGAACATCTGCCAGGCCGCCGCCGATCTGCTCTGGTCACGGGTGCCCAAGCAGTTCCCGGACATCAGGTTCGCCCTCTCCGAGGGAGGGACCGGATGGATCCCGTACTTCCTCGACCGCCTGGACCGCACCTACGAGATGCACCATGCCTGGACGGGGCAGGACTTCGGTGGCCGGCGACCCAGCGAAGTGTTCAGGCAGCACTTCCTCACCTGCTTCATCGCCGATCCCATCGGGATCCGGCTGCGGGACGTGATCGGCATCGACAACATCGCCTGGGAGTGCGACTACCCCCACTCCGACTCCTCCTGGCCCGAAGCCCCCGAAGAGCTGGCCCGGGTGGCGGTCGACGTAGCGGCTTCGGAGCTGGAGAAGATCACCTACCTCAACGCTTGCCGGTGGTACCACTTCGATCCCTTCGCCCACCGCAGCAAGCAGGAGTCCACCGTCGCCGCGCTGCGCGCCGAGGCGGCCGGCCATGACGTCAGCGTCCACTCGTTCGACAAGGGCCGATTCGATCGCACCCGCAAAGGCATCGACATCGGCACGCTGGCGCAGCGGGCGACGGCCTGAGCCCGAGGTAGCTCTTCGCGTCGTAGAAGCACGAGGTGACGGCGACGCGGTAAGGGCTGCTGACGCGAGGCAAGTCACGGAATGCCGGGACCAGCCAAGGTTGGTACCCGGGTATGTCTCCGGCTTTGTCCCGTGCACCAGCCCCCGTAGCTCACAGGACATAGCGCGTCGGATTCCTAGCTCACTCGGAGCATTCCTGTCTTGCTCCTGACTTCGCGATAGACGAACCGGTTGGAATCAAGCAGCATTCGCGGGTCTCCACGAGCAGTGGAGGAGCATCTGATCATGTCCGATCCGACCCGAGGAACCGATCGTGGCGGCCGTCGAGCGAAGCGGTTCTTGACTCCGTCACAGAAGTACGAGATCTTCTTGCAGCTGGTCCGCCAGGAGGTGACGATGGCCGAGGCGGCAGAGGCGTGGAAGGTGGACCGGACCACGATCTTGCGTATCCGTACGGTGGCCAAGCAGGGCGCCCTCGATGCCCTGGCGGCGTCACGGCCGGGCGTCAAGGCCGCCCAGCGCGACTCCGAGCTCGACGCGGCGCGGGCGGATGCCGCCCGCGTGGGCGAGGCGGTCAAGGAGATGGCCGTGAAGCTGATGCTGGTCGAGGGAAAAGGGGGTTGGGGCTGAGTGGCCGGGTCCCCGCCCGTGTCGATGCGGCCACCAAGGCCGGCGTGCTCGAGCTGATCGAGGGGGCCACCGCCGGGGGCTGGACCGTGCGGGCCGCCTGCCGCTATCTGGAGCTGGGCGAGGTCCGCGCCCATCGTTGGCGGGCCCGTCGAGGCGGCGACGGACTGGACGACAAGGCGCCTGGCGGGAACCCGCTTCACGGGCTGCTC
Source organism: Actinomycetes bacterium (assembly GCA_021808785.1). Taxonomy (GTDB): domain Bacteria; phylum Actinomycetota; class Acidimicrobiia; order Acidimicrobiales; family Palsa-688; genus JAKCDU01. The sequence continues at coordinate 1,036 of JAKBAX010000231.1, read as the reverse complement.
GCCGAGGAGATCTCCGAGATCGTGGCGCTCTATCACGAGTGGGGAGACATCGACCGCTCGCATCGCAAGCTCGCCCATCGGGGCTCCTATCTGGGCCGGGTGTGGGTGTCGCCGGCGTCGCTGCGACGCGTTCTGGCTGCTCAGGGCCTCGATCTGAACCCGCCGCCCCGCCGGGGACCTCGGTGCGCAAGCCGTTCCCGGACTGGGTGGAGTACCGACCGAACCAGATCTGGATCTACGACACCACCCATTTCCCCCGCTGCGCGATGGCCGTCACGATCGTCGAGGACCTGGTGTCGCGCAAGTGGATCGCCGACATCGTGTCTGGCGAGGAGACTTCCACCCAGGTCGAGATCGTCTTCAGCGACGCCCTCCAAGCGGAAGGCCTCCTGGCCTTGGTCGAGGCCCGAGCCGACGAGGTCGTCGACCCTGACATCGACGACGACCGCCTCCCGATCCTGCTGGCGGTGTCGGACAACGGGTCGCAGATGACGTCGATCTCGACCCGCAAGTTCATGGCGCTGTGCGCCATCGCCACCCACTTCGCCCGGCCGGGCACGCCGACCGACCAGGCCTGGATCGAGAGCTTCAACGGGCACCTCGAGGCCGAGAACCCTCACCTCGAGGCCATCACCGACCCGGCCGTCCTGCGCGCTGAGCTTGGCGTCATCCGGGCCAGATACAACGCGGTGAGGCTCCATGCCGGCATCGGGTATGTCACCCCCGACGACGAGCACACCGGACGGGGTCCCGCCATCCGAAAAGCCCGCGAAGCCGGACTCGAGACCGCCCGCCTCCGCCGCCTCGCCTACCATCGAACCCGACCCCAGCAGCAACCCGACCCGAGACCCGAAGATGTCGCTTAATCGAACCGGGATCTCTATCGCGAACTCAGACACAGGTCACAAGGCAACCATTCCGCTCCACCGACCCCGACACAGAACGGCGGCCAACCTGCCAAGAATGCCACCCGCATACCGCTCGTAGTCGGCGATCCGCGCGCCCATAGCCCTCGGCGCGAATGATCCGCTCCACC
>JAKBAX010000230.1 GCA_021808785.1 Actinomycetes bacterium | reverse complement strand
CGGCCCCGGTCCCCCGCCGGCCCCCGTTCCCCGGTCCCCCGCCGGCCCCGGTCCCATCAGTCAATTGTGCAGAAGGGCGCGATTATTCATCCCTATTGCACAACAAGGCGGATCAGGCGAACGACACTGACCGCCCCACGACGGATGCCACAGGGTGCCACAGGGTGCCACGGGGTGCCACGGGTGGCAAGGGTGGCAAGGGCGGCAATGGTGGCAATGGGCCAGCCACCCCCCGGTGAGGGCCCGTGACAGTAGGGGCCGAGGCCGGCACAGCCCGTTCGAAACCCGAATTGCACCCGATGTAGAGGATCGGCCTCCAAGGACCGCGCAGCGCCCGGACCGCTTCGATCCGATCGACCAGTCCGGCGCGCCGACGGCTCCGGGTCAGCAGCCGAGCCGACACGCCGGCGATGCGGACCGGGCCGGAGGAACAGGGCCCGGGTAGGACGGTTGGCCCGGGTAGGACGGTTGGCCCGGGTAGGACGGTCGGCCCGGGTAGGACGGTCGGCGGTTCGCTAGTCCCCGCCGACCGGTGCCGGCGCCGACCCGGATTCGGGTGCGTCCGGCCGGCCGCCCCGCTCGGCCACCGCTCCGGCCTCGTCGCGGTGACCGTCGACCTGATCGCCTCCACGGCCGTTGGCGTGATCCCCGTGACCGTTGGCGTGATCCCCGTGACCGTTGGCATGGTCGCCGCCATGCACGTCACCGACGGTGTGGTAACCACCGGCCGCGGTGCGGTAGATGATCCCGCCGACGGGGCGCTGGATCGGATGGGCATCGGTGCGTTGCAGGTGCAGGCAGGTCCAGTAGGCGATGATGAAGCCGCCGATCGGACCGACGAACACGCCCCACTGGAGAATCTCGATCAGCCGCTCGAAGCCGATGTGCAGGTTGTTGGCCAGCAGGTCGGTACCGCAGGCGAGCGTCAGGTCCGAGAAGAACAGGATGGCGGCCACCACCACCCCGGTCCGGAACGGCTTGTCCCGGGGCCGGTCCAGCAGGTTGTGGTGCCGGTAGTCCTTGTAGACCCACTTGTCGATCCACGGCCAGGCGAACATGACGCCGAAGAGGATGGATGGGATGAGCAGGCCCGGGAAGAACGGGTTCGGTATCTCGTGGCCGAACGATCGGAACTCCCAATGGGGCCACAGCCGCACCGAGCCGTCCAGCCACCCCAGATACCAGTCGGGCTGGGAGCCGGCCGAGACTGTGTAGGTGGTGTAAGGCCCGTACAACCACACCGGGTTGATCTGGATGAACCCGGCCATGAGGAACGTCACCGACGCGGTGAGCATCATGAGGCCGCCGGCCTTCATGGCGTACTGCGGCCACACCCGGCTGCCAACGATGTTGTTCTCCGTCTTGCCACGTCCGGGGAAGTCGGTGTGTTTCTGGTGCCACAGGATCATCAGGTGGGCGGTCAGGAGACCCACGATGATGAGCGGGAAGAGGAACTCATGGATGACGAACAGGCGGGGTATGAACGTCGATCCCGGGAAGCGGCCCCCCCACAGGGCGTAGGCCAGCCAGGTGCCGACGAGAGGGATGCTCTGGACGATCGAGTAGATCACCCGGATGCCGGTGCCCGACAACAGATCGTCGGGCAGCGAGTACCCGGTGAAGCCCTCCAGAGACACGATCTGCCACAAGGCCAGCCCGATGATCCAGTTGATCTCGCGGGGCTTGCGGAACGCACCGGTGAAGAAGATCCGGCACATGTGGAAGAACACCGCGGCCAGGAAGATCAGCGCCGCCCAGTGGTGGGCCTGGCGCATGATGAGCCCGAAGCGCACATTGAACGACAGGTTGATGACCGACTGGTAGGCCTCGGACATGTGCTGGCCGACCAGGGGGAGGTACACGTGGCCGCTGGTGGGGGCGTAGACCACGTCGGTCGATGACGGGATGTAGAAGAGAGCCAGGTAGATGCCGGTGGCGATCAGGATGATCAGCGAGTCCATGGCGATCTCACCGACCATGAACGACCAGTGGTCGGGGAAGATCTTGTCGAGGGCGCTGACCAGCCACTTGGACGAGGCGAAGCGGTTGTCGACGGTGTCGAAGCCCGATTTGGTCAGCTGGAAGCGCTTCTGGGCCGCGGCCCGTTCACGAGTGGTGCTCATGGCCTCCTACCCTCTGTTCCAGAAGCCGGGGCCGACGGGCCCGCCGCCTGTTCTGGTGTAGTCGCTGACCGAGACGATGTAGCCGTCCCGGTCGGTGGTCAGCTGCAGCTGGGCGAGCGAGCGCGGAGCCGGCCCGAACACCGGCTTGCACGTTTCGAGCACGTCGAAAGTCGACTGGTGGCACGGGCAGATCAACTGGTGGGTGTTGACGTTGTACAGGCTGGCCGGGCAGGCGGCATGGGTGCAGATCTTGGAGAACGCCACGACGTTGCCGTAGGGCCCCTGCAGGTTCCACCCGGGGCGGTGCGGGTTGGCGTGGAAGTCGGCGTCGCCCAGGTTGATCAGCAGGGTGGGGCTCAGGGCGTCGTCCATGTGGCCCTCCGGGAAGACCGTCAGGATCCCGTTCACCGGCAGCTCGGCGGGGCGGATGGGGTTGCCGTCCTGGTCGACGGCCCGGGTGAAGCGGCCCCACTTGGTCTTGTACAGGTCGGTGTGGGGCCGCGGCCCGAGCGAAGCGACCGGTCCGAAGAGGGTCCCGAGCCCCAGGAGGCCGGCGGCCGGGGCCAGGATCTTGAAGACGAACGGGCGGCGGGCCATGGCGTCGGTGCCCCGGCCGAACGATTCGGCCACCGCCACCCGGAAGCTCTCCTCGCTCACCTCGTGGTGGCCGCGGCTGGCCGTCACCTCGTGGCCGGGTAGGAGGTCCCGGGCCCAGAGGATCATGCCCACTCCGAGGCCGCCGAAGGCCAGGCCGTAGCAGAGGCCGGCCAACTGGTTGTTGGCCCCGGTCACGTACACCGCGCAGACAGCTATGGACGCCAGCAGGGTGATGGTCCAGCAGGCCGCGATGCGCAGCTCGGCCCGGCGGGCGCCCTTCGGGTTCTCCTCGAAACGCCAGTGGGTGTCGTCCTGGTCCATCGGTACGTCGTCGGGCCAAGGACTATCGGGGTCGATACCGAAGTGACGCGGGTTGCGCCCGAACGGGAGCTTGACCGAGCTGGCCGGGACCGGGCCGGACGCCTCGCCGCTCGGTGCCTCGTGGTGGTCGCCTTCGGGGCTGGTCACATCGTCGGTGGTGGTCATCCTCGGTTACCGATCATCCTTGCTGCGAACCAGAGCAGCACGAAACCGCCCAGGATCCCGATGAAGCCTTCGGCCACCGGGCCGAAGTGGGAGATGCCGAAGCCTCCCGGGTTGGACGGGTTGTGCAGGTACTGCACGTACTGGGCGATGGCCGACAGCTGAGCGTGGCTGAGCTGGGTGAAGATGGGCATCGGCTTGGGCCCGATCAACGGCGCCTCGTAGGCCTGGACCACGTTGGCGTTGCCCAGGCTGGGGACGACCACCCCCTTGGAGAGCATCCCGCCCGACCCGGCGGCCTGATGGCACTGGGCGCAGTTGACGGCGTAGAGCTCCTGGCCCTCCGAGAGGGTCACACAGCCGACGTCCTGGGTGGCCAGGTCGGCCGTGCTCGGCGTCTTCTGCTGCGCCGTGGAGCACAGCGGCTCGGGCGTGGGGATGGTAGGGCCGGCCGCGCCCTGGCCGGTGATCTGCGGCAGGGCGTTGACATAGGCGTCCAGCTCGCGGATCTGCGCCGGCGAGAAGACCGGATGGTGGCGCAGGGCCTCGTTGTTGGGGGCGTTGAGCGGCATGCGCCCCGTCGTGAGGTAGAAGTCGGCCGCGGCCGCCCCCACGTTGACCAGGGCCGGCGCTCCGCTGACCACCCCGCCCCGGCCCTGGTAGCCGTGGCAGGACTGGCAGTGGGCTTCGAAGAGAACCTGCCCCGCGGCGATATCGGCCGGGTCGGTACTGACCGTGTTGACCGCGCTGTGGGCCGCCGGCTCGGTCATGAACAGGATCGAGAAGACGACGACCGCGAGGGCCAGCAGGATGAGCGGGCCGCGCAGGATTCGGCGGCCGGGGAGAAGGCGTCGCATGAGGCTCACTTGAGGATGAAGATGGCGAGGAACATGGCGACCCAGACCACGTCGACGAAGTGCCAGTAGTAGGACAACATCTCGATGGCCGGCATCGTCCGGTGCCCGAACCGGGGTGTTCGGAGCACCCTGACCGCCACGATGATCATGGCGACCAGGCCGCCGGCCACGTGGAGGAAGTGGAAGCCGGTGAGGGTGTAGAAGCACGAGCCGTAGGCATCGGTGGAGATGCCGAAGGGCCGGCCGAGGTAGTCCGACACCTGCATGCCGTCGAAGAGGGCGCCGAGCACGAAGGTCATGGCCAGCCAACCGAGGAATCCCCACTTGGACCCCCGGATGGCCCGGTATACGCCGAACTGCATCGTGAAGGAGGACAAAACGAGCAGGATGGTCGCCACCAGCACCGGCGGCACGTCCAGCGTGTCGCCCGGTGGCGGCCAGGCGTGGATGGATGCCGACCGGATACTGAAGTAGGCCGCGAAGAGCCCAGAGAAGAACATCAACTCCGAGGCCAACCACACGATCACGCCCACCTGAAGCAGCTTGGGGCGGTACATCGACGGGTCGACTTGCCTGAGAGCCGGAGCAGGCAGGGCTCCGGAAGTCGAGATCGCTGTCACTGGGCCCTATTTCTACACAACCCGGTGGCGAGAACCCAAACTCGGGGCGCCCTCAGCTGGGTCGGCGTTAGGAACTATCCTTCTATCCGATGGGCCTGACGCCCCTGGATTTTTTCACCAAGGCCCGATTCGAGCCGATCGACGCCGGCTTGCTCCTCGTCGGCGCCGCCTGGTACATCTGGTCGCTCCGCCGGTTGGCGCAGAAGGACCGGCGCTGGCCCGCCTGGCGCACCGCCTGCTTCGCCGGGGCGTGGCTGCTGTTCGCGGTGGTGGCCTTCTCGGGCCTGTCCGCCTTCGACCGCCGGAATTTCACCGCCTACGGGTCCATCTACATCGCTCTGGGGCTGGTCGCCCCGGCCCTGCTGGCGCTGTCCTCACCGGTCACCCTTGCTCTCCTGAGCGGTCGAGACGGGGCGGGCGCGAGCTGGCTGGAGGGCCGGACGGCCCGCATCCTCGGTGGTCCGGTCACGGTGTGGGTGCTCTTCAGCGCCACCGTCTTCCTGGTGTTCTTCGCCGGGGTGGTGGGTGCCACGGTGGGCGGCGGTCCGGGCCCCCAGCTCCTGCACCTGTGGCTGCTGGCCGCCGGATGGCTCTACTTCTGGCCCGTCGCCGACGTCGACCCGTCGCCACGGCGCATCGGCTACCTGGCCCGCATCCTCTACCTGCTCGTCACCTTTCCGGTCTTCGCCATCATGGGCATGGGGCTCGAGAGCCAGACGGCCCGCGTCGCTCCGGGGATCAGCCCGGCCAGCCTGCATCTGGGCGGGGCGGTGGTGTGGGTGGCGGGCGAGACCGTGGCACTGGCCGGCGTCCTTTGGGTGTTCGCCCTCTGGTTGCGGGCCGACGAGCGCCGGGTGAGGGCCCAGGAGCGGAGCAACGAGCAAGTAGCGGCCCGCCAACTGGCCGTGTGGCGGGCGTCGCGTGAGGCGGCCGCTGAGGCGGCCTCGGGTTGACCGACCTGGTCACCTTGGAGGCTATTCGCGCCGCCCGGGAACGGGTCCGGCCGGTCCTGCGCCCCACGCCGGTGGACCACTCGGAGTCCATCTCCCGCCTGGCCGGACGCCGCGTGCTCATCAAGCCTGAGTTCCGCCAGCGCACCGGCTCGTTCAAGATCCGCGGTGCCTTCAACCGCATCGCCCAGCTCCCCCCCGGCCTGGGGGTGGTGGCCGCCTCGGCTGGCAACCACGCCCAAGGGGTGGCCCTGGCCGCCACCCTCACGGGGCGGGAGGCGACCATCTTCATGCCGATCGCGGCCGCCCTGCCCAAGGTGGAGGCGACCCGCTCGTACGGGGCCACCGTGCGCCTGGAGGGCGAAGTGGTCGACGAGTGCATCGTGGCCGCCCAGGCCTTCGCCGAGCAGACGGGCGCGGTATACGTGCCGCCCTTCGATGACCTCGACGTGATCGCCGGTCAGGGCACCATCGGGCTGGAGCTCCTCGAAGAGGCCCCCGACGCGGTGGCCATCGTGGTGCCGGTCGGCGGAGGTGGTCTCCTGGCCGGGGTGGCGGCCGCCATCGCCCTCGCTCCCACGGTCGCCTCGGCGGCGACCCGCCGGCCCCGGGTGATCGGAGTGGAGGCGGCCGGGGCGCCAACCCTGACCGCCGCCCTGGCCGCCGGGCGCCCGGTGACCCTCGAGCGGGTTTCGACCATGGCCGACGGCATCGCGGTGGGCCGGTGCAGCGAGCTGACCCTGGCCCACGCCCAGGCGCTGGTCGATTCGATAGTCACGGTGGACGAGGAGGAGATCAGCCGGGCCATGCTGCTCGCGGTGGAGCGGGCCAAGGCGGTCGTCGAGCCGGCCGGGGCCGCCCCGCTCGCCGCCATAATGGCCGACCGCATCCCCGGGACCGGGCCGGTGGTGGCCCTCCTGTCAGGGGGCAACGTGGATCCCCTGCTGCTCACGAAGATGATCGAGCACGGCCTGTCGGCGGCCGGCCGGTACCTCACCCTGCGGGTGGTCATGACCGACCGGGTCGGGGCTCTGGCCTCACTGACCGCCGAGCTGGCCCGGCTCCGCCTCAACGTGCTCGACGTGGAGCACCACCGCAGCGGGCTGCCGCTCGCCGTCTCCGAGGTGGAGGTGCAGGTCACGGTGGAGACCCGGGACCGGGCCCACCACGACGAGGTGGTCCGGGCCCTGAAAGCGGTGGGCTACCAGGTCGACCTGGTCAGCTGAGAGCCGGGCCGACCGAGCACAGCCGGGCGTGGGGCAGGGGCCCCCACGCTCCGGAGGAGGCCGGGCCTGCGGGGCGCCCGGCCGGGCCGACCGAGCACAGCCGGGCGT
>JAKBAX010000229.1 GCA_021808785.1 Actinomycetes bacterium | reverse complement strand
AAGAGTCGCACCCGAAGTGTGGCGAAGCTCACCCCGAAGTGCCGGTGGAGATGGACGACCAGCGTCGGGCCGACCAGGTCGTCGAATGGGGCCAGCTCACCGGTCACCCGGCGCAGCTCGTCCGCGGGCACCAGGAACTCACCCGCGAAGGCTTCAGCGAACCGCTCCCGGCCGTGATCACCCCTGCTCATCGACACCACGACATCCGCGTGCTGCGAGTGGAAGTAGGCATGTGCCAGCTCGTGGGCCAGGGTGAACACCTGCCGGCCGAGGGTGATCTCGGAGTTCACCGCGATGCAGAACCCTTCCTTCGGATGGTTGTAAGAGAACCCCCGACGGGGCCTCGTCGAGATTCGAGCAAAGGGGCAGCCTCCAGATGAGCACTTGCTCGTCAAGCACCTGGAAAGGATCCCCGAGCGCCCCTCCTCCGAGATTGAGCTGGCCTCGCAACTGGCGGGCTGCCCAAGCAGCCTCCTTCGCGGATCCGGTGCGCACTTGCGCCAGCGGGCTGCGCCCCAAACCTGGCAGCACCGAGCCCATCTCCTCGGACAGCTCCAAGTAGTCACCGACACGCTGGTCGAACAGTCACAGACCCGCCTGAGCCCGGTCTCCCAGATCTCGGGGTGCCGCTCGAAACAGCATGCCGCTCACGTCGATCGCCCCTCCGACCATCGCTTCACCGACTAGCAGCGACTCGACCGAAGTCCCGTACAAGCGAGCCAACGCCGCCACCACAGTGAGCGGGACCTGGCGGCGCCCCGCCTCGTAGTAGTTGAGGAGCACCCGATTGATCCCCACCGCCTCAGCCGCCGCCTCCTCCTGTGACAGCCCTGCCCGCTCCCTGGCCTCCCGCAGCATCTGACCGATCGAGTCCAGCACGCACCTCCCAGGTGCTACACTATCCACAAGACCCCATCTAAGTGTGACATCATCGCTGGGAAGGTGTCGGAGGCCGGCCAAGTGTGCCGGCCAGAGCAGCCAAGCCTGCCCAACATACAGCGATCGACGGAGGGCCCCGTGAGTCCAACCGCACGGACCGATCCCGGCTTCGTTTTCCAACCGAAGCCGGCAATCACGACGGCCGGCACCTACCCGGCCCCACCTCCCGGGCCGCCCGCACCGCCGTCCCCAATTCCCGGATCGCCTGTCCCGTCCAGCCCACTCGACCAACTCGTCGGCACCTCGCACGGCACCGGTTTCAACACGATCTGGCGACCGCACTTCCCCGACAGTCCGCAGGACCGATTTCTCGAGCTGAACCTCACCGACGAGATGCTCACGTTCTCGCCGATCAACGGCCCCATCCCCAACCGGGGACTTCTCCAAGAAGACATCAAGATGTTCGGCCTGACCTACATGCAACAGATCTCTGACTCCTCCGACGGAGCCGGCTTGCACGTCGAGCCGGGCATCTGGGCCATCGTCCCCGAGACCACCAACCCGGCCGAGCCACCCACGGTCATCCGGATGGCGTCCATCCCCCACGGCACCGTCATCTTGACCCAAGGGACGGCCTCAACCACCGCCGGTGCTCCAGCGATCCCCGACAACAACATCATCCCATTCGGCATCGGTGCGACGCCGGCGCCGAATGCAAAGTTCAGTCAGGCCGCCCAGACCTTTACGGAGATGAACCTGGCGGTCCCCTCACAGTTCCGAAGCCCTGCGCAGCCGGGCATCACCCAGGCGATGGTGGAGAACCCCAACAGTATCCTCCAGGCCGCTCTCGCCGGTCGAGCAGTTAGGACCACCACGGCCCTTGTAGTGTCGACCACCGACACCCCGGTGCCAGGGGGCGGCACCTCCAACACCGCCTTCTTGGCGGCTGGCAACGCTAATGCCACCCTCGTCGCTGCCACCTTCTGGGTAGAGGCGGTCGAAAACTCGTCCGGTCCCGACACTCTCCAACTTCAGTACTCGCAAACCGTGATGCTGGACTTCAACGGCCTGCGCTGGCCCCACGTCACCGTCGCCACGTTGACCAAGACCGCTCCATTCGCTGGCGCCTGAGCGAAGGCCCCGAGATCCCCATTTGACCCCGGGCGCCCCTACCCTCACACGTATGGAAACAGCAGGAACGCACTCGCTCGGCGTCTGGAGGCAGGAACCCGATCAGAAGGGCTTCGACATCCAGCAGGTCGTAGAAATCTCCGCAGCCGAATTCGATAGCTACCTCAAGGCGATCTCCACATTCCGCGCGCTCTCCGAGCGGAGCACCCACGAACTGCTGCAGCGCCACTGGCATCGCCTGACGTCAATGCGGCACTTCTACGCGAACGTCGAACGGGTCGGCGGAAGCTTCCGGGCGATCGACAGGCGGGCCGTAGCGGTCACCTTCATGGGAGAGGTCACCAACTGGCTCACCACGGCCCGCATGTACCTGGTGAGCGAGAAGGACTCGCTTTCCCGGACGTCTCGGAATGGAGCAGAGGAGCTCAAGCGCTACCAGTCCGTGTGCAGCGAGGTCTTCGACTCGAACGCCAGCTACCGGTTTCTCTACAACCTGCGCGACTATGCCCAGCACTGCGGCCCACCGCTCGGTGGCCTCATCGTCGCCGCCACCGGGAACGGGGGTCGAACCCTCGAGCTCTACATCAGCCGCTCCGACCTGCTCATGGCGAACTTCAAGTGGAGCCGGCACGCCCGCCCATTGATCGAGAGCTGGCCCGAGCAGATCTTGCTGCTTCCTCTCCTCGAGGAAGCGATGGGAGGATTCCGACGCATCGAGGACGAGACGCTGAGGATCCTCCTCAGACGTTTCGCCGACGCCGTTCCCGCCATGCAGCAGGGCATCGCGACGGTCTCACATGTTCCGGGGCATCCCGCCATCTTCGGACTTCCCGACGGCGAACCGACGCACATCAGCTGGCAGTCCTTCCCGGAGATATCGAGTCTGGAAAGCCTTATGCTGGCACTGGCTGAGCCCGACCCGCTCGCCGTCCTGCGGCCACCTTCTGTCGATCCGACCGCAGGACGTCCCGCCGAGATGATGCACAGCGAAGCCCAGGCCGCAGCGGTCGTCGGCGCCTGGCTGGAACACGGGCCCGGGACCGGTCTTGACGACACGGTCAGTCGCGTCATCCAAGAGGATCGAGAGGTCGGGCCCTTGATCTGCGGTCTCGTCAACCTGGCTGGCTACCTGTCGGCGATGCTTGCGAACTCCTTGGGTTCGTCGTCGCAGGCACTTCTCGGCTCCTTTGTCGTAGATGAGAATGTAACTTCGCTCGTCGAATAATGACGCCCAGTTCCTTCCCAGGCCGTCATTCGGTCGTGACTGGTGACCGCATTCGCGGGCATGCGTCGACCTCATGGTCGACGCCCTACGCTTCGGCCCGAGAGAGAACGCCCGGTACACGCGCCACGCCCCAACTGCGCCACTCCCACCTGGTTCAGTCAGCGCGTGGCAAGGTAGCGGTCACGGTCCGGCTGGCGATGGCCTCTCGCGTCTCATTATTTTCCCAAAGTTTGCTGGTGCCAGTGGGGCGCGTTGGGGTAACAGAAATTTGGCTGGCGACGAGGTCAGTCGAAAGATCCTAAACGAGTCGGGCCAATGCCGACTGCGTCTTCGCTTTGATCCGTGCTTGCACGCCCGCGCCGGTGATGCCAACGACGCCGAGGGCAGCGAGCGCCGCCTCCAGTGTCGAGTTCTTGCTGGCATCCGCCATCAGAACGCCGAACGCGGCGATAAGGGCGACGCCGATGACCACCACTACCGCTTCTGCGAAGAGCACTCGAACGGCCTTGCCGGGGGACCTCCACGAGCGCAGCACCGCGTACGGCTTCATCAGCGTCTCGGGGTCGAGACCTGCCACGAGCAACGAATACCAATTTGCGACCTGCCGCCGGAGGCTCGATTGCGCATCTGCTGCCTTACACCACGTGTTCGGTCTCGTCTCACGCTTCTGCCTCTTGGTGCCCCAGAGATGTCTCTCGGGTGGCTGCGGGAAACAACAGTTCCCCACACCTCCACCGAGGCGGCGACGGATGGCGCCACGAGGGGGCCGAAGTAGGGCGCGAGGCGTTGGAGCAGCAGTGAGATCACCCCGCGGCGCTCCTCTCCGAGAAGGAACTCCCAGCTTTCCGGATTCGAAAGCAGCGTTCCCGACTCCTCGACGAGAGTGGCGGCCTTAGGGTCGCAGAGACCAATACGTCTCTGCGACGGCCCGCCCGAGCCCATAGCCGTTGGCAAGGCGGTCGGACGTCGGGATGAGGGAATCCTGGATTACGGCGTCCCAGTGAAAGAGCACTTCACCGAGGGCGCCCATCAGCTTCTCGAAGTCCTTGGAGATTCTGGCGCTCGGCTCGGGGCATCCCTTCAGGACTTTCGTGACGATCACCCGCATGAGTGGCGCGTAGGTCGGTGGGCCATCGGAGTCAGCATTAAGCAAGTCCGGCGGGAGGCCCGGCACGCTTGATATGTCCTTCAGAACATCAGCGTTGATGCCAGCATCCACGTGCAGCTGCTCCGTCGCCAACGTAGCCAGGGCATTTGCACGCTCTATGCCGAGTTCTACCGGGCTTCGCTCGGCGGCCAACGGTAAGGCCCATCCCCCGCGGGCCATAGGACGCTCCGTCGTTGACAGTCCTTGCAACGACTGCGACTCGCCATCCCCCACGGGCCATAGGACGCTCCCCCTCCCATCCAGGGCCGTCGGGACGGGCCCGTCCGCGTACTTCCGCCATTAGCCCGGCCAAGGCGGATCGCAGTCTGCACTTCCCGGAGATCTGTCGGTGTCATGCCATCCCGTCGCTTCAGAAGTCCTCAGTTGCTTTGGTCTGTACTCGACTTCACCGTTGCGCCGCGACCGCAAGCTGGGAAATAGTCTTCACGACAGTCGTCAGCTGGAGCACAGCGTTGACGCCGACGGCTCCGAGAATGCCGAGAAAGAAGCGGAGGGCCAATTCGACGTGCTGCGTTGCAATCGTCGTCGGCGGCGCCTCGGCCAGGTAGAGGCCGACGCTGGCTTCAACGACGGCGAGCTGGCTCATGGCGGACCAGGTGAAGACGAAGATCAGGTCGCTGAAGTGGGAGAACCGGCTCCCGGGAAGACCGGATTGTGACCAATGGTCGCGCTGGTCCTTGGACGGCACCGTCAGAGCCAGTACAGCTCCGGTGAGGCACGCCCCGAAAGAGATCGAAGCGAAGGTCAGCGCGGTTGCCGCTAGGTCCGACACCAGCGCCTGCTCGTTGCCGATGCGGGGAATGAGGAGGGCTGCGACTACCCCCACAGCCACGGCCACGATGCTGCGCCTCCACGAGAGGAGCTTCCTGCGCCGCTCCCAGACCTGGCAGGACCAGAAATGGTTGAGGTTGTCCCGGCGCCGGAGCGGATCAGGCATCGGGGTCGAGGCTGACGGGCTCCGGCGGGTCGACGGAGCCTGCAGCGAGCTCCAGCCGACCGAGGAGTCCGGTGGCTCCTTGGGCGACCTGGGAGCGTTGGTCCTCTGCCGAGGCGTTGCTGTCGACTGGTACGAATTGGCGCTCCTGGTGACTGGCGAGAGTGAGCGTCCGCTCACGGGTCTCGTCAGCATGGCGACCGACGATCTTGACCTTCTTCAGCGGTCCGATGGCGCGCTGCACCAGCTCCTTGATGTCCTGCACGATCCCCTGCTCCTTCGCCAGCGATCCGCCCCGCGGGGCTGAAATCTCCAGCTCGGCAGTCTGCCCGTCTGATTCGGCGGCGTAGGTGGTCAGGGTGTTGGCGTTCTCGGTCCAGTCATAGTTGGGGCGGGCTACGGTGACCGAGGCCTGCCGAATGCGGTCGAACTGCTCCAGCTCCACATTGAACGACTCGGCGGTGACCGGATTGAGGTCGATGACCAGGTCGTCGTCAAACCCGATCGCGGTGCCGATGATCCCGAGCGCTTTGCCGATCTCCCCAGGGCTGAGCCCCGGGCGGCGGCGCTCTAGCGCGACGAAGCGGCTCTCCGGATTCAGATAGAGGAAGGTTGGCCGGACGACGATCTCACCTGCCGAGCGAGGGTCGTCCCGCTCCCGGTCGTTCCCGACGTCGAAGAGGGTCAGGGACTCTTGGTCGCTGCCGGAGAGGAATCGGAGTTCCCAGACATGACCGCGCTGCCGAACATCACGCAGCAAGACCACCTCATCCTGGCTAATGGTGGCACGCCTGAGGGACGATGGGGCGGCCACAAGCGCTTGCACGAACGCCACGTAGTCGATGACCTCGCCAGAGCGCCCCCGGCCGTGAATCGAGTAGGCATAGAGCGCTCGTTGGGTGGTCGGCATCGAAGGCTCCTACGGCTCGTCGAGCAAGATGGTCACCAACCGTATCGGTGAGGTGCGACTCTGTCAAGTCCAAAATTGTGTGTAAATTCATTCCGTTGAACGTCCATCTGGTCAAACTATGGATCTGGGATGGTGCGTATTCCTCTGTATTGGGAAAATTCAGGGGTGTTTTAGGCGGTGTAGTGGAAATGTGGGCGTGATACAGCAGAGCATGCTAGATGCGTACTCGCGGACGAGACGTACGGGTTCGAATTTAGGCTGTTGCTAGGTGTTCATGCGTTGGCAGGGGCTGAAAGTCCAATGGTTGACTGCTGTGTTTGCTTTGCTCGTTCTTCCATTGGCGATAGAGGTCCATGTTCAGATGACGTTCTTTATTCCATCGCTCGTTGATTTCCATCAGTAGTGCACCAAGAATGCGAAACGCTGATTCCTGGCTGGGAAAGATGCCAATAACCTTCTCTCTGCGTCGCACCTCTCTATTGAGTCGTTCAATGCTATTGGATGTTCGGATGTGAACACGAAGTTCCTTTGGGAACGTGATGACTGCCATTGCATCATCGAAACCATTCCCCAAAATATTCATGGCTGAAGGAGCTTTTGTCTCATACGCTGCAAGGGTTTCGTTCAGGAGAATCCGAGACTTCTCCTGTGTTGGAGCATCAACGATCTCTCTGTACCGATAAGAGATCTCTCTTTGCAGAGATCTGGGAGATGCAGTGACAATATCTCTTTGCAGATGCACCTGACAGCGTTGCCATGC
>JAKBAX010000228.1 GCA_021808785.1 Actinomycetes bacterium | reverse complement strand
CCATGGTGGCGTAGCCGGTGCGGTCGGGCAACCCCAACTCGTGATATCCCCGGGCGCCGGGCTCGGCGGCCGCCATGACGGCGCCGAGCACCGCTCCGGCTGAGACCAGGCAGTTCAGTAGGACGCTGGCGGGGCGTCCGGCGTCATCTCGGCGACCTCCAGGTCGCCGTCGCCGGCGCGTGCGAGCAGTCCGGCATACCAGTTGCAGGCGTCGACGGTGTGCGCGAGTGTCCGGCGGCAGTCCCAAGCGAGACCGCGGGCTGGACCGTCCCAGTCACCCGACGTGCTCTGCGGCGCGAGGACCCCGGCGACGTAGGCGACGTCGCTGGGATCGGCGGGCGACGCGCCTCATGTGTAGCGGCTCCGGCGCCGACGGGCCAACATCATCATCCTCAACCGGGCACGCCCGGGGCGCTCCTCTGGATGTCGATGAGGGACCCGGGCCGAAGCGGCTCGGGGCGTGATCGGTAGCCGCTCACCTCGCTCCCTCCTCGGGCCGGCGTGCGGCCGAATAGACGCGCCTGTCGCCGCCTTAGTGGTCCTCCGCGGAAGTTCGGTGATGGGGTCGTAGTGTCGGGTGGGTGAAGATCCCTGATTCGACACGGAACTCGCTGGATGTCCGCTTGCGCCAGCACGCCCGGGAGCGCTGGCCGGACCTGGCCGAGGTGAAGGTCCGGTTCCGATCGAATTTCGCTTATGTAGACGGGCAGATCGCGGATGGGCCGGTGATTCGGTTGTGCCGGCTGCGCTATGGCGGGTCTGCGAGCGTGTGGGGGTTCGCCATCTATCGTGCCAGCCACGACGACTACGAGGATTCGTTCCTGCCGAGTGGAAGCATGGCCGGCAGCCCCGAAGAGGCACTGGATTGCGCCTGCGGGTTGTATCTGGCCGATCCGAGCGTGTGGCGGATCGGTTTTCCGGGCTAGTTCAGGCGGCGACGGCCAGGGCAGCGGCAGCGGCAGCGTCGTCGTGCGCGGCCAGACGCTTCAAGAAGTCCTCGAGGTCGTCGCGGGTGAAGGTCCAGTCGAAAGGATCGGAGACGGCGTTGTAGCGGTCCTCGAAGCCGGCCAGGCGAGCAGCGATGGTGACGGTGTCGAAAAAGTCGTTCGGGTTGACCACTTTTCGCTGTACCGCCGAGAAGTAGATCTCCACCTGGTTGAGCCACGAGGCGTGAATGGGCAGGTGGATGAGCCGCAGGGTGGGCCATTGCCCTTCGAGACGGTCGATGGAGGCTTGCCCCCGGTGCGAGCTGCCGTTGTCGACTATCCAGAACACCCGCTGGGCGCTGGCGTAGGGTTCGACGGTCATCACCTGTTCGACCAGGCGACCAAAGGGGACGATCCCGGTGGTGTCTTCGCAGCGGCCGAACACTCGGGCTCGATGCACGTCGTAGGCCGCCATATAGGCCACTGCTGCTTTCCGCTCGTACTCATGTTCGACACGCATGAGCCGGCCCTTGCCCGCAGCCAAGCTGGGATGGCAGCGGCAGCGGGCCTGGATGCTGGTCTTCTCGTCAGCGGAGATGACGAACTCCCGCTCGCCCAGCACCTGGCCCTCGAAGACCCGGGCGTAGAGGTCCAACACCCGGGCCGCCTTGAGGGCGAAGTCGGGATCGCGGGGGAAGATCCACGACTGGTGCCGCCACGGGCGGATGGCGTCAGATCGCAGCGTCCGCCAGATCGTGGCCGCCGAGATGAAGGCCACCACCTTGCGGATGATCAGCTCCCTGGCCAGCTCCGCGCAACTCCAACGCGACAGCGGCACACCGGTAGTGGCGGGAAGCTCGCAGGCCAGCGCTTTGATCTCGGCGTTCACCGAGGGGGGAAAAGACCCGGGGCCGGCCCGAGCGCTTGCGATCCTCCAGCCCTTCCAAACGTTGCTCGAAGAACCGCTTACGCCAGCGATGAACCACCTGCGGGCTGGTATCGAGCCGGGCAGCGATCTCGTTGTTCGCCACCCCCTCAGCAGCCAGTAACACGATCTTGGCCCGCACCACCTGAGCGTACGAAGCGGTGTAACAACCAGACCGACGCTCCAGCTCCCGCCGCTCGTCGGCGGACAGGGCGATCTCGCGCGGGCTGACACTGCCCCTGGCCACGGCGTCCCTCCTCACGGACAGAACGCGAACGCCGCCCACACCCCCTTCGCCGCACCCCTATCGAATCACATCAATGTAGTTCCGCGGTGGACCACTTAGGTGGCTGCGTGTGGGCGGAGCGGCCTCTCGCTGCGCTGGCCAAGAAGGGAAGGAACTGGTTGCGGTGGAGAGTGGCGTAGTGAACGGTCATGGCAGGAGGACGATCTTGCCGAGGGGGTGGCTTTGTTCGAGGTGCGTGAAGGCGGCGCGGACTTGGTCGAGCGGGTAGGTGGCCGCTATGGGGATCTCGATGGTGTGGTTGGCGGCGAGGCGGGCGAGTTCGGCGAGGACGTCGGGTTGGGTGCCTTCGGCGCTGGCGTCGGAGCGGGTGCCGTGGGCGGCGGCTGCGTCGTAGTTGATGGTGTTGATCCGGTCGGGCGCAACGCCGAGGCTGAGGGCGAGGTCGACGTAGCCGCCGTGGAGGTCGACGACAGCGTTGGGATGGGGGCGTCCGGTTGAGTGCTCGAGGTCGTCGGCGAGTCGGGGCCCGTAGGCGGCGAAGGTGGCGCCGTGTTGTTCGATCCACGCCTGGTGGCGGGGCGACGCGATGGCGGTGACGTCGGCGCCTCGGAGCTGGAGGAGCTGGAGGGCTATGGTGCCTACTCCTCCGGTGGCGCCGGCGAGGAGGACATGGTCGCCGGGGTGGGGGTCGACGGCGTTGACGGCGGCCCAGGCGGTGGCGCCGGCGACGTAGAGGGAGCCGGCCGGCGGCCAGGGGAGGTCGGCGGGTTTGGCGACGAGTTGGTCCTGGGGGACGACGACGTATTCGGCGTGGCTGGAGCGTTCCCAGGACCAGCCGAGGACGTCGTCGCCGGGTTGCCGGAGGGTGACTTGTGATCCGAGTTCGGTGACGGTGCCGGCGAGGTCGCTTCCCTGTCCGGAGGGGAAGGTGGCCGGGAAGGTGTGGTGGAGGGCGCCGGTGCGGATCTTGGCTTCCCCGGGGTTGATCCCGGCGGCTCGCACCCGCACCACGACGTCGAGGGGTCCGAGCGGTCGGAGCGGGACGTCTTCGATTTGGAGGACGTCGATGCCCCCGTAGCGGTGGAAGCGAACGGCTCTCATGCTGTGACGCTCGGGACGGGGGCGACCGGGGCGGTGGCGCTCGGGTCGGGTGTGTCGAGGTGGATCCGGAGGAAGGCGCCGAGGCGGTCGAGGGCGTCGCGGCCTTCGTCGAGGACGGCGGCGAAACCCTGGAAGACGTGGGGTGCGGCGGGGAACGTCTCGAGGGTGACCGACACGTCGTCTCGGGCGGCGCGGGCGGCCAGGTTGAGGGCGTCGTCGAGGAGGATCTCGGCGGTGCCGACCTGCACCAGCAGCGGTGGCAGGCCGGACAGGTCGGCGCCGGCGGGGCTGGCGTAGGGTTCCCGGGGGTCGGCGTCGTCGAGGTAGTCGCCGGCCCGGACGGCGAGCGCCTCGCGGGTGAGGGAGGCGTCGAGGTCGGCCCGGCTGCGGAGACTGTCAGCGTTGCCCGTGAGGTCGGCCCAGGGGGACATGACCGCGGCGGCGGCGGGTAGCGGGAGTGCTTGGTCGCGGAGGCGGAGCAGGAGGGCCACGGCCAGGCCGCCGCCGGCGGACTCTCCGGCGATGGCGATGGAGCCGGCCGGCAGCCCGTCGTCGAGCAGGCCTCGGTAGGCGCTGTCGGCATCGTCGACTGCGGCGGGGTAGGGGTGCTCGGGGGCGAGCCGGTACTCGACGGTGTAGACGGGTCTGTGGGTGCGGCGGGCGATGTCGGCGGCGAGGTTGACGCTGCGGGCGGCCGAGCCGAGGGCGTAGCCGCCGCCGTGGAAGTACAGGATGGCGCCGGGGCCGGTGTCGGGACCGGCGACGACCTGGATGGCGGGGACCCCGCCCAGGGTGACCGGCTTGGTGCGGACCTCGGGGGGCACCGGTGTGGCTGCGAGCATCTCGTCGAACACTTGGCGCATGACGGTGACGTCGCCGCCGAGATCGAGCGGCGAGGACCGCAAGAGCTCGGTGATCTGCTGGAGTTGGCTGCGGGACACGAGGTACTCCTTTGTGCTGGGCAGGCGGTGGTCCTGGCGGGGTCAGACTGCTGTCGGACGGCGGGGCGTGGCGGGCGTGGCGAGGTCGAGCAGTTGGGCGAAGCCCATGCGCCGGACGAAGTCGGCTCGGGCCTCGTAGACGGCCTGGTTGGCGGTCTCGACGTCGGAGTTGGTGAAATCGACCACGGCGCGGAAGGGCCGTTGTCCGTAGGGGAGGGCGAGGATCCGGGTGATCTCGTCGGCGACTGCTTGGGGATCGGCGTCGGTGCCGGGGGTGAACAGGCCCGATGTGGCCTCCTCGTTGCGGGCGACGAGCGGGTCGAGGCGGCGGTAGGCGGCGGCGATCCCGTCGGTGTCGGCGGGGCGGCTGGCGTTCGGGAAGTGCTCGGTGCCGTGGGTGAACGCCCCGGGCATGACGATGACGGTCTCGACGCCGAGCTGACCGACCTCGTAGGCGGTGGTCACCGCGAGGTAGTCCATGGCTGCTTTGGACACGACGTACGGGCCGAGGAACGGAGGAGTGGTGATCGAGGTGGTGCTGCCGACGTAGAGCAGCGTGCCCTGGCCCCGGGTGCGCAGGTGGGGGAGGGCGGCCCGGTTGACCCGCTGGACGCCGAGGGTGTTTACGTCGATCAGGTGGGCGATCTCCTCGGCGGTGAAGGACTCGACGTAGCCGACGGCGAGGTGCCCGGCGTTGTGGACGACGACGTCGAGGTCGCCGGCGTCGGTCAGGACCGTGCTGACGGCCCGCTCGGCGGAGGCCTGGGAGGACACGTCGAGCTCGACGACGCGCACGTCGAGGTGCTCGTCGGCGCCGAGCTGGGCGAGGCGGTCGGCGTGCCCGGCGTTGCGGCCGGCCGGGTCGCGCATGGTGGCGTAGACGGTGTGGCCGGCGCGGGCGAGCGCAATCGCGGTGAGGTTGCCGATCCCGGTGGCGGCACCGGTGATGAGGACGACGGACATGGCGGGGCTCCTTGGATAGTTGGTGGTGGACGAGACGTTCAGGCGATGCCGCCGTTGACGTAGACGACCTGGCCGTTGACCCACCGGCCGGGTCCGACCAGGAAGGCGACGGTCTCGGCGATGTCGTCGGGGGTGCCGAGGCGTTCGAGGGGCGGGGCGGAGGCGAGCTGGGCGAGCTGCTGGTCGGTCTTGCCATCCAGGAACAGCGCGGTGGCAGTCGGCCCGGGGGCGACGGCGTTGACCGTCACGTCCCGGCCGCGCAACTCCCGGGCGAGGATGAGCGTCATTGCCTCGACCGCCCCCTTGGTGGCGGCGTACGCCGCGTAGGTGGGTGGCGCCATGCGGGTGACCGAGGTCGAGAAGTTGACCAGGGCACCACCCTTTCGCAGTCGTCGGGCCGCCAACTGGGACACCACGAAGGTGCCGCGCACGTTAGCGCGGTGCATCCGGTCGAAATCCGCGAGGTCGAGGTCGACCAGCGGTGCGAGGAGCATGATGCCGGCGGTGTTGACGACCACGTCGAGGCCGCCGAAGCGCTCCTCGGCCAGGCCGAACACGGCCGCGATGTCTCCTTCCTCGGCGACATCACCGCCCGCGGCGACCGCCACCCCGCCCTTGGCGGTGATCTCCTCGACCAGCTCGGCGGCCCGCTCGGCACTCCCGCCGTAGTGGACGACTACCGCCGTCCCCTCCGCTGCGAGCCGACGCGCCACGGCGCTGCCGATGCCGCCGGAACCTCCGGTCACCACCGCCACCCGCCCGGTCTGTGCTGCTCCTGCATCTTTCACGACACACGCTCCTCTCGATGTGGACTGATAGTACACTAACAAGATGTGGATGGTTTATCCACAAAAGCCTTTGCTGGGCCTGCCCTGGTAGCGGCGTCCATCTGCTCGATGGGTGTCTCGACGAACCTTCCAAAGGTCCCGACCACCGGCTCCTGACTCATGCGCTACTCAGCTGTCCGGTCTCCGGCAGCTCGGACCGGAGGCGTATTTGGTGATGAGCATGGCAGCTCGCGGGCGGTCGTCGAATCAGGGAGTCCCCAGTCCCCTCCCCGGTCCCGTCCCGAGGACGGCCTGCAGCTCGCCGCGTGTGAGGATCCCGAGCTTGGCGAAGACTTCCCCAGGTGGTGCTCCTGGCGGCGCCTGGGACGCGGTCGGCTATGCCATCTCCTGCGTCTGCATGACACGAAGTCCACAAACACCTTGGGATCGACCCTTGCGTCTCCTGAGCCCGAGTTGCAGACGCCCCTGGTGCCCCCCGGTGCCCCGGGTGGGGTACGCCTACTCCGGTATTGTGGACAAGGTGTCCACCAACAGAGCACGGGTTCCCCAGGCCGAGCGGCTCAAGCCGGGCCGGGGCCGTCGGCCCGCCGGTGAGGTTCGACGCGCGGCGCTCGGAGCTGCAGGTGAGCTGTTGCTGGCCGAGGGCATGTCGGGGGTGACCTTCGCCAAGGTGGCCGCCCTGTCGGGAGCGAGCAAGATGACCCTGTACAAGTGGTGGCCGTCGCCGGGCGTTCTTGCCTACGAGGCCTACGGGGAGGCGCTCGAGGTGCCCTTGGCGTTCCCCGACACGGGCAACGTCCGCCAAGACATCGCCGCGCAGATGCGAGCCTTCGTCCGGCATCTGCGGCGCAACGGCAAGGTCGTCGCAGAGCTCATCGGAGCTGCGCAGAGCGACCCCGACCTGGCCAAAGCCCTCTCGGCCCACTATGTCAAGCGACGTCGCCATCTGGCGGTTGATCGGCTGCGTCTCGCGCAGCGGCGGGGAGAGATCCGGCCCGACGTCGATCTGGAGGCGGTCGTTGACCAGCTCTGGGGAGCCTGCTATCACCGACTCCTTCTGCCGGCCCTCCCCGTGACGGCGAAGTTCGTCGATGCGCTGATCGACAATGTCTTCGCTGGCATACGGGTCACGTCAGGCGGAGAGAACTCGGACCTGCCGGCCCCAGTCGTCCGCGTCCG
>JAKBAX010000227.1 GCA_021808785.1 Actinomycetes bacterium | reverse complement strand
CGTGGCCACCCGCCTGCACGAGCTGCTCGGGCGGATTTCGGAGATAGCAGACGGCCTCGGCCCCGAGGAGAAGGACGAGGTCGGCCCTGAGCTGTTCGAGGTGGAGCGCACCCTGCGCAGCGCCGAGCGCCGGCTCAACCGGGTGCTGGACCGTTAGCCGGGATCCCGGGTCCGGTCACCCCGGGCCGGTCCGGCCGGCGGGCGGGAACGGACCGCCTTCTTGGCCGGGCCCCCCTTGTAGGCGGAGGGGCAGAAGTCGTTGAGCAGGCAGTCGGCGCAGCGCGGCCGGCGGGCCACGCACACCCTCCGGCCGTGCAGGATGACCTTGAGGCCGAAGCCGCCCCAGGCGGCCGGGGGCAGGAGGGCACACACGTCGGACTCGATCCTGACCGGGTCGTCGGACTCGGTGAGCCCCAGCAGCCGGGTGAGGCGGGTGACATGGGTGTCGACGGCCAGACCGGGCAGGCCGAAGGCCACGCTGCGAATCACATTGCCCGTCTTGCGGCCCACCCCGGGCAGGGTGACCAGGTCCTCCAGGGCCTGCGGCACCTGGTCGTCGAAGCGCTCCGACAGCTCCCGCCCGAGGCCCATGAGGCTGCGGGCCTTGGCCCGGAAGAAGCCGGTGGAGTGGATCAGTCCCTCGAGCTCCTCCGGGTCGGCCGCCGCCAGGTCGGCCGGGTCGGGGTAGCGGGCGAACACCTTGGGGGTGACCATGTTGACCCGCTCGTCAGTGGTCTGCGCCGACAGCACCGTGGCGACCAGCAGCTGGAACGGCGTCCCGAAATCCAGCTCGCACAGGTCCCGCGCCGTGCCGGGGTAGGCCTCCGACAGGCGCCGGTCGGTCTCGACCGCTCGGCCTCTCGGCGTCCGGGGCTTGGCCACGCCGGGCACAGTACCGGCCGGGGTCCCCCGGCGGAGGCCCCACCCGGCCGGGGTCCCCCAGCGGAGGCCCCACCCGGCCGGGGTCCCCCAGCGGAGGCCTCGCCCGGCGAGGCGGCGCCGGTGGGTACCCTGCCACCGGTGCACCGGATCGAGATCAAGAGCCATCTGGGGCGGCCCGACATCGATGCGGTGTCCTCCCTCCTGTCCGAAGCGGCGGCGGTCGACGCCCACGCGCCCATCGACGAGCACGCCTGGCTGGACCTGGTGCAGGGCGGCCGGTCGGGCTTCGCCGGCCTGGTGGCCTGGGCCGACGGCCACCCCCATCCGGTCGGCTACGCCCAGGTGACGCAGGGCCACGAGAGCTGGGCCCTCGAGTACGTGGTCGACCCTCACCACCGCACCCCGGACCACGCCATCGCCTCGGATCTGGTCGCTGCCGCGGCCGGGGTCATCGCCGACGCCGGCGGCGGGCACGTCCACATGTGGGTCAACCAACCACGGCCCGAGCACGACCGCGTGGCGGCCCGCATCGGTCTGGCCCCGGGGCGCATCCTGTACCAGATGCGCCGGCCCCTCCCTTATGACCTCGACTCCCCCGACCCCGATTTCGCGACCCGGCCGTTTCGCGTCGGGGCCGACGAACAGGCCTGGCTGGAGGTCAACAACCGAGCCTTCGCATGGCACCCCGAGCAGGGCGGATGGGACGTGGGGACCTTGAAACAGCGGGAGGGCGAGCCGTGGTTCGACCCGGAGGGCTTCCTCCTGCACGAGAACGCCGCGGGCGTCGTGGACGGGTTCTGCTGGACCAAGGTGCACGCCGATCACGACCCGCCCTTGGGTGAGATCTACGTGATCGCGGTCGACCCCGAGGCCAAGCGGGAGCGGGGTCTCGGGCGGCGCCTGGTCGTAGCCGGGCTCGATCACCTGTACCGGGCCGGGCTGTCGGTGGGGATGCTCTACGTCGACGCCGGCAACACCAGCGCGGTCAAGCTCTACGTGGACATGGGCTTCGTCGTCAATCACTTGGACCAGGCCTACGTCGGCGACATTCCGGCCGCCCCGGCCCCGTGACCCGGGCCGCGCTCCGGGGGGCGGCCCGCAGCCCCTACGACCTGGACAGGGAGGAGCTGGGCCACTACCTGGCCGATCAGCCCGCCTACCGGGCCCGGCAGGTGTGGCAGGCCATGTACGGTCACGACCTGCGGCCCGACGAGATGACCGCGCTGCCCCGTCCGGTGCGGGACCGGCTGGCCGCGGCCCTGCCCCCGGCCCTGCACCTCGAGACCGAGTCGGTCTCGTCCGACGGGCAGACGATCAAGTGGCTGTGGTCGGGTGCCGACGGGGCGGCCGTCGAGACGGTGCTCATGCTCTACCCCGACCGGGCGACGGTGTGCGTGTCCAGCCAGGCCGGCTGCGCCATGAACTGCTCCTTCTGCGCGACCGGCCAGGCCGGCTTCCGCCGCCACCTGAGCGCCGGGGAAATACTCGAGCAGGTAGCTGTCGCCCGCCGGCGGGCCCGCCCCCGCCGCCTTTCGAACATCGTGTTCATGGGGATGGGCGAGCCGATGGCCAACTACGACCGCGTGTGGGCCGCCGTCGAGTGCATCCAGGCGGACATGGGCATCTCGGCCCGCCACATCACGGTGTCGACGGTCGGGGTGATCCCGGGCATCCGCCGACTGTCCCGGGAGACCCTCCCGGTCAACCTGGCGGTGTCGCTGCACGCGGCCAACGACGAGCTGCGCAACCGGCTGGTTCCGCTCAACAAGCGCTATCCCCTCGACCACCTGGTCGAGGCGTGCCGGCAGTACCAGGCGGCCAAGGGCCGCCGCCTGAGCTTCGAGTGGGCCCTGATCGACGGGATCAACGACCGCCCCGCGGACGCCCGGGAGCTGGCCGCCATCGCCGGGCCGCTCGGCGCCCACGTCAACCTGATCCCGCTCAATCCGACGCCCGGCTACCGCGTGCGCGGGACCGACAGGGATGGAGTACGCCGTTTCCGCGACGAGCTGCTGCGCCTCGGGGTCAACGCCACCGTCCGGCGCAACCGGGGCACCGACATCGACGCCGCCTGCGGGCAGCTGGCCGCTCGGAGCGCCGGCCTCGGCGCCCGTGAGGAGCTGACGTGAGAGCTCACGACATCTCCTGACGCGAGATTGGGGCCACCTGGTGCCACACTGGTGGCTATGCCGTCGTCCTCGCTCCGCTGGGTGAGCCGCAACCAACCGCAGACCCTCTCATCGGCGACCATCCTCCTCTACATCAACGCCGTTCTCGGAGTGCTGTTCGGGCAGGTCTTCGCCATTCCGATCGGCACCATCCTCGTCGTCGGGGAATTCGCCGCCGGTCTGGCCATCGCCAACGAGAAGAAGTGGGGGTACTACCTCGGCGTGGTGCTGATCGCCCTGTGGGTCGCCTTCTTGATCGTCAATTTCTCCTTCGTCGAGATCATCACCCTTCTCTTCTACATCGCCCTCCTGGCGCTGCTGCTGCACCCCCAGAGCCGGTCCTACCAGAAGATCTGGTTCCGGTAGCCGCCCCGAATAGGGCTTGCGCCCGGCACTGGCCTAGCCTGCCTCGCATGACCACCAAGATCGAGGGCCTGGAAGGCC
The DNA here is from genome assembly GCA_021808785.1 of Actinomycetes bacterium. Classification (GTDB taxonomy): domain Bacteria; phylum Actinomycetota; class Acidimicrobiia; order Acidimicrobiales; family Palsa-688; genus JAKCDU01. Next base: position 3,618 of record JAKBAX010000227.1, on the reverse strand, counting down.
TCAAGGCGGCCGTAGGCCAGCACGTCGGCTACAGCGAATGGCATCATGTGACCCAGGAGCAGGTCAATCTCTTCGCCGACGCCACCGGCGATCACCAGTGGATCCACGTCGACGTGGAACGGGCCAAGTCCGGACCCTTCGGCGGCCCCATCGCCCACGGGTATCTCACCCTGTCGCTGACTCCGACCCTACTGACCGAGGTCTTCGTGGTCTCGGGCGTGTCGATGGCCATCAACTACGGCCTCAACAAGGTGCGCTTCCCCTCCCCCGTCCCGGTCGGCTCCCGGGTCCGGGCCGGCATCGAGATCGCCGGCGTCGAGGAGGTGTCGGGCGGGGCCCAGGTGAGCCTCACCGCGACCTACGAGATCGAGGGCGGGACCAAGCCGGTGTGCGTGGCCGAAATCCTGTTCCGCTACTACCTCTGACCCGGCGCCCGCGGCCAGCGACACCCACCCTCCCGGAGGGGCCGGACAAGGTCCGGGCGGTGCGGACCATGTTCGACACCATCGCGCCCCGCTACGACCTGGTCAACCGGGTCATGACCTTCGGCCTCGACCGCCTGTGGCGGCACCGCACGGTGGCGGCGTTGGACCTGAGCCCCGGGTCGGTGGTCGTGGACCTGGCCTGCGGGACCGGCGACCTGTGCCGCGACCTGGCCGGAGCCGGCCACATCCCGCTCGGCGTCGACCTGTCGATCGGCATGCTCGGTCACGCCCGGACCACGGCCCCCCTGGTCCAGGGCGACGGCACCGCCCTCCCGCTGCCGGACCGGTCGGTGGACGGGGTGGTCAGCGGTTTCGCCCTGCGCAACTTCGTGTCCCTGCCGCCGGTGTTCTCCGAACTGGCCCGGGTGGTGCGCCCGGGTGGGCGGGTGGCATTGCTCGACGTGGCCACCCCGGCCAACCCGCTGCTGCGAGCCGGCCACGCCGTGTACTTCGGGCACGTGGTGCCCCGCATCGGCGGTCTGTTGTCCGATCCGGCCGCCTACCGCTACCTGCCCCGATCGGTGGCCTACCTGCCGCCGGGCGACGGGATATCGGCGTTGCTCGAAGCGGCCGGCTTCGGGGCCGTCCGCCGGCAGCTGCTCTCGGGGGGTATCACCCAGTTGATCACCGCGACCCGGAAGGTCCTCTCTTGAGCCACCCCTCCCCTCCCCTCATCGCCACTACCGTGGCCCTCCCCGAGCCGCCCGACCTGCTCGCCCACGCTGGCGACGACGGGCTGCTGTTCCGGGCCGAGGACGGCGGTCTGGCCGCCCACGGCGAAGCCCTGCGAATCGAGCTGCCCCACGGGCTGGCCGACCCCCGCGCCGTCGCCGGGGTGCAACGGTCCCTGGCCGCCATCGTGACAGAAGACGCGCTACGGCTGCCCGGCACCGGTCCGGTCGCGGTCGGTGCCCTACCGTTCGACCCGGCCGGGCCCGGGCACCTCGTGGTCCCCCGGCGCATATTCGGGCGGGCCGGCGAGCGGGGCTGGCTGACCACCATCGAGCCCGGCGGTGCCGGCCCGGAGCCGGTGGTGCTGGCCGACGATGGCGCCCGGGCGCACGCCGACGGCGCGGAGGGGCCCGGCGGGGAGCCGCCCGACCGGTTCGAGATGGTCCCCACCATGACCCACTCGGAGTGGAAGGGCGTGGTCGCCGACGCCGTCGACCTGCTCGAGCGGGGAGAGCTGGCCAAGGTGGTTCTGGCCCGCCGCATCGACATCGCGGCCAACCGGCCGTTCGTGGTCTCCGACGTGTTGGAGCGGCTGATCGCCCTCTACCCCTCGTGCACGATCTACTCCGTCGACGGCTTCGTGGGGGCGAGCCCCGAGCTGCTCGTCCGCCGCCGGGGTGACCGCGTGGAGTCGCATCCCCTGGCCGGCACGGTGGCCCGCAGCGGCGACGAGCAGGGCGACCGGGTCCTGGTGGCGCGCATGTTGGGATCGGCCAAGATCCGCCATGAGCACCGGGTGGTCGTCGACGCCATAGCCGGCGCCCTCCGACCCATGTGCGAGCGGCTCGACGTGCCGGCCACCCCCTCGGTGCTCGGCTTGCGCAACGTGTCGCACCTGGCCACCCACATATCCGGACAGTTGCCGCCGGGCCAGGGCCCGTCGGCACTGGAGCTGGCCGCCCGCATACACCCCACCCCAGCCGTTGGCGGTTCCCCGACCGACGACGCCATCCGCTACATCCACAAGGTGGAGGGCTTCGACCGGGGCCGCTACGCCGGCCCGGTGGGCTGGATGGACGCCAACGGCGACGGGTGCTTCGCGCTCGGCATCCGCTGCGCCGAGTTGGACGGCCCGACGGCCCGCATCTATGCCGGCAACGGCATCGTCGCCGGCTCCAACCCCGCCGAGGAGCTGGGCGAGACCCAACTCAAGCTCCAGGCGCTACTCGCCGCTCTCGTACGCCCCTAGATCGGTCCAGACCGGGGACCGGCGTGGCAGCCGCATCACCATCGTCTCCGGCTCGCGCCCTTCGGCCGTCTGGCGCAGGGCACCGACCAGCAGATCGACGAGCCGGGAGGCATCGGCGAGGTCGACCGGCGTGGAGGCGGCACACACCGGACCGTTCCAGAAGCTGAAGACGACGGTGGCGCTGTCAGGATGCCAGGTAGCCCTCAGGCACCGTTCGGGATCCCGGGCGTCGCCCAGCAATACCGATTTGGTGTGCCCTTCCTCCATGACCCAGAAGTATGACCCCGGCCCGGCGGTACGGCAACGGTCCGACGACCGAGGAATGACCGATATGTCAGTGAGTGCGTCTGTTGGTGAATCGGGTCGGTCAGTCGGCGGGCAGGGGCGCGGTCGCGGCCCGGGCCACCGCGGCATGGATCCGGTCGTGGGCCACCACGTTGGCCGCCCGGTCCGACCCCACGATCGCGACGCGCACCCCCCGGGTGCGGTCGGTGAGGAACCGGTCCAGCCCGGACCGATCGGCGACCCTCTCCGCCGGTACCCCGTAGGCCGCGACCAGGGCGACCAGGTCGATGCCGTGCGGCGTGCCCCAGTAGCGCTCGAAGCGGTCCGGCGGCAGGGACGAGGCCTGGGGCAGGAAGGAGAAGATGCCTCCCCCGTCATTGTCCACCACGACCACTCGCAGGTCGATCGGGCGCCCGGCCGCCCACAGCAGCGCCCCCGCGTCGTAGATGAAGGCCAGGTCGCCGACCAGGCCCACGGTGGGGGCCGTGGGCCGGGCCAGCGCCACCCCCACGGCGGTCGACACCACTCCGTCTATCCCGTTGGCGCCGCGGTTGGACAGCACCCGCGCCCCGCTGCGGGGAGCGCCGTACCACTCCACGTCACGCACCGGCATCGACGACGACACGACCAGCGTGCCACCACCCGGCACCCCGGCCAGGGTGGCGGCCGCCACGGCCGGTTCGGACCATGCCAGATCGCCGTCGGGCCCGAGGAGCCGGTCGATGACGTTCCGGGCGACCCGCTCGCCGGCCCGCCAGTCCCGCACCCAGTCGGACTCCGGCCGGACCGGTCCGGTCCGGCCTCCGGTCAGGCCCCCGGCCAGGGCCGCCGCCGTGGCGCCCGTCAGGTGGGTCGTGGTGCGGTCCGGGTCGGACCACCGGCCCCACGGGTCGGCCAGGATTTGCGGCACGGCGGGCGGTAGGGCAG
>JAKBAX010000226.1 GCA_021808785.1 Actinomycetes bacterium | reverse complement strand
ACCAGTTCAAGTGCATAATTGTAGGGCGCTTAGCTCAGTTGGTTAGAGCGCAGCCTTCACACGGCTGAGGTCATGGGTTCGAGTCCCGTAGCGCCCACAAGGTGTCATAAGGCGAAACCGCTGGACTGGCCCTGGTGGGCCTGGTCGAGGATCGCTCACTAGCGCTGGTCCTGTTCGCAGTCCCGGCACACGGTGGCTCCTGGTCTGAAGGGGTTGAGGAGGCCGCAGGCGGGGCAGAGCGGGTTCTTCACGAGCTTGTTGCAGCCGCAGCGGCCGCATTCGGGGCAGCGGCGGCCCTTGCAGCGATCGCACCAGCCGACATCCCGTTCGGTGCCCGGGTGCCATTCGCAGAACTCGACGCGATCCCTCCACGCAGCTTCGGGTTCTTCGATGATCGAAAGGCTGCCGTCACTGGGCTTAGCGTTGAGAACGCCGATGGCGAGTCGTTCGTGGACCGGCAGGGTGTCGCAGAACATGACCTTGGGGTAGCCGAGCCCGTAGCGGTAGGTCTCGGGCCGGGCGGTCTGACGGCTGGAGAGGGCACGTGCCAATGGTCCATTTGCGTCAAGTTGACTCCCACGGGGCCACCACGACGCGCCCAGGCCCGGCGAGGGCGGAGAAGGACACCGTCGCGCCGTCCCGAACGAGCACGACTGCCCCCTGTCCTCTTATGGCCTCTGCGACCCGGATGGCGACTGCCTCCCAGGATGCGCCGCTGGAGTCGTGTAGGCGACGGACGTGTTCCGGGACGACGGGAGCCGTTCCGAGGGTCTCATGAATCGCCTGGTCTGGCACGAGGAGGTGCCCGGCGAAACGGTGACAGACCGCTTCTTCGGCTTGGACGGCCCCCTCTGATGAGCCGCTGAGCTGGTCGAGGTCATCGAGGAGCGCTGCGGCTGCGGTGGCGAGGAGGTGGTGTCCGAGTTCGTGGAGGATGGTGAAGCGGACTCGACGTTCGTGGACGTCGTCGGCGTAGATGATCCAGGGCAGGGCTGGGTCGATGTGTGGGTCGTAGTAGCCGTCCGTCGAGCACTCACCACCGGCGACCTCTCTAGTGGGCAGGGCCTGGAAGGCGATGGGGCTGAAGTACATCTCGACGGCCGCGCATGGGTCTTCGGCTAGCAGGTCTGCTTCGGCGTCGGAGCCGACATGGGCGAGGAGGGCTGCGGTAATCGAGTTCAGGTTGATCCGGCGATCCTCCATCGTTTCGACCCTCGGTCACTGCTGAAGGATCAGGGAGTAGGCGTCGAGGAGACGGCGCCAGTCGTCCTCGGTCGGTTCTCCGCTGCTCCGGCGCGGTGAGGATGCCATGCCGACGAGGAGACGGCGTCGCATCTCGTCGGCCGAGGCGCCTTGGCGCTGCGCGAGCTGGTCAACAGCCTCTCGGAAGGCGGTTGAGCGGGCGAACTGCAGCAGAGACCTGGGGGCGGAAGCGAGGACGGAGTCGAGAGGGTCGCCTCCTCCGTCGTCTCCCATCAGGGAGCCGATCGGCACATCGAGGGCTTGGGCGAGGGCGCTCAGTGCGTCGAGGGTTGGGTTGCCTCTTCCCCTTTCGAGGTTGGAAACGTAGGGGAGAGAGAGTCCGGCCTGTTCAGCGACTTGGGCGAGAGTGAGGCCGAGCTCGACGCGCCGGGCTCGGAGGCGTTGGCCGATGGTCTCCGTGGGGCTGGGCATGGGTTCTTATCCTAGTGGGATAACGAGTGTGCCAGCATATCTCCACGGTCTGCTATCCTGTGGGAAGAACTAGAGAGCCTGGTTCTCTCAGTGGAAGCTAAGCCGTCGGACGGCGGCACCTTCCACCCGGGATTGTTCTAAGAAAGGCAAGTGAAGTGTCTGACAACGACCGGGATCGCGAGATCACCCTGATCATCGTCTACGGCGTCAACAAGAAGCTGACGGTCCAGGCCGACGAGACCATCGAGACCGTCAAGCTCGACGCGATGGAACTGTTCGGCATCGAGCCCTCCGACAAGGGCAAGTTCGTCCTGAAGGCCAGGATCGACGGTCACGAGGAGCAGCTCGACGAGGCGAAGACCGTCGAGCACTATCACCTGGAAGACGACCAGAAGGTCACGCTCGCCGCCGGCGCGCCCTTCGGCGCCCGATGACCGAGACGATGGTTACCCCCGAGGAGGAGTCCAAGGCTGCGGCGGCTGACCAGTATCAGCTCATCGCGGCGCAGCAGGACGAGTACGGCTGGCGATCCACCATGATCGATGTCGGGGACTACCTCGTGATCTTCGTCCGTGTCGAGAAGCCGGGCGGCCGGTCGTTCGTCATGCGTCTGCGCTTGGACGACTACCCCGAGATCGCCCCAGAGCTGCGCTTCGTAGCCGCAGCAGTCTTCGATGCCCCATCGTTAGAGGCGGTGCCCGACGCCCAGTTCTACCCGGCCGGGCCGTATGTGGTTGCCGCCAACAGCGGTCGAGGTCCTCTTCCCGTGCCTTGCATCGTCGGGCACCGCGACTACTACGCGGCCGGCTGGCACACCGGGTGGACGAACCCGCCCACCAACGAACACACGCCCTACCAGCTCGTCATGAACGTGCGAAATGCGATTCTCGATCACTGGTCGTAGACGACCCCAGACGCCGGCCGAGCCCGAGCCGGCGAGCTCACCGCCTGCACCGCTCACCGCCGTCCGCGTCTCCACCGCAGACACCATCTCTCCGCGCTCGTTCGGGCGCCGAGACATCGACTTCGCCTTCGACCGGCTCTTCATCCCGTCGCTGGTCATCGACCATACCGAGCTGCTCCTCCGCCAAGCCGGGGTCTGTGGTGAAGAAGGATTCGTGCTCTGGGCCGGAACGCTTGCCGGAGACTCGGGGCACGTCAGTTCAGTCGTCGTGCCGCGGATCAGCGCCGGAGCAGCCCACGGCGAAGTCAGCGTCGATACCACCGCCCAGATCCTCGACGCGCTCGACAGGCGAGATCTCGTTCCCCTGGCTCAGCTCCATACCCACCCTCAGGCAGCCTTCCTCTCCGAAACGGACGCCATACGTCCCGTCGTCGCTGTCCCGGGTTTCCTCTCTATCGTGATCCCCGACTTCGCCTTCGTTGACCTCGCCGAGCCCGAAAGATGGTCTGCCCATGAGTTTCAAGGTGCTGGACAATGGCAAGAGCTCGACCGAGAGCAGAAGGCTCGGCGGTTCGTCATCGACGACTCGATCATCCGGGTGGGCTGATGATCGTCCTCAAACCGAAACTCCACGACCTCGTCGGCAGCGCGGCCAGTCGGACCGTCGCCCAACTACAAGAGTTGGGCGTCGAACCAACCGCACGCCAGGTGCGCATCGGTGTCAGGGTGCCGCGGTCAGCCGATCCCGCCCGGTGGCTGCTGGGCGAGACTCTTGTCGACATGCTCCTGCGGCTCGACCCTCTGATCAGCGAGGTGATCGTCGAGGCCCCACAACGGGATGACTCCTGGGTGGCGGACCTCGCCCGCAGACTCCCGCTAGAGCAAAGCCAAGCGACCGCCGCGCCCGACTACTTGATCGGCATCGGCGACACCAGCGCTAGCGTCGACCTCACCGTCGACGGCGCCGGATGGCTCGCTGCGGTCGGCACGCAGGTCGAGAAGATCGACGATGGCAACCCCATCGGACCCCTCTCCGCCGCCAGTTTTGCCACCGCCGAGACGTTCAAATGGGCCTTCGGGGCCATGTACCCAGAGCGGGCTACCGCGCTGCAGCTCACGCCGTGGTCGGGGGTCTTTTCGCTCGCCACTTACGACTTCGACGGCGTCAGCCCGGCCATAGGGGAAGTCCGTATTGACGCCACTCTCGTCGGACTCGGTGGCGTCGGGGCTGGCGTGATCCGGGCGGTAGTAGCACTTAAAGATCGGGTGACAGGGTCACTGAGGCTGGTTGACGCAGACGTGCTGACGACCGACAACCTCAACCGAGTCTCCTACGCTTCGCTAGAGGCTGCTGACTCGGGCGGGTATAAGGTCGACGAAGCTGCCCGAGTGCTCCGCCAACATTGCCCCCGGCTCGACGTGTCCGCCCACCCGGTGACCTTCGAGCTGTACAAACAGTGGATTCCTCGTCGGCAGGACCGGCGGTACGACGTCATCATCACGGGGCTCGACAACGACGACGTCCGCTGGGAAGTTCAGCGAGATCTTCCGCGCATCCTGATCGACGGAGCAACCGGGCGCGATATGAACACCAGGGTCGAACGCGTCGAGTTCGGCCGCTACGGCTGCCTCGGCTGCTCACGCCACACGCCGCCGCCGGCAGACGACGCCGAGGCCGGGAATTGCGACGCGCCCCCTGACCTCCGTGCTCCGTCCCTCTCCTTCCTGTCGTCATTCCCCGGCGTTCTCGCCGCTGGCGAGCTAATCAAAGAGGCACTCGGGTCGGGGCAGCTGCGCGGCAGCTTCGACCACATCTTCCGCTATGGCCCGAACCCCGACCAGCGGGGGACGCCTGGTTTCCGCGACGACTGCACCGTCGGATGCCGCAAGGACTCCAAACTCGCCCAGTATTGCGACAAGTATCCACAAGAGGCCCCGTACCCATAAGTGGAAAACAGACACCGCCAAGGAACGGTTCCAAAGGCAGATGGTCGATCAGGAGCCTGTCCCTTGGCGGATCGTGAAAAGGACGGCGTCCACGAGCGCGAGGTAGTCCCGTGCTCGCTCCGGGGCGACTTCGTTGGCTCGGCCGTGAGCGGCGAGGTTGCGCATAACGGTGATCCCTTCGACAGCCTTGGCCGTCTCGGGCGTGATCAACCCCTTGGCGAGAGCGGTGCTCGTCAGCCGGGACGTTCCAACGTTTCGTCCTGCTTGATCGGGGTCCACCTTGGCGATCAGCTCACGGAGCGCTTGTTCGACGGCGGCGTGTCCATCGAGCACCGCCGCGAGCGGGGAGAACGCGGCGACATCGGCGAACTCGTCGATGAGCGGACTTCCGCCACCGCCGGCGGATGCAGCAGTCGTCTTGGGGGCGACCAGTTCGACTCCCACCTCTGAGAGCAGACGGTCGAACTCCATCTCCACCGGTCCGGCACGGAGACGACGAAGCTGACCCGTCATCAGCCGACGGATCTGGACCCGAAAGACGAGCGCGATCACAACCACGGCAAGCGGCCAGGCCAGCGAGTTGACGAGGGAGGCGATGAACTGGAGAGCGCTCACCCTCGGTGCCATCTCCGGTGGCGGTATGAAGCGTCCTCGTCCCCGTCGTCATCGCTCACCGGGGGCGGAAGGATGGTCGCCAGGTCATCTTCGACATCGATGCCGAACTTGGCCGAGAGCTGCGCTACGTGGACACCGAAGATCGCTCGAAGTTCGCCAAGCGCATCGTTGAACATCCACCCCGGGGTCCCGGCGTCCCACGGCCGCAACCCTCCGTCACGCTGCCGGAGATCGTCAGTGATCCGCAGGAACTCCCGGCACGCGGCACGCATCGCCCGTAGATGCGGCGCAATGTCATCGTCGCGATCGTCGAGCTGACCAAGCTGGTTGGTCAAGAACTGACGGATCATCAGGATCGAGTCCACGCAGTCCTCGGGAACCTCAACATTCCACGGGGCGAAGAGGACTCGCCGATCCTCCAGGTAGACGAGCACGCGGCGTGCCGGGGCCACCTTCGCCTCGCCTGGGTCCCAGCTCACCCCAAAGATTGGGCACGAGACGCCCGTGAGCCGACGCGCGACTTCGGAGAATCTCACTGCGTACCTCCCTCACCCGGGGTATCGGTCATGGCCACTGCCGATGAGCGCGGAAAATGTAGGAGTAGACCGATCCAGTGTTCCGGCCGGGCAAGAGCGGCAGGGCTGCGCCCAGCGCGCCCAGCCCGGCGGTCACAGGGTCTCCCGTAGCCAGAGCCCATGCCGCCCCGGTCAAGGCCAGAGCGAAGCCGGCCGCGTTGCTCGGTCTCTTGAACGCGTCGAGAGCAAGCCGACGGAGGCTCCGTGCCTGCTCCACCAGTTCGGCTTGGCGCTGTTCGAGAAGACGCCGACGGTCAGGACGTTCCACCGTAGAGACCTCCGCCACGAACCTACGCAGGTTCACCATGTAGCTCCGGTGCGCGGCAGTATGCCGTTCCCTGAAGTCCAGAACCTCGTCCAGAGGTACGGCGTCAAGATCGACGGATGCGGTCAAGAGGTCGAACTCGATGACGCTCTGACGAGAAGGCATCGGAGACAACTCGAGGAAGTTCCGGACGGCCGTTTCGCCGGGGCCGTTGGTCGCTGGGTGTAGGTCGTAGCCATGGCGACGTCCGGCGGCCCGGGCCTCTTGGGCGAGAAGTAGCAGGTAGGCGAGCCGCACGTCTCTTCGGAGGGGGATCGAGACCCCGTCCTCGGAATCTCGTGCGAGCCCTCGCCCCTTCAGGTCTTCGTGGATCATCTCGAAGACCCCTCGGTGACGGCTCCCCATGCGCGATGCTGACAGCTCCGCGAAGCCCATGCGGCTCATCGAGAGCGCAGCGAACGGGGCTCCATCTGACTCAGGCTGGTCGAACGAGCCGCCGACGATCAGCTCGACCATGCCCTCGGCCAGCCGATCGGCCAGCTCCTCGTCGACGAACCACTCCGGCTGGAGCACCTTGAGTAGGCCCTGGTCGGCCAGCGGCTCGGCGAGAGTCGGATCAGCCACCAGCTCCCGCCCGCTCATGTAGTCGGGGAGCAGGATCGCTACGCCGTCGAAGAAAAGGAGCAGGGACTTGATCCACGAGCTCTCGCCCGCCAGCCAGTACGGCTCAGGGTAGTAGTAGGCCAACTCCCTCAGCTGGCCAGACTGCGGCGACTCCATACCCCCCAGTCTCGCCCAAGCGCCCCCGTCCGCTGACGGACCGTTGGGCGAGCGAAAGGGACTGGCGGCGCTCAACTCCAGCTACCGGCGCACCCCGTTGTAGCACGGGAAGTAGTGGCGGCCACCCTCCCACCAGGAGTCGGGAGCTGGGCTATCGGATGGCGAGCACAATGCATCCCGCGACTACCGGTCACCGTCGCCCACGCGGATCACCGTATTGGGAGCCGGCATGGACATGGACGGGCCGTCAACCTGGGCGAATGGTTTCGCCTTATGGCACCTCAAGACCACCGCGGCCTTGACGTGCGTCTTCGCGGCGTCCGAGGTGTCATAGCGCGAAACCCGCCATCGACTGCCGCTAGTCGGTCGACGACTGGCAG
>JAKBAX010000225.1 GCA_021808785.1 Actinomycetes bacterium | reverse complement strand
CGGCGGGCACTCGGAGCCGGTGTCGGGGTCGAGCACCTTGACCGTGGGAGACTCCCCGGCCGGCTTGCCGAGGGCCCCGGCCGGCATCGATTCGTCCCGGCGGATGATGATGATGCCCTCCGTGGCGCCATAGGCGTCGGAGACCCGGCACCCGAAGCGGCGGGCGAACTCGGTGATGTCGCGGGCCGACGCCTCGTTGCCGATCGCCAGCTTCAGCCGGCTGGTGCGCTCCGCGTCGGTCTCGGGCACGGCCAGGATGTAGTTGAGGACCTTGCCGGTGTAGGTGAGCACCGTCGCCCCGTAGCGCAGCATGTCGGCCAGCGTGCTCGAGGCCGAGAACCGTCTGCGGGTGGCGAGCGGCACCCCGGCGGTGAACGCCGAGGACCACCCGGTGAAGAGGGAGCTCGAGTGGAAGAACGGCAGCGGCGAGTACACGACGTCGCCCGGACCGAGTGGGATCACCCCGGCGACGTGGGCGCCGGTGCGCGCCAGGCGGCCCTGGGTGCAGCGCACCGCCTTGGGCAGGCCGGTGGACCCGGAGGTGAAGATGAGCAGCAGGAGGTCCTCCTCGGCGACCGCCGGGCGGTCGTCGGTGGGCGGGCCGGCCAGCATGGCCTGGTAGGCGGGCGTGTCCACCATCAGGACGCGCTCGGCGTCCACCCCGGTCTCGATCCCCTCGAGCAACCGGCGCAGATCCTCGGAGGTGACGATGACCTGGCAGTCCGTGTAGCGGATCAGCTGCTCCAGCTGGGCCCCCCGGTAGGTGGAGTTGATGCCCACGACCACCGCCCCGGCCAGGGCGGCACCGGCCAGCCAGAAGAGGTAGTCGGGCACGTTCTCCAACAACACGCCGATGTGGGGCGGCCGGTCCGGGTCGGCCAGGGACCGGAACAGCTCGGCCCGCCGGCGGCCCTCCTCCACCACCTGACGGTACGACCAGGTCCGCTCCTCGAACATCAGGGCCGGCCCGTCGTCCTCCGCCCGGCTCCAGAGCACCTCGCTGACCGTCGTCACCCGCTCACCTCTATTGACGTCGATATCGACCTTGGATCGGACGCTACTGTCGTACCCGGAGGGGTGTCAACGCCGGGAATCACTTGTGGCCAGGCCCCGGGAGGGCATAATCGGTCGTCCCACCCCGTACTCCAGGAAGGACCCCGTGGTGCCCAAAGCTCAGGGTCGTGGTACCGCTACCCCTACCGCCAGCAACCCGCCCCGCTCCCGCCGGGGTGAGGAGACGCGGGCCAAGCTGGTGAAGGCGGCCAAGGCCACGTTCGAGCGGGACGGCTTCCTCGACGCCCGTATATCGGACATCGCCAAGCGGGCCAAGCTCTCCTACGGCGCGTTCTACCACTACTTCGACTCCAAGGAGCAGATCTTCCGGGAGGTGGCCGAGGCCCAGGAGGAGCGCCTCACCGCCCCGCTCGACGACGGGGAGGGGGTTCCGGCGGGTGACAGTCCCTACGAGCGGATCCGCGAGGCCAACCGCCGCTACCTGCAGCGCTACCGCACCGAGGCCAAGATCATGGGCGTCATCGAGCAGGTCTCGCGCTACGACGCCCACGTCAACGCGGCCCGGATGGCCTCCCAGAAGCACTTCGCCGAGCGATCGGAGCGCTCCATCAAGCGCCTGCAGGGCCAGGGCCTGGCCGACCACCGGGTCGACCCCGCCATCGCCGCCGACGCCCTCGGTTCGATGATCGCCCGCCTGGCCGAACTGTGGCTCACCCAGGGTTATCGCGAATACGACTTCGACGAAGCCGTCGACCAGCTGAGCCTGCTGTGGGCCAACGCCATCGGCCTGGACACCTCGGGCGGCACCGCGGCCTCGGGCAACTCCAAGGCGGCGGCCCGGCGCCGGGCGCCGGTGGGCGCCGCAGCCAAGCGGGCGGCGGCGACGGTCCGGTCGGACTCGACCGGCTGACCGGTCGCCCCTTCGCCGACGGTACGATCGCTCCAGCGCGGGCGCGTCGTCCGCCGACCAAGAGGGGACCATGAGCACATGAGCCAGCGCAAGGGAATCACGCTGTTCCGGGCCGCCGACGCCACCAACCTGGAGGAGACCGACATGATGTCGGTCCCGCAGTTCCCGGCCGACTTCGTGCGCCCCGAGGATGGCCGCACCGACGACATCGTGTCCGGCCAGACGGTCAAGGTGCTGTACCGCCAATCCGAGGAGGAGGGCGGGTTCAGCCTGGTCTACGCCTGGTTCAAGCCCCACTTCCCGCTCCCGCGCCACAGCCACAGCGCCGACTGTCTCTACTACGTGATATCCGGCAGCGCGGTCATGGGCGGCCAGACCCTGGGCGCCGGAGACGGCTTCTTCGTGCCGAGCGGGGCCCCCTACCAGTACTCCGCCGGTCCCGACGGCGTGGAGGTGCTCGAGTTCCGCCACTCCCGGTCGTTCGACATGCAGATCACCGAGAGCAACGAACGCTACGCCAAGATCTACGAGGTGGCCGCCCAGTTCGCCCCCATGTGGGCGCAGATGGCCGCCCCCGCCTCTCGCTGAACCACCCGCGCCGCCTCGGCCGGGGCGGAGCGGGGCGGGGCGAGGGGACCGACCCTTGCCAAGTCGGCCCGGCGATTTCTATATTGATATCAATGTCTTCATCTGCGCCGGGGCGGCCGTCCACCGGACTCGACGTCGGCGACTTCGGCGCTCAGTTCGACGACTGGCTGCAACAGCAACCGCCGGCCCTCCGAGCGGCCCAGCAGCCCCACCCCGGCACCGATCAGCACATGGCAGCCATGCGTGGGCTCATGGCCGCCCTCCACGAGGCCGGCTGGAGCCGCTACGGCTGGCCGGAACGGGCCGGGGGCCTGGGTGGCTCCCTCCGGCACCGGGCCGCCATGTGGCAGGCGCTGGCCCGCCACGGCGTTACCGGCATGGCCGCCTTCGAGCACCTGGAGGTGCTCGGGCCCACGCTCCTCGAGCTCGGCCCGCCCGAGTTCACAGCCGACGTCTTCCCCCGCTTCCTCGACGGCACGCAGGCCTGGTGCCAGGGCTTCTCGGAGCCCGACGCCGGCTCCGATCTGGCCGCCCTGCGCACCCGGGCGGTACCCGACGGTGACGCCTACAGGGTGTCGGGCCGCAAGATCTGGACCAGCTGGGCCCGCTTCGCCAAGTGGTGCCTACTGCTCGCCCGCACCGGGCCGGCCGAGGCCCGCCACCGGTCCATCACCGCGTTGATCGTCGACATGGAGTCACCCGGCGTGGCGGTGCGCAGCCTGGAGCAGGCCAACGGCCGCGACGAGCTGGCCGAGGTGACCTTCGACGACGTGGCCGTGCCGGCCGGCCGGGTCGTCGGCGCGCCGGAGGGCGGGTGGGCCGTGGCCATGCACATCCTCGGCCACGAGCGGGGCACCTTCGCCTGGTTCCGGCACTGCTTCTTGCTCCGCCATCTCGAGGACGAGCTGGCCTTCGCCGGACCGGAGACCGACGGGCTGCTCGAAGATGCCCTCCTGGACATGGCGAGCGTCCGGGCCGTCAGCGCGGCGGCCGTGGCGTCGCGCGACGAGGGCACCCTGCTCGGGCCGTCGGCCGCCTACACCAAGCTCCTGCTGTGCTCGGCCGAGCAGTCGATGAACGACTGGGCCCTCGCCACCGACAGCGATATCGCCGCCGGACCGCTGGAAGGGACGGCCGAGGAGGCGAGAGCGGCGTACTTCTTCTCCCGCATCGTGACCATCTACGGCGGCTCCAAGCAGATGCAGCTCGACACCGTGGCCAAGCAGATCCTGAAGCTGCCCTGATGGATCCGTTCGAGCGGGGGGTGGACGAGTTCCTGGTCAGCTCCGAGAGTGCGCTGCGCAGCGGCGCGGACCCGCTCGGCCGACTCGGGTGGGAGGAGCTGCTACCCGAGATCGAAGGCGACCTCGACGCCCGACGGGCTGTGTTCAGCCTCTTGCGGGCCCAGGGCCGCCAGCTGGTCACCACGGCCGCCCCCGGCCTGCTCATGGCCCTGCCCTATACCCCGCTGCTTCAAGTCGGGGCTCCCCTTCCGGTGGCCACCATCGAGCTGTGCTCGCCCCGGCGGGGCCGGCGCTTCTTGGTGCTCGGCGCCCCGGCCGGCCGGCCGCTCCTGATCGACCGGTCCGGCCTCGGTCCCTGCCTCGTGGCGCCGGCCGACTACGGGCTGGCCGGCGTCGAGATGGCGGGCGACGCCGAGCTGCACGACGTGGTCGTCGACGAGGGCGCGCTGGTCCCTCTGGTCGCCGAGGACGACGCGGCCAAGTACCGGGCCCGCAGCCGGCTGCTGGGCCGCTGGGCCCTCAGCTGCGACATTCTGGGCGCGGCCGAGGTCGCTCTGGACCTGGCCGTGGCCTACGCCGGTGACCGCCGGCAGTTCGGGCAGCCCATCGGCACCTTCCAGTCCGTCCGCCATCTGCTGGCCGCGGCGCGCGTCGACTGCGCCGCCATCGAAGGCCTGCTCGGCTACATGGTGGAACGGTACCCCGACGTGCCCGCCTCCTACGACAAGGTGGTCAAGGCGGTGGCCGGCCGCAACGGGCGCCGTGTCAGCCAGCACGCATTGCAGACCCTCGGCGGCATCGGCTTCATCACCGAGCACGACTTCCACCGTTACCAGAGCCGCATCGTGACCCTCGACGCCCTGCTCGGCAGCTCGACCCGGCTGGCCCACCAGCTCGCGGTCGAGAGCCGCCGGTCCGGGCTGACCGAGCTCCTGCCCGCCTTCCCCTAGGCCCCCGGTGCCCGGCTGTCGGCCGCCTGGCCTTCGGGTCCGGCCCGTCTGAAGTACTTGATGGCCCGCCGGGCGAACAGCCACTGCCCGTCCCGTTTGACCACTTCATCCTCGTACCAGCCGGTGAGGAACCGGCCCGTCTCCACGTTGCGGAACAGGTACTCCTGCTGGCACGATGCCGAGCCGTCCGGCCCCTCGTCGATGATCGGGGGGGCGGCCAGGTGGAGTCCCTTGGGCGCCGTCTCGACCATGCGCCGGCGGGCCTCGGCGGTGCACAATGGGCCGATCCCGGGAACGTCGAACACGGCGTCGTCGGTGAAGAGCAGAGACCACTCGTCGATCCGGTGGCGATCGATCAGGAGCCCGTACTTGGACAACAACTCCGTGATGGCTAGTCGATCCTCGACCTGCAGGCCCACCTCGCGAACCTACCACCCGAGCCTGAGTCGACGTCGATGTCGTGAGAGGGGCGAGCCACGTGCTGGAATCGGCTGACCTGGCCCGCGCCCCCTACCGGGGCACCGGTTATGAGTGGGTGTCGGGCACGGCCCGCTTCGCGGCCGACCCCGACGACCCCGCCAACCACCGCATAGTCGACCTGGCCCGGGCCCCCCGCGGCCCCGACGGCCGGGTGCGCTTCTCGGCCGATGTGCGCATCCTGCGCCCGGCCGACACCGGGAACGGCCGGCTGCTGGTAGTCGTTCCGAACCGGGGGCTGCTGGGCGGGGTGCCGTTCAGCCTCGGGGCTCCTCCCGCCTTCGGACCCACCGAGGACCCCGATCCCGGTGACCGCTTCCTGCTCCAACAGGGATGGACGGTGGCGTGGTGCGGGTGGCAGTGGGACGTCATCCCCGAGCCCGGCCGCCTCGGTCTCGACGCCCCTCTGGCCGCCGTGGACCCGGGCCCGATGCGGGTGGAGTTCCGCCCCGACACGGCGCAGGAGACCCACCCGCTATCGGACTCCTCGCCGTTTTCCGCTTCCGCGACTACCCACCGGCCGACCCGTCCGAGGCGGCCGCCTCCCTCAGCGTGCGCACCACCCCGATGGGGCCCCGCCGGCTCCTGCCCCGGGACACCTGGCGCTTCGAGGACGACTCGGTCCGCCTCGACGGTGGCTTCCAGCCGTTCCACTGGTACGAGCTGATCTACTCCTGTGCCACCGCCCCCGTCGTCGGGTGCGGCCTGCTCGCGGTTCGGGACTTCGCCTCCTGGCTGCGGGCCGGCCACGACCACGCCTTCGCCTACGGGGTGTCGCAGTCGGGCCGGTTCCTCCGCCAGTTCCTCCACGAAGGGCTCGGCACCGACGAGGCGGGCCGGATCGTCTTCGACGGGGTGCTGGCCCACATCGCCGGTGCCCGCCGGGGCGAGTTCAACCAGCGCTTCGGCCAACCGTCGCTCACCCATCCGCTCGGCCCGGCCTACGGCCCCCCGTACACCCCGGCCGGGATACTGGCCCGGTCCCGGGGCGCGACCGGAGCGCCGGACCCGGGCCGGTCACCCAAGCTGATGTGCACCAACAGCGCGGCGGAGTACTGGCGCGGCGACGGCGCCCTCCTGCACCAGGACCCCGACACCGGCGCCGACCTGGTCGAGGATCCCGACAGCCGCACCTACCTGCTGGCCGGGAGCGACCACTTCGGAGCGATGCCGATGAAGGACCTGTTCCCCGGGGCCAACCCGACCCATGCCCTCGACGTGGCGCCGCTGCTTCGGGCCCTGTTCGTGCAGCTGGTCGACTGGGCGTGCGACGCGACGCCGCCGGCCCCATCGGCGGTCCCCACCCGGTCCGAAGGGACCGCCGTCACCCGCGAGGAGGCCCTGGCGACCTTCCGGGACGGGGCCGTACCGGATCCGGCCCACCTGCCGTACACCCCCCACATCGACCCGGACGCCGTCGGCTGGCCGCTCGAGCTGGGCCGCCCGGCCCTCGCCCTGGTCTCGGCGGTGGACCGCGGTGGCAACGAGGTGGCCGGCATCCGCCTGCCCGCGGTGGCCCGGCCGGTCTTCGCCTACACCGGGTGGAACCCCCGCCGACCCACCGAGGGGCTAGCCGACGTCCTCTACGAGTTCCTCGGCAGCCGCCTGCCCCTACAGGTCCCCTCGCCCCTCCCCGACCGGGCCTCCTACCGGGACATGGCCGTCGAATGGGCCCGGGAGCTGGTGGGGCAGCGGTTCCTGCTGGAACGAGATGTGGACCGGGTGGTCGAAGAGGCCCTCGGGTTGTACGACACCCGCAGCGACGGCGACCGATCGCCCACCGCCTGACCCAGGTCGCACGAAGGGAGAGAGCGGATGGGCCGCCGCCTCCTCGGCCCGCTCCCTCTTCACGACAGCGTCTCGGACGGCGTCTCGGACAGCATCTCGGACGGCGTCTCAGACGGCGGCGCCGATGTGGAGGGGCAGGCCGGGCCGGGGCCAGGTGGCGCGGACCAGCCGCCCGGAACGCGACAGGGTGATCGCCGCGGTGCGCATGTCGGCTCCACCG
>JAKBAX010000011.1 GCA_021808785.1 Actinomycetes bacterium | reverse complement strand
ACAGCGCGCAACCCCGCCTCCCGATGGCCGACATGCCACGGCCCGTCTCGCCGACCGAGACCGGCCAGCGGGATTGACCGGCGTCGGTCAACTGGCCGACGAGCTCCGGCGCATCGGCCGCCGCGCCGGCCTCGACTGCGTCGGCATATGCGACGCCGGGCCCTTCGATGATGCCCGCCAGGTGATCGAGGAGCGGAAGCGGGCCGGAGAGTCGGGTGGAATGCAGTTCACCTACCGCCGGCCGGAGCGCTCCACCGATCCCGAGGTCACCCTCCCCGGGGCCCGGGCCCTCTATGTCGGCGCCCGCTCGTACTACCGCAGGCCGGCCGCCGCTCAGCCGCCCGACCCGACCGCCATGACCGGCCCGACCGGCCCGACCGCCATGACCGACCCGACCGCCATGACCGGCCCGACCGGCCCGACCGCCATGACCGGCCCGACCGGCCCGGTCGGGCGGGTTGCCCGCTACTCCTGGCAGGACCACTACACCCCGCTCAGGGAAGCGCTCGGAGAGGTGGCCGAGCGGTTGCGTACCGAGGGATGGCGGTCCCGGGTGCTCGTCGATGACAACTCCCTGGTCGACCGGCCGGCCGCCATCCGGGCCGGACTGGGCTGGTACGGCAAGAACGCCAACGTCCTGGTGCCCGACCGGGGCTCATGGTTCGTGCTCGGCTCGGTTCTGACCGACGCCCCGATTGCCCCCCTAACGCCGGTGGAGGCGGTTGCCGACGGGTGCGGCACCTGCCGGCGTTGCCTGTCCGACTGCCCGACCGGCGCTCTGGTCGAACCGGGCCATCTGGACGCCCGGCGCTGCCTGGCCTGGCTGGTGCAGGCGCCCGGCCCGTTCCCGGTCGAGTTCCGTCGGGCCCTCGGCGACCGCTTGTACGGCTGCGACGAGTGCCAGGAAAGGTGCCCGGTCAATCGTAAGGCCCTGGCCTCGTTCGAGCCCGAGCCGGCTGGTCCCGGGTCCCAGCCGTGGCTCGCGGTCGCCGAGGTCCTCGGGGCCGACGACGCCGAGCTCGAGCATCTGGTCGGCCGCTGGTACATCCCAGGACGGGAGATGCGTTACGTCAGACGCAATGCCTTGGTGGTGCTGGGCAATATCGGCGACGCGACCGATCCGGTGGTGGAAGCGACGCTCACGCGTTACCTCGGCGATCCTGACCCGCTTCTCAGGGGCCACGCGGTGTGGGCGGCCGGCCAGATGGGCCGCGCCGACCTGCTGGCCGGCGTGGAGGGTGGGGATCCCTTCGTGGCCGACGAGCTGGCCCGGGCCCGCCGGTGATCCGGCACCTGCTCGTCACGAACGACTTCCCGCCCAAGGTCGGAGGGATCCAGTCGTACTTGTGGGAGCTGTGGCGCCGCCTGCCCGCCGACGACTTCACGGTGCTCACCAGCCCCTACGAAGGGGCCGACCGCTTCGACCGGGAGCAGCCCTTCGACGTGCGGCGTACGCCCGAGCCGGTGCTGCTCCCGAGCCCGGTCATGACCCGCCGCATCCGGCGCCTCGCGGCGGAGAAGGGGGCCCAGGTGGTGGTGCTGGATCCGGCGCTCCCTCTGGGGCTGGTCGGGCCGGAACTGGGCCTGCCCTACGTGCCGGTCCTGCACGGGGCCGAGGTGACGGTACCCGGGCGGCTGCCGGGCACCCGGCAGTTGCTCGGCCGTGTGCTGCGGCGGGCCGCGATGATCATCTCCGCCGGGGGCTACGCGGCGGCCGAGGCGGCCCGTGCCTCCGGGGGCGGGTTGCCGCCGGTGGTCCAGGTGCCGCCCGGCGTCGACGTCGAGCGGTTCGTGCCGCTCGGCCCGGAGGAGAAGAGAGCCGTTCGGCTCCGGTTGGGCCTGTCCGCCGACGGCCCTCTGGTGACCAGCGTCAGCCGTCTGGTCCCGAGAAAAGGGATGGACGTGCTCGTGGAGGCGGCGGCCCGACTGTCCGGGGACCACCCTGACCTCTGTGTCGCCATCGCCGGGCACGGCCGGGATCGCTCCCGCCTGGACCGCCTGGTCGAGCGGACCGGCGCGCCGGTCCGGCTCCTGGGTCGGCTGCCCGACGCCGACCTGCCCGCGTTCTACGGGGCCGGCGACGTGTTCGCCCTGCTGTGCCGGACCCGTTGGGGCGGCCTGGAGCAGGAGGGGTTCGGGATCGTGTTTCTGGAGGCGGCCGCCGCCGGGGTGCCCTCCGTGGCCGGGTCCAGCGGGGGGGCGGCGGAGGCGGTGGGTGACGGCGAGACCGGTCTGGTCGTGGCCGAGCCGCGTGACGCGGCGCTCACCGCGGCCGCCCTCGGGCGGCTCATCCGTGACCCGGAGCAGGCCGCGAGACAGGGCCGGGCGGCCCGGGCGAGAGCGGTGCAACTCTTCTCCTACGACGTCCTGGCCAACCGGCTCCGGGACGCCCTGGACACTTTGTCGGCGGGGCGCTGAGCGCCGGGGCCCTGGGTCGGACTACTTTTCTGCATCGGGACATCGCCAAGGAGGTTCCCACCCGTGGAGGAACAGGTCGCCGAACGGATGATCATCCGGGGGACGCCGGATGAGTGCTACTTGGTGCTCTCCCAGTTCGAGCACTACCCGGAGTGGGCGGCCGACATCAAGGCGGTGCACGTCGACGAGCGGGACCCGTCCGACAGACCCCTGGTGGTGACCTACCGGGCGGCCGCCTTCGGGCGCAGCACCTCCTACACACTGCGCTACGACTACAGCGGGGCCCCCGATGTGCTGGCCTGGGTACAGACGGCCGGTGACCTGACGCGCCGGTTGGACGGTTCGTATCAGCTGTCGCCGTCGGGGGACTCCGGCACCGAGATCGTCTACCGGCTGGTGGTCGATCTCAAGGTGCCTCTCCCGGGTTTCGTGAAGCGACGGGCCGAGGGACGCATCATGGGGACCGCCCTGCGGGAGCTCAAGGCGGTGGTGGAGGGCGGCAAGCGGGATATCGCGGCGGCCCACCGCCCGGCGGCGACGGATTCCTGATCCTGTCCGCCTGGCCGGCCCCGACGACCTGAGGGCGGCCGGTTACCGAAGCCTGATCGACTCGGAGCGCCACCGCGACGCCGACCGGCTCGGGGGTGTCTTCGTGGTCGAAGGGGTGCGGGCCATTCGCCGGCTGCTGCAGGACGGGTGGCCGCTCGCGTCGATCCTGCTTTCCGCCGCCCGCTACCGGGGCACCCCCGACATCGCGACCGGGGCGGCGCGGGCGGGGATCCCCGTCCTGGTGGCCGGCCAGGAGCTCTTCGACGGCATCGTGGGCTACCACGCCCACCGGGGGGCGCTGGCCTTGGCCCACCGCCCGCCGGCCGCGTCGGTGGCGTCAGTCGTCGACGGGGCCCGTCTGGTCCTGGTCGTGGAAGGTGTCAACGATCACGAGAACCTGGGCGCCCTGTTTCGCAATGCGGCTGCCTTCGGGGCCGGGGCGGTCATCCTCGACCCGAGCACCGCTGAGCCGCTCTACCGCCGATCGGTCCGCGTTTCGGTCGGTCAGGTGCTGAGGGTCCCCTTCGCCCGGGCGACCAGTTGGCCGGGCGAGCTGGCCGAGCTGCGGGGCCTCGGCTTCCGGGTCGTCGCGCTCACCCCGGAGGGCCCCGCTACGACGGCCGCCCTGGCCGGGGGCGGGACCGGCAGGTGGGCGGTGCTGGTCGGGTCCGAGGGGGAGGGGCTCAGCTCAGCGGCCCGGTCCGGTTCCGATCTGGCCGTGCGCATCCCCATGGCCTTCGGCGTGGATTCGGTCAACGTGGCGACGGCGGCGGCCATCGCCCTTCACCTTTTGTCCGGCATCTCCTGACCAGCTCCGCCGTTCGGTGTCACAGGCAACCTCTAAGTTGGTCGGTATGAGCGACGAGCCCCGCCCATTCGAGCTGGAGGGACGGGTCGCCGTCGTCACGGGAGGCGCGGGTGGGATCGGCCGGGCTCTGGCGGCGATGTTGGCCGCCGAGGGCTGTCGGCTGGCCGTGGTCGATCTGGACCCGGCCCGCGCCGAGGAGGCGGCCTCCGCCCTCCCCGGAGGAGCACGATCCCACATCGGTCTGGGTGTCGACGTGGGCGAGCGGGCCGCGGTCGAGGCCATGGTGGTCGAGACCGAGCGGCGGCTCGGCCCGATCGATGTGTACTGCTCGAATGCCGGCATAGCCACCGGACCGGGGCTGGGCGACGACGGGATGTGGGAGGCCGGTTGGCGGGTGCACGCCATGGCTCACGTTCACGCCGCCCGGTCGGTGTTGCCCGGAATGAGCGAGCGGGGTTCCGGGGTGTTCGTGGTCACCGCGTCGGCCGCCGGATTATTGATGATGATGCAGTCGGCGGCCTACACCGCCACCAAGCATGCCTCGGTGGCCATCGCCGAGTGGTTGGCCGTCAACTACGGGGGGTCGGGGGTCCGGTTCCACTGCCTGTGCCCTCAAGGGGTGCTGACCCCCATGGTGACCGGCGGGTCGCCGACAGCCGAGTCCGAGTTGCGGGCCAGCGGCCACCTGCTGGAGCCGGTGGCGGTGGCCGAGGCGGTGCTGGAGGCGATTCGGGCCGATCGATTCATGGTGCTGCCCCATCCCGAGGTGCAACGCTATGAGCAGGCCAAGGTGGCCGACCGGGACCGCTGGCTGGGCGGCATGCGGCGTCTCCTGCAGCGCGTCACCGGGTGACCGCCGTCGGCGTTGACATAGGCGGCACCAAGCTCATGGCGGTGCGCCTCGGCCCCGGTGGCGAGGTTGACGGGGATTCGCTCTACATGGCGGCCCCCCGTACCGCCGAGGAGCTGGTCACCGCGGTGCTGGGCTCGGCCCAGCGGCTGAGCGGTGGAGGCGAGCCGGGTTCCATCGGTGTTGGGGTGCCCGGCCTGGTGGACCGGACCGACACCCTGGTCTTCGCTCCCAACCTGTCGGGGGCGGCCGGGGCCCGGATCGGGTCGGCTCTCAGGGTCGGGGCGCCCGGCAGCCGGATCTGGGTGGGCAACGACGCCACTGCAGCGTGCTGGGGGGAGTTCCGCACCGGGGCCGGCCGCCATGCCTCCGACATGCTCATGGTCACTCTCGGCACCGGGATCGGCGGCGGTGTGGTGCTCGAAGGTCGCTTGATCGAGGGGGCCCACCGCTTCGCCGGCGAGTTCGGCCACATGGTGGTCGACCCCAACGGGCCGCTGTGTCCGTGCGGAAAGCGCGGATGCTGGGAGCGGTTCGCATCCGGAGCCGGGCTCGGCGTGCTAGCCCGGGAGCTGGCCGTGGCCGGTGGTGCACCGGGGCTCACCGAGCGGGCCGGCGGTGATCCCGAACATGTCAAAGGGGAGCACGTCACGGCGGCGGCCGCCGCGGGTGACGTGGCCGCGTTGGAGATCATGCAGAAGTTCGGGTGGTGGGTGGCGCTCGGACTGGCCAACCTGGCCAATCTGTTCGACCCGGCGATGATCGTGGTGGGCGGCGGCCTGGTGGGCGCCGGGGAGGTGCTGATGGGGCCGGTCCGTGACGCCTTCGGTGATCTGGTGGAGGCGGGCGGCGTCCGACCCGTGCCAGAAGTGGTGGCGGCCATCCTGGGCCCGCAGGCCGGCGCGGTCGGCGCCGGTCTCATGGCCGCTAATGCTCGAGGATAGAGGGGCGGGGCCCACTAACCTCGGGCTGTGGATTTTCGCCGGATCAACGGGCTGCCGCCCTACGTGTTCGCCATCATCAACGAACTGCGCGACGAGGCCCGGCGAGCAGGCCGCGACATCGTCGACATGGGCTTCGGTAACCCCGATATCCCCTCACCGGAGGTGGCGGTGGAGAAGCTGGCCGAGGCGGCCCGCAACCCCCGCAACCACCGCTACTCGGCGTCGCGAGGTATCCCGAAGCTGAGGCTGGCCATCGCCAACCTGTACCAGCGCCGCTTCGGCGTCGACCTCGACCCCGACACCGAGGTGGTCACCACCATCGGGGCCAAGGAGGGCTTGTCCCATCTGATGTGGACCCTGGTCGGGCCCGGTGACACCGCTCTGGTACCGACCCCCAGCTATCCGATCCACATCTACGCCCCGCTCTTCGCCGGGGCCGATGTGCAGCAGGTGCGGCTGGGGCCGGATCAGGATTTCTTCGCCAACCTGATGGACAGCTGGGAGTCGACCTGGCCGCGGCCGAGGGTGATCGTGTTCTCCTTCCCGCACAACCCCACCACCGAGTGCGTCGACCTGGCCTGGATGGAACGGCTGGTGGCCTTCGCCAAGGAGCACGACGTGATCCTGGTACACGACTTCGCCTACTCCGACACTGCCTTCGACGGGTACGAGCCGCCTTCGGTTCTGCAGGTCCCCGGGGCCAAGGACGTGGCGGTCGAGCTGTACACGATGACCAAGTCGTTCTCCATGGCCGGGTGGCGGGTGGCGTTCCTGGTCGGGAACCGGGAGATCGTCCAGGCTCTGACCAAGCTCAAGAGCTACCTGGACTACGGCACCTTCCAGCCCATCCAGATCGCGTCGATCGTGGCGCTGAACGAGGCCGCCGACTATCCGAAAGAGGTCAACGACATCTACCTCTCCCGGCGCAACGCCCTTTGTGAGGGGCTCAATCGCATCGGCTGGAAGCTCGAGGCGCCCAAGGGGACGATGTTCGTGTGGGCCCCGATCCCCGAGCCCTACCTGGAGATGGGCTCGTTGGAGTTCGCCAAGTACCTGGTGACCGACGCCGAGGTGGCCACCTCGCCGGGGGTGGGGTTCGGCAAGGGCGGCGAGGGCTTCGTGCGGTTCGCGCTGATAGAGAACGAGAAGCGGATCCAGCAGGCGGTTCGAAACATGCGCAGGGCTTTGACGAAATTGGGGTGACACAATGGCCTACTGGGCACTGAAGATCGTTCTCACGCCGATCCTCCGCCTGCTGTACCGGGTACGGGTGGAGGGGAGCGGTCACGTGCCCCGTTCCGGGCCGGTGATATTGGCGTCGAATCACCAGTCGTTCATCGACAGTGTCTTCTTGGCGCTCTGCGTCGGCCGCCGGGTCACCTTCGTGGCCAAGGCCGAATACTTCGAGAGTTGGAAGACGGCGTGGTTCTTCCGGGCTGTCGGCATGATCCCCCTCAAACGGGAGGGCGGTTCGGCATCTGAGAGAGCGCTGGCCGCGGCTCGGGAGGTGTTGATGGCGGGCGGAGTCCTTGGCATCTACCCGGAGGGGACCCGCTCTCCGGACGGGCGGCTCTACAAAGGCCACACCGGCGTGGCCCGCCTGGCCATCCAATGCGGCGCACCGGTGGTCCCTGTGGCCCAGTTCGGTACGGCCGGCGTACAGCCGATCGGCGCCCTGTTGCCCAAGCTGTTCAAGCGGGTGCATCTCGAGATGGGTGCCCCGTTGCGGATCGGCCCGGACGCCGGGGGACCGGACCCGGGTCGTGCCGGAGCGGAGGCCGGGTCGTCCGGCACGGGTGGCGGCCCCCGGGCCATGCCGGGGCCGAGAGAGTTACGGCGGATCACCGACGAGATCATGCGGGCCATCGCCGATCTGTCGGGTCAGGAGTATGTCGGGGCCTACGCCAAGCGCGACCGGGGTCTGCTGTCGGCGCCCGGATCCGACGCCGAGCCGACCGTCGTGCGCGAGCTGGTCACACCACGGGCCCGAGCCGTCCCGTAACCGCCCCGGTAACTGTGCGAAACAAGCGGTTCACACTCCGCTGATACCGTCGGGCCCGATGCCCTTCTACGCCGTTCGTGTCTGGGTGCCGGATCGCCCGGGGGCGCTCGGATCGGTGGCCAGCCGTATCGGCGCGGTACGGGGGGACCTGATAGGAATCGACATTCTCGAGCGTGGCGGGGGCCGGGCCATCGACGAGCTGATCGTGGAGCTGCCCTCCGAATCGCTGGTCGGTCTCCTGGTGTCGGAGATCTCCGAGGTCGATGGCGTTGACGTGGAGGACGTGCGCCGGGCGAGCGATGCCCTCGCCGATCCCCGCCTAGACGCGCTGGAGACGGCGGTCGCCCTGGTCACCCAGCAGGCGGTGGAGCCCCTGCTTGCCAGCCTGGCTCGCAGCAGCCTGCGGGACTTCCAGAGCGACTGGGCCAGCATCGTGGATCCGGACCGGATCGATCCCGCCGCGATGGTGGGGCCGGCTCCGCCCGGTGCCTGGCTGCGGGCCTTCCTGGCCGGTAGCCGGGCGTCCATAGCTCCCCGCCCGGGGGAGGTGGCCCCCGACGACGTGGCCTGGGCCGACCTCGACGTGGCCGGCCTGGTGCTGGTCCTGGGCCGCCAAGGCCGCCCGTTCCGGATCCGGGAGCGACGTCAGCTGACCGCCCTGGCTCGCATCGTTGACACCCGGTGGACCGAGTTGAGCGGGCGCAACGGGGCGGCGCGGGTCTGACCGTCCTGGCCGATTCTCAGGCCCAGTGCCGAGCCCGGGCCACGGCCCGGCTCCAGCCCTCGTAGGCCGTCGTGACCGCGGTCCGGTCGGCGGCCGGTACGGCGACGGCCGAATCGGTCCACAGGCCGGCCAGGTCGTCGAGCGACCCCCAGACCCCCTCGGCCAGCCCGGCCAGGAAGGCGGCTCCCAGCGCGGTTGTCTCGGTGACCGCGGCCCGCCGGACCGGGATGCCGGTCACGTCTGCTTGGAGCTGCAGCAGGAGGTCCATCACCGACGCCCCTCCGTCGATGCGCAACTCCGAGATCCCGTGGCCGCTGGCCCGGCCCATCGTGACGACGACGTCGGCGGTCTGGAATGCCATCGCCTCTACCACCGCCCGGGCCAGTTGGGCCCGGCCCACTCCCCGGGTGAGACCCACCATCGTCCCCCTCGCGTGAGGGTCCCACCACGGGCTGCCGAGGCCGGTCAGGGCGGGCACGAAGTAGGCCCCGCCGGTATCGGCTACCGATGCCGCCAGCGGGCCGATCTGGGCCGACTCGGAGATGAGGCCGAGGCCGTCGCGCAGCCATTGGACGGCGGCACCGGTCACGAACACGGCGCCTTCGAGGGCGTAGGCGGTGTGGTCGGCGGACAGGTCGCCTAGCGACCAGGCCACCGACGTCAGCAGCCCATCGGTCGGCGGGGGCGGCTCCCGGCCGACGTTCATGAGCACGAAGCTCCCGGTGCCATAGGTGTTCTTCGTCA
This sequence comes from Actinomycetes bacterium, assembly GCA_021808785.1. Lineage (GTDB taxonomy): Bacteria > Actinomycetota > Acidimicrobiia > Acidimicrobiales > Palsa-688 > JAKCDU01. Next base: position 24,070 of record JAKBAX010000011.1, on the reverse strand, counting down.
TGCCCGGTTCGAAGCAGGCCTGGCCGAACAGCGCCGCCTGCTGGTCGCCGGCCACTCCGCTCACCGGTATCCCACCTGCCAGGCCGGGCACGACCCCGTCCGCGGTCCGGGCCAGGCGGCCGCTCGACGGTCCGAGTTGCGGCAGCATCGAGGCGGGCACTCCGAACAATCCGGTCAGCTCGTCGTCCCAGGCCCGCCGGGCGATGTCGAACAGCATGGTTCGTGACGCGTTGCTGGGATCGGTGACGTGGGCCCGACCTCCCGACAACCGCCAGATCAGCCACGAGTCGATCGTTCCGAACGCGGTGTCGGGGCCGGCGGTCACGCCCCCCTCGCCGAGCAGCCAGGCCAGCTTGGTGGCCGAGAAATACGGGTCGAGGACCAAGCCGGTGCGGGCCCGGATCATGGCCAGATGGCCCTCTTGCTCGAGGCGTTCGCAAGCCCCGGCGGTGCGGCGGTCCTGCCACACGATGGCCCGGTGCAGCGGACGGTCCTCCCGGCGGTCCCAGACCACGGTCGTTTCCCGCTGGACGGCCAGCCCGACCGCGGCGACGGGCAGTCGCAGGCCGGCCACCAGGTCGGCGAGGGTGCCCGCCACCGCCTGCCAGATCTCCTCCGCGTCGTGCTCCACCCATCCCGGACGGGGGAAGTACTGGGGGAACTCCTGGTAGCGGGAAGCGACCACCCGTCCGGACTCGTCCACCGCCAGCGACCTCACCCCGGTGGTCCCGGCGTCCACTGCGAGGACCACCGCCATCGTCGGGAACTCTAGAGGAGTTCCCCGGCGTGGCCCCCCGTCGAAGGGGCGGGGACTAGGGGGCCTACGCCAGGGTGAAGGTCGCCGAGGGGGCAGCTTCGGCGACTCTTGACTATTTATGTACCCCGCGGGCTGTTCCTCAACCTTCTTTGGCGGAAGAATTTCTGTCCGCGCTGGTACCGGCACTCAGCGTGGGGATCGGTGACCCGACATCGGCGGGACAGGTGGAGCCCACCGGTTGTCCACCGCACCGCTCACAGCTTTGACCCCCTGTCGTTCCACAGGGCCGGCCCCCTAGCGTGGCTGGCGTCGACGCACCGCGAGGTCCCGATCCGGTCGCGCAAACCTTCGCGAGCGCGCCCTGACCTGCCCCGTTGTCCCGAGACAGCCATTGACAAGGGTGAAACTACGGTGTTGTAATTTGGTCCTCATGTTGTGGGCGGCGGGGGTATCTCGCCGACGAGACCACAACGTCTTGTGGTTTCGGCCTACAGCGATTTCAGGAGGAGAGTGGCATGGCAATAGCGCCCGAACGGATGGGAATCGGCATCACCCGGCACTTCACCCGGGCCGGCGCCGACCCCTACGACACCGTCGTCTGGGAGCGCCGGGACGCCCGTATCGTCCATTACGCGACCGGTGCCGTGGCCTTCGAGCAGCTCGGCGTAGAAGTACCCTCCACCTGGAGTCTCAATGCCACCAACATCTTGGCCCAGAAGTACTTCCGGGGCACGCTCGGCCATCCGGACCGGGAGTGGTCGCTGCGCCAGGTCGTGGACCGGGTGGTGGACACGGTCACCGCCTGGGGCCGCAAGGATGGTTACTTCCTCGACGACGAAGAGGCGATCGCTTTCAGCGATGAGCTCAAGTACCTGATCATCCACCAGAAGGCGGCATTCAACTCGCCGGTGTGGTTCAACATCGGGGTGAAGGGAGTGCCTCAGCAGGGCTCGGCCTGCTTCATCCTCTCCGTGGACGACTCGATGGACTCGATCCTGCGTTGGTACACCGAGGAAGGGATCATCTTCAAGGGGGGCTCGGGCGCCGGGGTCAACCTGTCGCGCATCCGTTCCTCCAAGGAGGGGCTGCGGGGAGGGGGCACCGCGTCGGGCCCGGTCAGTTTCATGCGCGGCGCCGACGCCTCGGCCGGCACTATCAAAAGCGGCGGCAAGACCCGCCGGGCGGCCAAGATGGTGATCCTCGACGCGGCCCACCCCGACATCGAGGACTTCATCTGGTGCAAGGCCATCGAGGAGCGCAAGGCCCGGGCCCTGAGAGACGCCGGCTTCGACATGGACCTGGACGGCAAGGACTGCCACTCGATCCAGTACCAGAACGCCAACAACTCGGTGCGGGTCACCGACGAGTTCATGCACGCGGTACTCGACGACGCCGACTGGCATCTGCGGGCCATCACCACCGATCAGGTGATCGATACCATCCGGGCCCGGGACCTGTTCCGACAGATCGCCAAGGCCGCCTGGGAGTGCGCCGACCCGGGGATGCAGTTCGATACAACTATCAACCGCTGGCACACCGCCCCTAATGCCGGTCGCATCAACGCCAGCAACCCCTGCAGCGAGTACATGCACATCGACAATTCGGCGTGCAACCTGGCCAGCCTCAACCTGCTGACCTACCTGGAGAGTGACGGGACCTTCGATGTAGCCGGATTCAAGGCCGCGACCGACTGTGTGTTCACCGCCCAGGAGATCATCGTCGGCAACGCCGACTACCCGACCGAGGCCATCGCCGAGAACTCTCGGCGCTTCCGCCAGCTCGGTATCGGCTATGCCAACCTGGGCGCTTTGCTCATGGCCCAGGGTCTGCCCTACGACTCCGATGCCGGGCGGGCCTGGGCGGCGGCGATCACCGCCCTGCTCACCGGTCAGTCATACGCCACGTCGGCCCGGACGGCATCGCGCATGGGTCCCTTCGCCGGCTACCAGACCAACCGCGACCCCATGCTCGACGTCCTGCGCATGCACCGCGACGCCGCGGCTCGCATCGACGAGGAGCTGGTCCCACCGGAGATCCTGTCGGCGGCCCAGGAAGCATGGGACTCGGCGGTGGAGATCGCCGAGCAGCACGGCGTACGCAACAGCCAGGCCAGCGTGCTGGCCCCGACGGGCACCATCGGGCTGCTCATGGACTGCGACACCACCGGGATCGAGCCGGACCTCGGTCTGGTCAAGATGAAGAAGCTGGTCGGTGGGGGCACCATGTCGATCGTCAACCAGACGGTGCCGCGGGCGCTACGTCGCCTGGGCTACGAGCCCACCCAGATCGAGGAGATCGTCGCCTACATCGACGAGCACAAGTCGATCCTGGGCGCCCCCCACCTGACCGCCGACCATCTGCCCGTGTTCGCCTGCTCCATGGGTGACAACACGATCCACTACCGGGGCCACATCACCATGATGGGTGCCGTCCAGCCGTTCATAAGCGGCGCCATCTCCAAGACGGTCAACGTGCCCGAGGAAGTCTCGGTGCAGGACATCGAGCAGCTGCACATCGAGGCGTGGCAGCTCGGTCTCAAGGCGGTAGCCATCTACCGGGACAATTGCAAGGTCGCCCAACCCCTGGCCACGGCCAAGAAGACCGTCGCCGATCCGTCGGCGTCGCCGGCGGAGGTGCACGACGCCGAGTTGGCCCTGAAGGTGGCCGAGTTGGAGAGGGCGCTGGAGCGCCAGACCACGGTGGTCGTGAAGCAGCCCATCCGGGAGCGCCTGCCCCGTAAGCGGCGGTCGAGCACGTTCGCGTTCCGGGTCGCCGACTGCGAGGGCTACGTCACCGTCGGCGAGTACGACGACGGCCGCCCCGGCGAGGTCTTCATGAAGGTGTCGAAACAGGGGTCGACCCTGGCCGGAATCATGGACGCCTTCTCCATCGCCATCAGTCTGGGCCTCCAGCACGGGGTACCGCTGGCGACCTACGTGCGCAAGTACACCAACATGCGCTTCGAGCCGGCCGGAATGACCGACGACCCCGAGCTTCGCATCGCCCAGTCTCTGGTTGACTACATCTTCCGGCGTCTGGCGGTCGACTACCTGCCCTACGAGGACCGGGTGGAGCTCGGCGTGCTCACGTCGCAGGAGCGGACGCAAATGACGCTGCCCGGCTTGGAGGAGGCGACCACCCACAACATCCCCCTCGACGCCGGGCCGGGCGCCGGGGCCGAGACCGAGATGCTGCCGATGCCGAGCGCCACCCCCATGCCCGCCGTGGCGGGCGAGCCGCCGGTCGTAGAGCTGCGCCACTCGATGATCGAATCGGACGCCCCTTACTGCTTCCAGTGCGGAGTTCAGATGCAGCGGGCCGGTAGCTGCCACGCCTGCCCGTCGTGCGGAACGACGAGCGGCTGCTCATGATGAGAAACCGGCCGAGTACAAGCACTTCGTTGAAACCAGGAGGCCCGCCAAACCCAAGCCCTACGAGGCGTTGGACCATGACATCGCCGTTTGGATGAGCCTCCAGCACCAGCGGACGCGGACACAATCGGCTCTGGACGCCGGGGCGGCTGTTCCTCACCAACGACGTCCTGTTCGGCAACTTCGACTGGAAGTACCTGCGCGACGGCAACGTCGGCTGGTACACGTCGTCGGCGGGGACGAACAAAGTCGACATCAGCCGGCCTCTGACCCCGAAGAAGGTTCTGCGTCGGTGGAGAAGAGAAGGTCGAACAGGTCGTCAGCATCGGCCGAGAGCGGGTCGCCGGCCGGCATCGAGGCGGTCGATGGGGTGGCGTCAGTGTCGCCGATCTCCGCACCGTTCCCCGGTTGGGCTAGTCCCCGCTGGAGGTGACCACCGGAGATCTCCTCGTCTACAAGTACGCCTCTTCCTGCGGATGGCCCAAGGCGCCGATCGTGGCGGTTCAACCCACCGTCGATGATTTCTTGAGGTGGGCTATGCGGTCCCAGTCGTAGCCCAGCTCGAGGAGGATCTCCTCGGTGTGCTGGCCGGTCTCGGGCGCCGGGCCCGCCGGTCCCAGATCGTGGTGCGCCAGATCGGCGGGAGGAGCGATGGTCCTCACACCCCCGACCATGGGCCGCACTGCACCGCATGCCTCGAAGAGAGGATCCGCGACCACCTCGTCGAGATCCTGAACCGGATCCCACCAGACGTCGTGGGCGTCGAATATCGGAGCCCACTCGCTCAACGGTCGCCGGGCGAATTCGGCGTCCAGAACGCTCATGACCTCCTCCCGATGGGTGGTCAGAGCGGTGAAGGAGGAGAACCGGGCGTCGTCGAGAAGCTCGGTACGGCCGACTGCCGCCAGTACGTTCGGCCAGTGGCGCCACGCCTGCAGGCCGAGCAGCCAGAACCACCTCGAGTCCGCCGCCTGGTAGCAGGCGAGGAGCGGGTTGTACATGGCCCGGCGAAGACCGGATTGGGGCCGGTCCCCATTGAGCAGGGCCGAGATGTCCGACGATATGAAGTAGGTTCCGGCCCGCATCAGAGATGTGCTCACCGTCTGGCCGCGACCGGTGCGCCCCCGCTCCAGCAAGGCGGCGAGGATGCCTGACACCAAGGAGAGCGCAGTTGTGTGGTCTCCCATGCCGGGCCGGGAGACCGGGGGCTCATTGCCGGGGCCCACCAGGGCGGCGGCCACGCCGGCGCGCGACCAGAACGCGCCGATGTCGTAGCCGGGTTTGTCCTCCGCCGGCCCAGTCGGCCCGTAGCCACTTACCGAGGCGTAGACCAGGCGGGGATTTCGAGCCGCCAACGAGGCCGGATCCAAGCCCAGCCGGGTGAGAGCCCGGGCCCGGAGGTTGGTGACGAAGACGTCAGCCGAGTCGAGGAGCGCCAGCACGATGCCGAGTCCTTCGGGCGAGGCGATATCGACGGCCATGCTTCGCTTACCCCGATTATCCAACTGGAAGTACGATTTGGCCGGGTTTCCCCGAGCCGGATCCCCATCCAGCGGCTCGACCTTGATCACCTCGGCCCCCCAATCACCGAGTAAGGCGGCGGCGGCTGGACCGGCGATCACCACTCCGATCTCCACCACCCGGATCCCCTGTAGAGGCAGCATGCCCCAGCTTCCCATACGACCGTCAGGCGATCACTCCCGCGTGGGAATGGTCGCGCCGTGGTGAGCAGGATCTGGAGACTCTTCGCCTATTCCCGAGCGAAGGCCGCGATCGCCGCAGCGGTGTCCCGGCTGATGTCAGGGCAGGTGATGGGGAATACCTCGGTGCCGTGGATGGTGCCCATCACCTGCCGGCAGCGGGCGGGGACCCCGGCGCGTAGCAGAAGCCGGTAGAACTCGATCCCTTCGTCGCGCAGCGGGTCGCACTCGTTGACACTGATCACCGTCGGGACCAGGCCGGCCACGTCCTCGGTGGTGGCGAACAGTGGCCAGGCCAGCGGGTTGCCCCGCTCGAGCTCCTCGATGCCATATCCCATGGCGCCCCGGTTGTTGTGCAGATCGAGCAGGATGCCGTTGTTCTCCACCGAAGAGGGGAGATCGGGCCGGGGCCAGGACCCCGCAATGTACGGGCAGAGGGCGAACAGACCCCTGATGAGGTGGAGTCTCCCCTCTTGCTCGAGGCGCAGCCCGGTGGCCAAGGTGAGGTTGCCGCCTCCGCTCTCGCCGGCCACGATTATGCGGGCCGGATCGATACCGAGTGAGGACCCGTTGTCGGCCAGCCATTGCAGACCCGAGACACAGTCGTCCAGGCCGGCCGGGTACGGGGCCACTTCGGGAACCGACGAAGGGGTGACGCAGTTGCGGAAGTCGATCATGGCGACGGCAACCCCCTGGTTGGCGATGATGCGGCCCCAGGCCCTGTAGTTGCCGTCGTTACAGGAGAGAGATGCCATGCCGCCACCATGGATGTAGTAGACGCAGGCGGGTGTATCGATAGCCGAAGGTCGGATGAGGCGGAGGTTGATCAGGTTGCCGTCCGGTTGGGACGTGATGCGGTGCTCAGTGAGTTCCAGTCCGGCTGAGGGCGCTGCCTCTTCGGAGTCGGCCATGTCCATGAAGCTCTTGAACATGGCCGTTCTGGCGACGGCCTCTTCGGAGGCCGCCTCTTCGAGGAGGGCGTCGCGGTCGGGGACGTCTCCCAGATCCGAGGGCAGCTCGAACTGTCCGAACAGGCTCTTGATCCGGGGGTCGATTCTCGGGTCCTTGGTGATTCGATCGGCGGCCATGCCCACCCTCGCTTTGTCGGTGCCGTAGTGCTGAGTCGGGATGACCTTATCCAGCCGCCGGATGCGGCCGCCGGTGACCGGTCCCGAAGCGGTGTCGCCGATCGCCCCGGCGTCCGCCGACCGGCCCAAGCGAAGTCCGCCGACCGCACTGGCGGCCACCGCCCGCCAGGACATCGCGGCCTGGATCAACACCCGGCTGGACGAGCAGGTGTCCCGAGCAGGGTGCATGCTCGCTATCCTCCGCGCGACGATGTCATCTCTCGCGTACCGGAGGATCATGTGGCAATAGGCGACCACTCGACGAGCAGCCCGTCTTCGAGCAGGCGGGGGGCCTGAAGTGGCCCGAGTGACGGTGGACGGGCTGACGCTCGGCTACGAGGTGATCGGTGATTCCGGTCGGCCGTGGATCATCACACCGGGCGGCCGTTACACGAAGGAGGATCCCGGTATCCACCCGTTGGCGCAAGCCATCGCCGCGGCCGGCAACCGGGTCGTCATCTGGGACCGGCCGAACTGCGGCGAGTCGGATGTGTGCTTCGAGGGGGCTAGCGAGTCCGAGATGCAAGCCGACTACCTGGCGGCGCTTCTTCGGGAGCTGGACATGGCGCCCGCGGTTGTGATGGGCGGGTCGGGCGGGGCGCGGGTGTCGCTGCTGGCCGCGGCCCGCCACCCCGACGTAGCTGCGGCGCTGGCCGTGCTCTGGATCAGCGGTGGGGTATACGGGCTCATGACCCTGGGTGGCGTGTACTGCGCGCCGTCCATAAGGGCCGCTGTGATGGGCGGCATGGAGGACGTCGCGGACCTGCCCGACTGGCAGGAAGTGATCAGTCGCAACCCGGGTAACCGAGGGCGGATCGTGGAGCAGGATCGGATGACCTTCCTCCGCACCATGGAGCGGTGGATGGCCGCTTACTACCCACTTCCTGGTGAGGCCGTACCCGGACTGCCCGAGGACACCGCCCGAGCCATCAAGGTGCCCACTCTCGTCTTTCGCAGCGGAGAGAGCGACTGGTGGCACCCGCGCCGTACATCGGAGGCGGTCGCCGAGCTGATCCCCGGCGCCCGCATAGTCGATCCGCCCTGGCCCGACACCGAGTGGATCGACGGCACCAATCGAAGGGCGGCGGGGCAGCAGAGGGGTGCCTTCGAGCGCTGGCCTCTGCTGGTACCCCAACTGCTGGAATGGGCGGCTGACGTGCTGCGGTGAGCCGGGGCCGACGTTCGGTTCGGGCGGGCGAAGCGGGCTCTAGCCGCAGGGTCGGTCACTGCGGGGCGGCGGCGAACGGGGACCAGCCCCCGCCCTGGAGATGGTTGCCCCCGTCCACATCGAGGACCACCCCGGTGATCTGTCGGGCGTCGTCGGAGAGGAGGAACAGGGCGGCCGACGCGATGTCGTCCGCGGTGGTGAGGCGGCGCAGCAGCAGATGGGAGCCGGCTCCGACCCCACCATCGGCTTCCCACATGTCCCGAGTGGCGGTCGTACGGGTGAGGCCCGGGCTGACCGCGTTGACGCGGACCCCCCGTCGGCCCGCATCGGCGGCCATGGTACGCGTCAGGGCATTGAGGGCGGCCTTGGCGGCCGCGTAGGCGATCATGCTGGGAGTGGTCTTGTTCGGGGAGCCGCTCGAGATGTTGACCACGGCATTGCCGTCACCATCGGCCAAGCCCCGGGCCATGGCCTCTTTGACCAGCGCCACCGTGGGCCAGGTGTTCAGGGAGAAGGTGTCGATCAGCGATCGGCGGTCCATCTCCCATACCGGCCCCGGGAACGGGGCGCCACCGACGGTGTTGACGATCAGGTCGACCGACCCGAACCGGTCAAGAGCGGTGTCCACCAGGTCGGTCACCGTGGTGTCGTCGTCGAGGGAGCCGACCACCCCGGCCACGGCCAGACCGGCGTCACGCAACTGGTGCTCGGCGGCTCTCAGTTGCTCGGACGAGCGGCCGTTGATCACCACCGACGCGCCCTCCTCGGCCAGGCGCACGGCACAGGATCGGCCGATGCTCGGATCGGCGGTCGAGCCGGTGACTATGGCCACCTTGCCGGCGAAGCGCGGTACATCTCCTGTGGTCATGGCCACCCCCTCCGGGCCCCCCAACTGGCGCCGACCGGTGGACCCTACTCGGCCTCGACGATCGGCGCGCCGGCGATGATGGCCGCCTCGGCATTGTGGACGAGCACGGTGCCGCCGGCGGCTCCGGTCCCGATCGGCGAGGGGGTGGCCAGGCGACCGGCCCCGGGTATCAGCAGGCTCGCCCCAGCGGTCCCGGCCGCGGCTATGAAGAGGAAGAGGAAGGCGTGGGTGTAGCCGGCCTCGAGCGGTGTGCCCGCGCCCGACATTCCTGAGGTGATGATCGTGCCGGTCACGGCCGCCCCGATGGAGCCACCTATGGTCCGGATGTTGGCGTTCATACCGCTGGCCACTCCGACCTGGGTCACAGGAACGGACTCGACGATCAGGTTCGACATGGCCGAGAAGGAGAAGCCGAGACCGGCGCCGACGACGGCCGTGGCCACGTAGATCTCCCACCGTTGGTGGTGAGCGAAGGTGAGCATGCCGCATGACGCTGCGGTCAGGACGGCGCCGGCGATCAGCACCGGTTTGGATCCGTAGCGGTCAGCCAGCCGTCCGGACCACAGGCCGAAGAAGAACATGACTGCGGTCAGGGGGAGCAGGAACAGTCCGGATGCGGTGATGCTGGCGCCGAAGCCGTAGCCGGATGAACGCGGGGTCTGGACGAACTCCGGCAGGAAGGCCATGACCGAGTACATGGGGATCCCGAGGAGGAGAGCGGCCAGGTTGGTGGTCGCAACCACGGGGACCCGCATCATCTTCATGTCGACGACCGGATCGGCGCTGCGCGACTCGGCCAGCACCCAGACAGGCACAAGGGCCAGCCCGAGCGCGAGCAGGCCCAGAGTGCGACCAGAGCCCCAACCCCAGTTGCTGGCCTCGCTGACCGCGATCAGGACTGCTACCAGCCACAGTGTGAGGAGGATCGCCGGTCCGGCACTGAGGCGCCCCGGGGCGCGGGTCTTCGACTCCGGAACCACCATGACGGCGGCGATGAGGGCGACCACCACGATCACCAGGGGGATCCAGAACAGGTAGCGGTAGCCGAGAGAGTCGACGATCGGTCCGGCGAGGACGATACCGAGGCCGCCTCCGACGGCTATGAGGGCGGCGATGGTCCCGACCGCCCGGGCCACATCCTTGCGGGGGAACTCGTCGCGTACGATCCCGAAGGCGAGAGGGAGCAGCGCGCCGCCGGCACCTTGCACGAGGCGAGCGACGATCATCACCCCGATGGTGGGGGCAACGGCCGCGAGCACCGTTCCGGCGGCCAGGAACACCAGGACCGCCACGAGCGCCTTCTTCTTGCCGACGATATCGCCGGCGCGACCTACCACTGGGGTGGCGATGGACGCGGCCAGCAGGTATGCGGTCAATACCCAGGTGACGTTGGCCTGGGTCGTGTGCAGGTGCCGCTGGATCGTGGGGAGGACCGGGTTGACCAGCGACTGCAACATGGCGTAGGCCAGGGTCGCCAGCGCCAGGACCAGGAAGGTCACCTGGTGGTGGACCCGCTCTCCCGAACCGCCGTCACCTGGGCCTACCTCGTGGGGGGGACTATCCGGGCTGCGCATGTCTCCGGAGAATCATGTCGATGACCAGCTTGGTCAGCAAGCTCGAACGCGATGGTCTGGTCCGGCGCCACCGCGGCCCAGAGGATCGACGAGCGGTCCTGATGGCGATCACCGAGCTCGGCTCGGGCTATCTCGGACGGCTGCGCCAGCAGAGCGCCGAATCCATCGAGCGGCTCATCGACAAGCTCCCCGCGACCGAAGCGGGAGCGCTCGCCTCCACCGTGGACGCCCTGGTCCACCCAAGTCTCCTCGATGCCGAGGAACGTGACCCGGCCCGGCCCCCGACCGTCAGCCATGGTCCGGATCTGCGGCCCCGTATGCTCTCGACGCGGTCCATTGCACAGGAGGTGTCGACCAGATGACGACAGGTGTCACCGAGGTACCGGGAGTGTCACTGCAGCTTCTCTCCCGCGTCACTGATCGCCAGACCGTCGAGCTGTACCTCGAGCCGGTCGACGTGCCGGCACCGCAGCTGAACGAGGTGGTCGTCAGGGTGGAGGCGGCCCCGATCAATCCTTCTGACCTGGGTCTACTGATGGCGGGTGGCGACATCACCGCCGCCTCGCGCCACGGGACGGCGGACCGGCCGGTCGTGACCATCCCGCTTCCCGACCCGGCCGCCCGGGCCGTGGCACCGAGGGTGGGCCAGGCACTGCCTGCGGGCATCGAGGGAGCGGGGACCGTCGTGTCGGTCGGCGCGTCGCCGGCCGCCCGGGCATTACTGGGTAAGACAGTCGCTGCGGTCGGTGGCGGCATGTACGGCCAGTACCGGGTGGTCGACACATCCCTGTGCCTCGAACTGCCCGAGGGCACCAGCGCCGTGGAGGGGGCCTCGTCGTTCGTCAATCCGATGACCGTCCTGGCGATGGTGGAGACGATGCGGATGGAGGGCCACCGCGCCCTGGTCCACACAGCAGCCGCTTCGAATCTGGGCCGGATGCTGGTCCGGGTGTGCCAGGAGGAGGGAATCGACCTGGTCAACATCGTTCGCCGCCGTGAGCAGGAGGAGGCCCTGGTTTCGCTCGGCGCCGAGCACGTCTGCAACTCGTCTGCGACCGATTTCATGGAGCGCCTGATCGAGGCGCTGCGGGCTACTTCGGCCACCATTGCCTTCGACGCCGTCGGTGGGGGAAAGCTGGCCAGCCAGATATTGACGGGGATGGAAGCGGCCGCCGGCTCTGCGGAGCCGGGTTACCACCGCTACGGGACGAATGTGCACAAGCAGGTCTACATCTACGGTGGCCTCGACCGCCGCCCGACCGAGCTCACCCGTAGCTTCGGGATGGCATGGGGGACGGCCGGCTGGCTGCTCGCCCCCTTCCTGCAGAGGATCGGACCGGAGGTCGCGCAACGTATGCGCCGGCGGGTGGTCTCCGGCCTGAAGACGACCTTTGCCAGCAGCTACACCGCCGAGGTGTCCCTGGCGTCCGCATTGGACCCCGACGCCATAGCTGTCTACGGGCGCCAATCGACAGGCTCCAAGTATCTGATCCGCCCTCAGCTCTAGCCGCGGGGCCGCCGGTCAGGCGGGTAGCAGGAGGGTCAGCGATTCCAAGCCGCGCATGAATGCGGTACTCCGCCATCTCGGTTCCTCGTCCACGAGGGAGGCCTTCGGGAACCGCCGGATCAGGGCGGAGAGCACCTCCTCCAGCTCGAGCCGGGCCAGCCACATTCCCAAGCACGAATGGATTCCGCTGCCGAAGGCCAGATGGTAACGGGCGTCGGGCCGGCCCAGATCCAGCTGATCGGCGGAGCTGCCCCATCTGGCCTCGTCCCGATTGGCCGAGGCGATCCAGGCCACGATGTGCTGGCCGGGCGGGATGGTGACCCCACCGACCCGGTAGTCGGCCGCGGTGGCCCTGATCATGAACTGGGCCGTCGGATCGAAGCGCAACAGTTCGTCGATGGCGTTGGGTAGCAGCTCGGGATCGGCGACGAGGGCGGCCCACTGGTCTGGAGCCTGGAGGAGGGCCAGGACACTGAGCCCGATCTGATTGACAGTCGTGTGGAACCCGGCCAGGAAGAGCGTGTGGATCGTGGCCACCACCTCGTCGGGGGTGATGACCTCACCGGCGTCGCCGGCCGCGATGAGACGGGAGATGGCGTCGTCGCCTTGGCGGGACCGTTTCCACGCCACCAGCTCCCGCAAGTAGCCGGCGAAGTCGGCGCTGGCCGAGATGTACTCCCGGTACTGCTCCGGGCGGCGGAAGGGGTCGATCATCTGAAGCCCCTCGAAGCTCCAGCGGCGGATGTCCCCGTCGTCGTCGAGGGCCGGCACTCCGAGCCAGGTGCAGGTCAGCTGGTACGGAAGCGGATGGGCCAGGGACTCGATTACCTCCATCTCGCCTCCGGCATGGCGATCGAAGGCCCCGGCGACCAGATCCGTGGCCGCTCGACGGAGGCTCCCCACGGCCCGGGGGGTGAAGAGGCGGGCCAGCAGGGCCCGGAGCGGAGTGTGGTCGGGGGCATCCATCTTCGACAACGAGGGCCGCAGGAGATAGGCGTCGGTCCCGCCGGCTGCTTTGATGGCCAGGTTCCGCGGCGCATCCAGTGTGTGGCGCTCAGTCGAGGTGAGGCCCCGGTCCTTGAGTACCTGGCTCACGTCGTCATGGCCGAAGACCATCCACATCCCCGGCTGGTAGCACTGCACCGGCGCGGAACGCCGGGCATCGGCGAAGTGACGGTACGGGTCGGCGAAGAAGTCTGGGGCGGAGGGGTCCACGGGGGTCCTCGTCATTCCATGACGGGCTGGATCATGGGGCATCGTAGCGAGTGGTGGATTTGCTCGTACTGTGATCCGATCGACCCCGAGCTTCTCCGCTACTCCTCTCCGCCCGGACGGTGGGTGTTGGCTGCGACCGTGCTGGGATCGGCCATGGCCGGCATCGATTCCACCGTGGTGGGAGTGGCCCTGCCCCGGATCGGTCGGCAGTTCCACGCCGGGTTGAGCCAGCTGCAATGGATAAGCAATTCGTACACCCTGGCCCTGGCCGGTCTGTTGGTACTCGGAGGGGCACTCGGTGACCGTCTGGGCCGGCGGCGCCTGTTCCAGCTCGGAACGATCGGGTTCGCGATCGCGTCGCTACTGTGCGGCTTGGCTCCCTCCGCCGCCCTCCTGATCGCGGCCCGCGGCCTGCAAGGCGTCGCAGCTGCCATGCTGGTCCCTGGGAGCCTGGCCATTCTGGAGGCCTCCTTCGCGCCCGCCGATCGGAGCCGGGCTATCGGGGCGTGGTCGGGTCTCGGTGGCGTGGCGATGGCCGTGGGCCCCTTCCTCGGCGGTTGGCTCATCGGTGCGGTCTCGTGGCGGCTGGTCTTCTTCATCAACCTACCGGTGGCCGTGGCGACCCTCGCCATCTCGGCCCGCCACGTGCCCGAGTCGAGGGATGCGGCCGCCGCCGGGAGGCCGCTCGACCTGGCCGGTGCAACCCTGGTGAGCATCGGGCTGGTCGGGTTGTGCTATGGACTCACGGAGGGCGCTTCCCTCGGCTGGACCGCGCCCGGCACCCTCTGGCCGTCAGCCGCCGGCTGGGTCTTTCTTGGAGCCTTTCTCGTCGTCGAATGGCGGAGCCGGGCCCCTCTGATCCCCATCGAAGTCTTCCGATCCCGGCAGTTCACCGCCACCAACGCCGTCACATTCGCGGTATACGGCGGGCTGGGCGGAGCCCTGTTCCTGCTGCCGGTCGAGTTGCAGGACGCCGTTGGTTACAGCCCTATCGCGGCCGGCACGTCATTGCTGCCGGTGACGGTGCTCATGCTCGCCCTCTCGGCCCGCTCGGGAGCCGTGGCCGCCCGCATCGGGCCGCGCGCCCAGATGTCGTTGGGGCCGCTCCTCGTCGGCGGCGGCTTGGCCCTGCTGGCGCGCATCGGCCCCGGATCGAGCTATGTCTCGGCGGTCCTGCCCGCGGTGTCGGTTCTGGGCCTCGGGCTGGCCGTCACGGTGGCCCCTCTCACCGCCACCGCCCTCGGGGCGGTCCCGGCCGAATACTCCGGGGTGGCGTCTGCCATCAACAACGATGTGGCCCGGGCCGCGGGCCTGTTCGCAGTGGCCGCCCTGCCGGCCATCGCCGGCATCCGCGGTTACAGCTACGAGCATCCCGACCAGCTCACGTCGGGCTTCCACAGCGCGGTCCTGGCCGCCGCCGGTGCGTGTGGGATCGGGGCCGTCGTGGCCCTGCTGAGCATCCGCAAGTCCCGGGCCGAGGAGCGCCCGATGGTCGCCGAATGGCACTGCGCCCTGGACGCCCCGGCGCCGGCCCGGTCGGCACCGGGCGCACCTGATCGGGACGCGGCAAGATGACCGGCATGGCGGGTGCTCGGATCCCATGAGCCCGGAACTGCTCGAAGTCCTCGTTCAAGATCAGGCCGCCTGGCGGACCTGGCTGGAGACCAACCATGCCCGGTCGGCCGGCGTGCGGCTGGTCCTGGCCAAGAAGGGCAGCCGGGAACCGACCCGGCTGAGCTATGGCGAGGCGCTCGACGAAGCGCTCTGCTTCGGATGGATCGACGGCCAGGTCCAACGGCGCGACGAGCGCACCTACCTGCAGCGCTTCACTCCCCGCCGTCCGACCAGCACCTGGTCGAGACGCAACGTGGGCCATGCCGAACGGCTCATCCGCGATGGGCGTATGCGCCCGGCCGGGCAGGCCGAGATCGACCGGGCCCGGGCTGACGGTCGGTGGGCGTCGGCCTACGACGGGCCGGCCACCGCAGAGGTACCGGCCGATCTGGGGGCCGCCATCGACGCCGACCCGGCGGCCCGGGAGAGCTTCACCCGTCTCACCAGCCAGAACCGATTCGCCATCCTCTTCCGCCTGGGGCGGGTGAAGCGGCCCGAGACGAGGGCCCGCAAGATCGAGGAGTTCGTGGCCATGCTGGCGCGAGGGGAGACGATCCACCCGCAGAGCCAGGCCCGCGACCCCAACCCGGAGGGACCGGAGGGCGGTCCGGACCCGACGTGAATCGACTGGTGGCGCCCGGTCGGCGGCGCGGTCAGCTGCCCTCGGCAGAGGCCAGCGGGGCAGACCGGTCCTCGTCCAGGCCGAGGGAGGCCACCAGCTCGAGCGACTGGAGGCGGGCCTCGTAGGAATGGACACGGGTGGAGATCATGAGCTCGTCGGCCCGGGTGCGCCGAGCCAGCGCTTCCAGACCGCCTCGGACCGTGTCGGGGTCGCCGATCACGTGGGTGGCGAGGGTCTGCTCCACCGCGGCCCGCTCGGCGTCTGTGTAGCGGTAGGAGGCGGCCTCCTCCGGCGAGGGCAGCGGGCCCAGCCGACCCGTGCGCAACTGCAGGACGCCGAGTGCCGACGAACCGGACAGCCAGCGGGCCTCGGTCTCGGTGGGAGCACACAGCACCGTCACTGCGACCATGGTGTGCGCGGAGGCATACACCCCGGGTCGGAAATTGGACCGGTAGGCGTCGAGCGCGGCATCGACTGGGCCGGGGCTGAAGTGGTATGCGAAGGCGAACGGCAGTCCGAGCAGGCCAGCCAGCTGGGCGCTGTAGAGGGAGGACCCCAAGAGCCAGACCTCGGGCAGGTAGCCGCGCCCGGGTGTAGCGCTCGGATGGTCGGGACCGTCGTCGGACATGTAGCGGATGAGCTCGACCACGTCCTCCGGGAAGGTGTCGGGGCCGAGGCCCGAGGTGCGCCGGAGAGCCCGGGCGGTGAGCTGATCGGTGCCCGGCGCCCGACCCAAGCCGAGATCGATCCGGCCCGGGTGCAGGGCCTCTAGGGTGGCGAACTGTTCGGCCACCACCAATGGGGAGTGGTTGGGCAGCATGACGCCGCCGGAGCCGACTCGGATGGCCGAGGTGGCCGCGGCCAGATGCGCGATCAGGACCGCGGGCGCCGAACTGGCCACGGCCGGCATTCCGTGGTGCTCCGCCACCCACAGCCGCTCGTAGCCCAGCCGCTCGGCGGCCACCGCCAGGCGGGTCGTGTCGGCCAGGGCACGGGCGGGCGTGGCCCCCGTGCCGACCGTGGCCAGATCCAGTACCGAGAGTGAGGGCATCCCTGATGCCAACGCCGGACCGCCTTCGGTCCTTCCCGGAACGAGCGCGAGCCCCCGGGGTGCCGGGGGCTCGCTTCGATCGGTCGCTCCGGCCGGAGCCAGGCTCAGACGGTTCTGCGCGGTCCCTCCTGGTCGGTCCAGGTGGTGTTCGGCTCGACGCCCTCTTCCCCCGGTCCGGTCCGGGCCGCCACCCGGGGCACGGCGGCGGCCTTCAGGGCCACGCCGCCCAGCATGACGACAGCCAGGCCGGGGGCATAGCTGGCACAGGCCACATCGAGCAGGTTGCGCAGTGGGCTGACGCCGGTGACGAAGGCGCTCCCGCTCTCGAAGGTGGGCCATGCCACCGGCCCGATGACGAACCAGGCGCCGGCCGCCACGAGCAGCAGGGCCGGGAGCGCGAATGCGCCACCCCGGACGGCCCGGCGGGCCGGGCCCATGGCCAGCAGCATCACTCCGGCGGCCGCGGCAACGGCACCGGGGAGCAGGTGCAGCAAACCGTTGTCCAGGTTGGTCACCCAGGTGGTCTGCGCTACCGGACGGAAGCCGAAATACGGCCCCACGTAGCCAGCCAGGGCGCCCCACGCGCCCACGAGGAGGGCCAGAAGCCCCGTGACGGCGGCACCGACGGGGCGTTCGTACATTATGGGAGTCGCTCCCACTGAGCCGCCCGCAGCGGGCGATCTGAGGTCGACACCATGACGGTGTCTGACTGCTACTGACATGGTTCCTCCTTCGGTCTGGAGGATCTATTCCCTCCCCGGGCCCAGACCTATCGCGAGCGGGCCGCGACCGACCGTGGTTGACTGGGGGGCCGGGCTATGGATACCGAGGATCTGGTCCATCTGATCGGGCTGACCGCCCTGGTGGAGACCGGGGACGTGGAGGTGACGGCGTCGGTCTCGGCGGTCGAGGACGGCAGGATCAGCTTTACCTGCGATAGCGACGAGTGGGCCGGGGCCCGACCGGATTCCACCCTCGTAAGCGTGTTCGCCCCGGACGCGCTGTATCGCGTCAGCGGGCCGGCCACCGTGGTCGGGGCGACCGTGACGATGGGCCCCGACGGGTCGGTCGAGCGAATTCAGCGGCGCCGATGGCCGCGCCGACGCCTCGACCTGGCCGTCACCCTCTGCCCCGTCGTGGACGGGCGCCACTTGGAGGGGGTACCGGGGCGGACCGTAGACGTCGGGGTCGGCGGACTGTGCGTCGAAACCCTGCGCGAGGTGCCGGGCCAGGGTGACCCGATGGTGATATTGAGCCTGCCCGATGGCACCTCGGTGGTGTCGCTGACGAGCACCGTCGCGGCCGAGGATCTGGGCGACGGCTGGCGCTACCGGCTGGCCTTCCAGGATCTCGACGGCCACGACGCGGGACGCATCGCCGACGTCGTCAGCTGACGATCCGCCGCCCTATCATGGCCTGTCCCTGTGGTCGAGGGCGTCGGCCAGGAACGCCAGCCGGTCGGCCGCCTCGTCGATGAGCATCGACGTGGGCTTGCCGGCGCCGTGGCCGCCCGACGCGGTGACTCTGAGCAGGACCGGATGCTCGCAGGACTGGGCCTCTTGGAGGCGGGCCGCGAACTTGAACGAGTGGGCCGGGACCACCCGGTCGTCGTGGTCGCCGGTCATCACCAGGGTGGCCGGGTAGCAGACCCCGTCCCGGATGTTGTGCAGAGGCGAGTAGGCCCGCAGCCAGGCGAACTGCTCGGGGTCGTCAGGGTCTCCGTAGTCGGATTTCCAGGCCCGGCCGATGGTGAAGAGGTGGAAGCGGAGCATGTCCATGACCCCCACCTCGGCCAGGGCGGCGCCTACCAGCTCGGGGTGCTGGGTGATGGTGGCCCCCACCAGCAGGCCGCCGTTGGACCCGCCCATGATGGCGATACTCGACGGGCGCGACCAGCCGGAGGACACCAGCCAGCGGGCGCACGCGGCGAAGTCGTCGAAGACATTCTGCTTGTGGGCCAGGCGGCCGGCCTCGTGCCAGGCCCGCCCGTACTCGCCGCCGCCCCTCAGATTGGCCACCGCCAGCAGCCCACCCCGGTCCAGCCAGCTGGCGAAGGTGACGGAGAAGGTGGGAGTCAACGCGACGTTGAAGCCGCCGTATCCGTACAGCAGGACCGGGACGTCGCCGCTCGGGTGGGCCCCGACCCGGTGGGTGAGGAACATCGGGACCTCGGAGCCGTCGGGCGAGGTGACGAAGACCTGTTCGGTCAGGTAGTCGGACGGTTCGAGAGGGGCGGCCGACGGCGTGACGAGCCTGGTGACCCCCTCGGCCAGGTCGTGCTGCCAGATGGCACCGGACTGGACGTAGGACGTCAGCTGGAGGTGGACCACCGGTGAGCCGGCCCGTCCGGAGGTCTCGCCGACAGAGGCCGGTCCGGGCAGGTCGACCGACCCGGCCGGAGTGCCGTCGGGCGCGAACACCCGGAGCACGCTCTGCGCATGGCGCAGGTAGTGACACACGAGGTGACCGCCGTACAAGTGGGCGGCGAGCAGGGTGTCGCCCGACTCGGGCACGATCTCTTCCCACCGTGCCGGTTCCGAGCCCACCCGGGCCCGGACGACCCGGCCCCGCTCCGCGCCCCGGTCGGTGAGCACGTAGAACCGGCCCTCACCGCCGTGGTCGATCACCTCGTCCTTTGCCTCGAAGGGGTCGTTGAGCGGAGTCAGGACCGAGCCGGGATCGGTCAGGTCCCGCACCATCACGAGAGTCTCGGTACCGGTGCCGCGCGTGACGGTGACCACCAGGTAGCGACCGTCGTCGGTGGTGCCGACCTGCGGCATCCAGTCCTGCTGGTCAGGGGCCTCCCATTCGATGCGGTCGGCGGACTGCGCCGTCCCCGTCCGGTGGTAGGCGACCCGCGGTCTCGACACCGACGCGGTCAGCTCCTCCCCGGGGGTGGGTGGGTCGAAGGAGATGTAGTAGAAGCCGTCTCCGTCCCAGGCCGCTTCGGAGTAGCGGGACCACTCGATCACGTCGCTGGTATCGTCTCCCCCCTCTACATGGCGCACCCGCCAGGTCATCCAGTCGGAACCCGCCCGGCTGGTCGCCCACGCCACTTTGGTGCCGTCGGCGGAGACCCCCATCCCGGTCAGCGACACAATCCCGTCCTCCGACAGGGCGTTGGGGTCGATCAGGACCCGTCCCTCTGCGGCCGGCGCGTCCGCAACGTACAGCACGGACTGGGCCTGCAGGCCGCTGTTGCGGAACTGGAACCAGCGGCCGCCCCGCTCGAAGGGCACCCCTCGTTTGGGGTGATCCCACAGCTCGGCGATGCGGGCCCGCAGGCCGGCCCACACCGGGATGGAGGAGATGTGGGCCGAGGTGAGCTCGTTCTCCTCCTCGATCCACGCCCTGGTGGACGGCCCGTCGGCCTCCAGAGCCCGGAACGGATCGGCCACGTCGACGCCGTGGAGGACCTCGACGAGGTCGGATCGCGGCGGCTTCGGGTAAGTCGGGACCATGGTGGGCCGTTCTACCGCAGGACCCCGCCCGGGGCCTAGCCTTGACCCCGTGCCCGTGACCCGAATGAACCATGCGGTGCTCTACGTCCGCGACGTGGCCCGCAGCGTCGCCTTCTACACCGACATCCTCGAGTTCCGCGTGAGGTTCGAGATCCCCGGCCAAGCCGCCTTCCTCCAGGCGCCCGCCAGCCACAACGACCACGACATCGGGTTGTTCCAGATCGGCTCGGAGGCCGGGCCCTCCGGGGCGGGACGGACGACTGTCGGGTTGTACCACCTGGCCTGGGAGGTCGACACGCTGGACGAGCTGGGCCGCCTGGCCGACCGGCTGCGCCAGGCCGGCAGCCTGGTCGGCGCGTCCGACCACGGCACCACCAAGGCGCTCTACGCCCACGATCCCGACGGACTCGAGTTCGAGGTGTGCTGGCTGGTGCCGGCCGACCGGCTGCCGGTCGAGATCGATCAGATGACCAAGCCCCTCGACCTGGAAGCCGAGAAGGCCCGTTATGGGGGAGCGACCCGAGGCGGGGTGGGCGTCTCTTTTTCCGGTGCCTTCTGAGGATCGACCAAGGGAGGTCCCAGTAGAGGCTCCACTCGCCGGAACCGTCGTCGAGGTCCTGGTCGAGCCGGGTGAGGTGGTACCCGTCGGCCGCCCGGTCGTGGTGATCGAGTCCATGAAGATGGAGCACGAGGTGCCGGCTCCGGTGAGCGGCCGGGTGGTCGCAGTCACCGCCCGGCCGGGCCTGACCGTTTCCGTCGGTGATCGCCTGCTCGTACTGAGGGAGGCCTCGCTCGACGGCCCGGCCGCATCGCCAACCCCGACCCCCGCGGCGACCGGTGTCAGGTCCGACCTGGTCGAGGTGCTGGAGCGGCAGCGGCTGACAGGCGATGACGCCCGCCCGGCGGCGGTGGCGCGCCGTCACACGAGGGGCCACCGCACGGCCCGGGAGAATCTGGCCGACCTGTGCGATCCGGGCAGCTTCAGCGAGTACGGATCCCTGGCCCTGGCCGCCCAGCGGGATCGCCGGGACCTGGACGACCTCATCGCCAACACGCCGGCCGACGGCCTGATCGGCGGGCTGGCCCGGGTCGACGGGACCGACTGCGTGGTCATGGCCTACGACTACACCGTGCTGGCCGGCACCCAGGGCTTCTACGGCCATCACAAGCTGGACCGCCTCTTCGACCTGGCCGCCCGGCTGGTCCGGCCACTGGTCATCCTGGCCGAAGGGGGAGGCGGTCGCCCGGGCGACACCTCGTCGCCTTCGGTCTCCGGCTTGGACGTCATGGCGTTCGCCCTGCTCGGCCGGCTGAGCGGTCTGGTGCCCCTCGTGGGGGTGGTCTCCGGCCGGTGCTTCGCCGGTAACGCCGCTCTGGCCGGCTGTTGCGATGTCATCATCGCCACCGAGGACTCGAGCATCGCCATGGCCGGCCCGGCCATGATCGAGGGCGGTGGCCTGGGCCGATTCCATCCCGACGAGGTGGGGCCGTCGTCGGTGCAGCACTCGAATGGCGTCATCGACGTCCTTGTCGCCGACGAGGACGAGGCGGTGGCCGCGGCCAAGCGGTACCTGTCGTACTTCCAGGGTCGACAGGAGAAGTGGAGCTGCCCCGACCAGATGGAGTTGCGCACCGTCGTCCCGGAGGATCGCCTGCGGGTCTATGACATGCGGCGAGCGGTCACGGGGCTGGCCGACACCGACTCCGTGCTGGAGCTCCGGTCTGGTTGGGCCCCGGGGATGATCACCGCCCTGGCCCGCCTGGCGGGGCACCCCGTGGGGATGATCGCCAACAACCCGGCCCACCTGGGCGGGGCCATCGATGCCGACGGGGCGGACAAGGCGGCCCGGTTCATGCAGCTCTGCGACGCCTTCGACATCCCCATCGTCTTCCTGTGCGACACGCCGGGGTTCATGGTGGGTCCGGAGGCGGAACGCACCGCCCAGGTACGTCACTTCGCCCGCCTGTTCGTCGTCGGCGGCAGCCTCACCGTGCCCTATGTGACGGTGGTGCTCCGCAAGGGGTACGGGCTCGGGGCCCAGGCCATGGCCGGGGGCAGTTTCCGGGCCCCCGTTCTGACCGTGGCGTGGCCGACCGGCGAGATCGGCGGGATGGGGTTGGAAGGCGCGGTACGGCTCGGCTATCGCCGCCAGCTCGAGGCCGAGCCCGACGACGCCAGCCGCCAGGAGCTCGAGCAACGCCTGATCGCGGCCGCCTACCGCAACGGCAAGGCACTCAACGCGGCCAGCCACTTCGAGATCGACGACGTCATCGATCCGGCGACCACCCGCGACCGCGTGCTGGTGGCGTTGGATGCGGCTCCCGTACCGCCGCCCCGGAGGGGCAAGAAACGTCCCTGCGTCGACACCTGGTAGGCCCGCCGGTACCGGGTCGGCCCGACCGGGGGAGTACCACCGTGGCCGCGGTACCCTGCCGGCATGGCCCCGGACATCCGAAAGACCGATGAAGAGTGGCGTGCCGAACTCAGCCCCGAGCAGTTCGACGTGCTCCGGCGGGCCGCCACCGAGCGCCCCTGGTCGGGCCAGCACGTTCACAACCACGACGACGGGACCTACCGGTGCGCGGGGTGCCAGGCGGTGCTGTTCGACTCGGCGACCAAGTTCGAGTCCGGCAGCGGTTGGCCCAGCTTCTACGAGCCGAAGGTCGCCGACGCAGTGGAACTGGTGGAGGACCGCAGTCACGGCATGGCCCGGACCGAGGTCCGGTGCCGGCGCTGCGGAGGGCACCTAGGACACGTGTTCGACGACGGGCCCCAGCCGACGGGCCAGCGTTACTGCATGAACTCGTTGGCCCTCGACTTCGAGCCCGGGCCCGGGGCCTGAGGGCGCCGGGCCCGGATCCGGATCCGGTCGGGCTCAGTCGCCGTCGGCCAACCGGCGGGCTGCCGCGTTGCGCTCGGCCCACAGCTGGCTGCGCCGCTTCCAGAACGGGGTCTTCCAGACCTTGAATCCGCCCCGGCGCCCCGGCTTGGCCGTCGGGCGAGGGGGTCGGGAGGCCTTGCGCCCGAGGTCGTGTGCCGCCTGCGGGCACATGAGGTCGGCATCCTCGAGGGCGTCCTGGTCGCCGGCCAGTAGGTGGAGCCGGGTCCGGGCCACGTGGCGGACCTGGCGGGCCGTCCTCCTGCGGTGCTCGGGGGCGGCTTCGACGATGTCGTCAGGAGGCCGGATGTCCTCGGCCGCGGACTCATCGACTGGCGGACGGATGGCTGGCTCGCTCGTACGCATAACGGTAACGAGACCTCCCTGCTGTTCCGCCGGTACCTTCCGGTACCGGGCCTGGTCCTGCCATGCTGCCACGGGCGGCGCCGCTTCGTCAGGGACCTTTTGCCATTTCAGGTACTTTTCAAGAACCGGGGGAGGGGGCTTCGGGGGTCGTACCCCGCGCCAGGCCGGGTACGAAGATGGCTTTCCGGTAGTAGGCGAGCTCGGCCACGCTCTCGAGGACGTCACCCATGGCTCGATGCGATCCCACCTTGCGGGGCTGGGCGGCCAGCGCTTCTGGGTACCAGCGGCGGGCCAGCTCCTTGACGGTCGACACGTCGATCGATCGGTAGTGCAGGAACCGGTCGATCTCCGGCAGCCAGCGGGCGAGGAAGCGGCGGTCGGTGCCGATCGAATTCCCGCAGAGCGGCACCGATCCCGCCTCTCGGATGTGGCTCTGCAGGAACTCGAGCGTGGCCCGGCCCGCCTCGGCCAGGTCGACCTGCGAGGTCCGGATGGCCGGCAGCAGACCGCTGCGGGTGTGCATGTTGACCACCACGTCGTCCATGGCGGCCAGCTCCTCCTCGGTCGCTCGCACGACGATGTCGGGACCCTCGGCCACCACCTGCAGGTCGTTGTCGGTGATGAGTGTGGCTATCTCGACGATGACGTGGCAGTCGGGATCGAGCCCCGTCATCTCGAGGTCCATCCAGGCCAGCATCTGCTCGACGCTACTCGGAGCGTTCCTCGGGCCGCCCCCTGGCACCGGAACCGGCGGGTCGCTGGCTACGTTGGGGCCGTCTACCTTGGGGCC
>JAKBAX010000224.1 GCA_021808785.1 Actinomycetes bacterium | reverse complement strand
CGAGGTAGGCGGCCCCCTCATTGAACGACGGCTGCTGCATCATCGGCAGGCCCACCCACAATACGTAGGCGCCGCTGTCGGTGGACGCCGAGATCATCTCCTGCACCCGGGCCAGGTACACCGACTGCCACGCCGGCGTGGCGAAGGCCATACCGGACCCGTCCGCCGCGATCCCCTGCTGGTCGTTGCCCCCGAGGCAGATGATCACCAGTTGCGGGTGGTACCGCTGCAGGTAGGAGGTGAGAGCGACCGGCCAGTCCCAGAACGCGGTGTTGGCCAAACCGGTCGACGCCCGGTCCAGCTGTACCAGCTGCACCCCGGACCCCGGCTGCAGGTGGCGACCCAGGCCGTAGCCCAGGTCGGCGCCGATGGAATCGCCGACCTCGATCACGGTGCAGCTCCCGGGCGCGACGACCGGGGCCTTCGGGTCGAGGGACAACCCACAGGCGGGCGTGACCTGCGACCGGGCCGGCGGCGGATCGCTCGGGGCCGGCCGGATCAGCGTGGTGGGCTGGTGGGAGGCGCGCTGCGGCGCCGAACCGGGCGTTGGCGGAGGCGACCCGTTCGGCACCGGGAGGACCGGGGGGGCGACCACCGCCACCGTGGCAGCCCGGCCCCCGATCTGGCTCACCGCCACGCAGGCGAGGAGCAATACGGCGAGCGCGCCGGCCAACCCGGCCCGCAACGGATTGCTCACCCTGGCCATCGCCGACCCTCCACCCCTCCTACCCCCTCACACGATCAGAGAGCTTGACGCATCACGAGCCGCGAAGGTTCCATCCCCTAGCTCTTAGACTGACCGCCCGTGCTCGCCCCGGCCCTCGGCATCGTCCGGCTGTCGCTGCACGTCACCGCGGCGGCCGTCTGGGTGGGTGGCCAGATCGTGTTGGCCGGGCTGGTGCCGACCCTCCGCAAGGGAGCAGACGCCCAGCTGGTGCGGGCCGCCGCTCAGCGCTTCGCCCGGCTGGCCTGGCCCGCCTTCGTGGTGCTGATCGCCACCGGCTTGTGGAACATTGCCGCCGTCCATCCCTCGCGGCAGACCACGGCATGGCGGGTCGTTTTCGGGGTCAAGATGGCGGTGGTGGTCCTGGCCGGCGTCGCCACCGCCCGGCACCAGGCGGCCAAGAGCCGGGCCGGCCTGGCCGTGTGGGGCGCGCTGAGCGGCACCGCCGCTCTGGCCGCCCTGGTGCTCGGGGTGGCCATCGCCGGTTAGCTCCGCCGCAGTATCGGATCGCCCCACATCCGATCGCCCCACATCCGATCGCCCCACATCGGATCAAGGTCAGTGGGGCCGATCGCCCCTGGTGTGCAGAAGAGTTGAATAGTTCGTCTCTACTGCACACTTACCAGGCCGGCCAGGGCTCGGCCCAGCCGGGCCACGTCCGACTCGTCGTGGGCAGCCGAGAGGGAAACCCGTAGCCGGCTGGCCCCGGGTGACACTGTCGGAGGTCGGATGGCCGGTACCCGCAGGCCCTGTCGGCGCAGAGCCGCGGCGGCGGCGAGGGCGGCCCCCTCCTCGCCGAGTACCACCGCCACAATGGGCGAGGGGTGACCGGGCCGGATGGCGTCGGTGTGGCGCCGCAGCCGGTCCAGCCGACCCGCCCCCTCGGCCGAGTCGATCACCTCCACCGCAGCCATCGCGGCGGCCGTCGACGCCGGCGCCAGCCCGGTGGTGAAGATGAACGAGCGGCCCAGATTGACCAGCAGCTCCATCCACCGACGGGGGCCGGCGACGAACCCGCCCTGTGAGCCGAGCGCCTTCGACAGCGTTCCGACGCGCATGACAAGGGCCTCGGGATCGACGTCGGGCAACGGGAACACCGCATGGGCATCGTCGACCACGAGAAGGGCCCCGTGCCGGGCGCAAATTTCGCTCAGCCCGCCAAGAGGGGCCACGTCGCCGTCCATGGAGAACACGCTGTCGGTGACGACGAGCACCCGACCGGGCGCCTCCGCCACCAGCCGGCCGGCCTGCTCCAGGTCGCCGTGGCGGTACACCTGCACATCGGCCCGGGACAGCCGGGCCCCATCGATGATCGAGGCGTGGTTGAGCTCGTCGGACACGATGCGGGCGCCGCTCCCGAAGGTGGTCAGCACCGCCACGTTGGTCTGGTAACCGGTGGGGAAGACCAGGGCCGCCTCGGTGCCCCTCCAGGCGGCCAGGCGGTCCTCGAGGGCGTGGTGGACGGTACGGTCCCCGGCTATGAGCCGGGACGAGGTGGCTCCGGCACCGAAGCGGTCGAGCGCCTCCCGGGCCGCCCCCACCACGGCCGGGTGGGCGGCCAGGCCCAGGTAGTCGTTGGAGGCGAACGAAACGAGACCGGCCCCGTGGGACCGGTCGGACCCAAAGCGCGGTCCCGGCCCGTCCAGTCCTTCGAGGATCCGCCACCGATCAGCCTGGCGGATGGCGCTGACCTGCTCTTCGGTCCATTCGCCCCAGTCGGATGTGACAAGCCGTCGTGAAGCCGGAGCTTTGAGAGGAGGCGACGAGTTCTCACTACGGCTTCTGATGCGACCAGCCCCTTTTCCGTGCTCGTCCGACGCTAGCGGTCGGTGCCGGTCGCTCTCCAAGCAGCCGGGCACCGGCGGCCGCGCCCGGCCGTGCATTTCGGTAGGGTCCTGTCGACGCCGTTCACCTAGTAGGGGGTCGCAATGCCCGAGTCCGGTTCCATCCTTGGCAACTCCGTGGTCCGGCTGGAGGACCCCACCCTGCTCACCGGGGCCGGGAAGTACGTGGGTGACCTCGGTCTGACCGACACGGCGTCGGTGGTGTTCGTCCGCTCGAGCGTGGCCCACGGCATCGTCGCCTCGGTGGACGTCGACGGAGCCAGGGCCATGCCGGGTGTCATCGAGGTGTACAGCGCGGCCGGCAACGATCTCGGGCTGGCTCCGTTCCAGGGCTTCCCGATGATGCCGGCGTCGTTCAACCGGCCCGTCTTCGCCGGCGAGCGGGTCCGCTTCGTCGGCGACATCGTGGCCGCGGTGGTAGCCGAATCGGCGGCCCAGGCCTATGACGCGGCCGAAGCGGTCATAGTCGACATCGACTCCCTGCCGGCCGTCGTGACCCCTCGCGCGGCCGCCGCGCCCGACGCGCCGGTCATTTTTCCCGAGGCTGGTACCAACGTCTGCTTCGCCACCGCCTTCGGGGAGGAGGACCCGCTCGAAGGGGCCCAGGTGCGAGCCAGCGTGGAGATGGTCAGCCAGCGCCTGGCCGGCGTGCCCATGGAGCCCAACGGGTGCCTGGCGGTGCCGGGCGAACCCGACGGAGGCGTCACCTGTTGGCTGTCCCACCAGGCGCCGCACTCCGTGCAGCCCGCCGTTGCCGGCGCCCTCGGTCTGGACCCGTCCCAGGTGCGCATCGTGTGCCCGTGGGTGGGAGGCGGCTTCGGCCCCAAAGCAGCCGTGTACGTGGAGTACATCGTGGCCGCCGCCGCGGCCCGGGCCCTGGGGCGGCCGGTCAAGTGGATCGAGGACCGCTCGGAGGACATGATCTCCCTTGTGCATGGCCGCGACTTCGCCATGAACGCGACCCTCGGTCTCGACGGTGAGGGCCGCATCGTCGGCCTGGACGCCTCGGTCACCGCGGCCGCCGGTGCCTACCCGGCCATCGGCGCCGTCCTACCCATGCTGACCCAGATGATGTCGGTCGGTGTCTACGACATCCCCAAGGTCCGCTTCAACGCCACCAGCGTGGTCACCAACAACACCACCGTGGGCGCCTACCGCGGCGCCGGACGCCCGGAGGCGACACAGCTCATCGAACGGGTGCTCGACGTGGCCGCCGACCAGATCGGCATGGACCCGGCCGATATCCGGCGCCGTAACTTCATCGCCCCCTCCGCCTTCCCGGTCACCACCGTCACTGGGGGGGCCTATGACTCGGGCGAGTACGCCAAGGCTCTCGACGCTGCGCTCGACGCGGCCGACTACAGGGGGCTTCGGGCCGAGCAGGAGCGGCGCCGCAAGGCGGGCGACACCAAGCTGCTCGGCATCGGGGTCTCCGCCTACGTGGAGGTCACCGCTCCGCTCGGCCTCCACACGGAGTACGGAGCGGCCGAGATCAACGACGACGGGGGCGCCACCATCTCGGCCGGCACGAGTGTGCACGGCCAGGGCCACCACACCGCCTTCGCCATGGTGGCCAGCTCGGTGCTCGGCATCCCGATGGAGAAGATCAAGTTCGTCAACTCCGACACCGCGGTGATCCCCCGGGGGGCCGGCACGCTCGGGTCCCGCTCGCTTCAGACGGCCGGCAACGCGGTGATGGCCGCCTCCGAGCAGGTCCTCGATCGGGCCAAGCGGATCGCCGCCCACACACTCGAAGCCAGCCCGGACGACATCGTCACCGGCGACGGCGGCCTGCACGTGGCCGGGGTGCCCGGTCAGATGGTCAGCTGGGCCGACCTGGCCACCGCCTCCAAAGACGCCTCGAAGCTGCCCGAGGGCATGGAGGCGGCCACCTTGCGCCACGAGGGGGACTTCGACGGAGGGAACTCCACTTTCCCCTTCGGCGCCCACGTTTCGGTGGTCGAGGTGGACACCGAGACCGGGGGCGTGCGTATGGTGCGCCACGTGGCGGTGGACGACTGCGGCCGCATCCTCAACCCGCTGCTCGTACGCGGCCAGCAGCACGGCGGCATCGCCCAGGGCGCGGCCCAGGCCCTGTTCGAGTGGGTCCAGTACGACGAGGACGGTAACCCGCTCACGGGGAACCTGATGGACTACCTGATCCCGGCCGCCTCGGAGTTCTGCAGCTTCGAGGCGTCCAACACCGAGACCGACAGTCCGCGCAATCCGCTCGGCGCCAAGGGAATCGGCGAGTCGGGAACCATCGGCTCCACGCCGGCCATCCAAAACGCCGTCATCGACGCGGTGTCGCACCTGGGCGTCACCCACATCGACATGCCGTGCAGCCCCGAGCGGGTGTGGCGGGCCATCCAGACGGCCCCGGTCTGAGACGGGCCACGTCGGGGCTACGTCCCTTCGGTGTACTCCTTGCGCAGGTCCTTTTTGAGGATCTTGCCGGTGGCGTTCCTCGGCAGGTTGTCCCGCACGTCGAGCCGCTCGGGGATCTTCTGCATCATGAGCCCGGCCTCTTTGAGGAACCGGACCATCTCCTCGAAAGGCAGGCTCGCGCCGGGCGTGCACTGCACTACGGCCCAAACCATCTCCCCCCGCTCCGGGTCGGGGACGCCGAAGACGGCCACGTCAGCGATGGCGGGGTGGGTATAGAGGAGATCCTCGACCTCCTTGGCGCTTATGTTCTCGCCCTTGCGGATTATGACGTCTTTGAGCCGTCCGGTCAGCTGCACATGACCGTCGGGCCGCAGCCGGCCCAGGTCACCGGTGCAGAACCAGCCTTCGGCGTCGAAGGCCTCGGCGGTCAGGGCCGCGTCGGTGTACCGGCGGAACACCATCGGCCCCTTCACCCGTATCTCCCCCTCCTCCATGGGATCGGCATCGCTGCCGTCGGGGCGGGCGATGCGAATGACCGCCCCCTCCACCGGTGCCCCGTCGGAGTAGGCCAACTGCTCGTCGCTGTCGGCCGTCGTTCCGGACGCGATCATCGGCACCTCGGTCATGCCGTAGCCGTGGGTGATCCCCCGGCCGCCGATCTCGTCTCGTACCTCGAAGTGCAGCTGCGGCGGCTTGGGCGCCCCCCCGCCCGACATGGACCGGAGACGGGGCAGGATCGGGTGGGCCGGCTCCTTGCGTTGCTCGGCCAGGCAGGCCAGGTAGAACGCCGGTCCGCCGCCGAAGCGGGTGACACCGTGGCGGCGAAGCAGCGGGATGGTCTCGGCCGGGTTGAACGCCTCGACCATCACCGACGACGACCCGATCATCAACATGCTCGCCAGCGCGTCCACGCCACCGATATGGGCGATGGGGAAGGCGATGGTGCCCACGTCGTCGGGCTGGTTACCCGACGCCACCACCAGACCCCACCCGGCGGCGAGCAGGGTCCGGTCGGTGTGACACACCCCCTTCGGGTCGGCGCTGGTGCCCGACGTATAGAAGATCCACCGCACCGGCGCGTCGTCGTCGGAGGCGGCGGGGGGCGGGGCCGGCAGGCGGCCCGGGTCCCCGGAGGGCAGGCCGGAGCTGACATCGACCAGGACCGGCATGTCGCGCATTCCGGCGCATCCGCGCCGGGCCAGGGCCGGGAAGTCGATGCCCCGCCAGACGCCGGGCACGACCAGATGGGTGGCACCGGTCTGGGTCAGGGCGAAACCGACCTCCCGCTCCCGGTACAGGTGGATGATCGGATTCTGCACTGCGCCCAGCCGGCACAGGGCGGCCATCACCACCACCGTGTCGATGGTGCTCGGGAGCTGCCACGACACCACCGAGCCCGGCATCACCCCCAATTCGTGCAGTCCGCCAGCCACGGACAAAGCGGCCTCCCTGAGGCCGCCGTAGCTCAGCTCGCGGTCGCGCTCGTCGACGAACATGCGCGCCGACGGAGAGCGGTCGGCCCGCCGGTCGATCAACTCCCAGAAGGTGGCGGCACCGGGGATCGGCCCGGTCACCATTTGCTGGTGACCGGGCTGCTCCTCCGTCACTGGCCCCACGGCGCGCGCCGCGGTCAGGAACCGCTGCGGGCGGCTGCCCCCTCGCGCAGGCGGGTGGTGCGGTGCACCGGATCCTTGTCGATCTTCGGGATCACGTGCTCCCCCATCAGGCGGATGGTCTTCAGCATCTCGTCCTGCTCGGTCATGCCCACGCCGAAGACCAGCTGATCGGCCCCGGCCGACTCCCATTGCCGGCAGGCCTCGAGGGCGTCGTCGGGCGTACCGATGACCGAGCCGCTCTGGGCCATGCCCTCGAGCTGCTCCCTCGTCGGCGAGGGGATCAGGCCGGGCCAGGCCGGGACCCCCTCGGGCCGGGGAAAGGTGTCGTGGTAACGGAAGACGTTGCTCTGCAGGTAGCTCATCTCCGAGTTGAGAGCCGTGTTGTACGCCGTCTCCCGGTCCTCGGCGACGAAGGCCGCGGACGTGACCATGATGTTGTCGTTGACGTAGGCGCCCACCGGCTCGGCGTTGGTGATCTCCTTCTTGTACGCCTCCATCACGGGCCCCAGTTCGTCGATGGACCCGACAGAGAACCCGAGCACGCCGAGCCCCTTACGGGCCGCCATGGCGTAGCTGGTCGTGTTGCCCGCCGCGTACCACATGGCCGGGTGCGGCTTCTTCCACGGCTTGGGCAGCACCTTGCGGGGCGGCAGC
>JAKBAX010000223.1 GCA_021808785.1 Actinomycetes bacterium | reverse complement strand
TCCACCACGCACGGCGCCCCCGCCTTGGGGCTCACGCAGACCCAGTCCAGCCCGGGGACCAGCGGCCGGGTGCCGTTGGTCTCCACCGCCACCTCGAAGCCCTGCTCGTGCAGGGCCTCGACCAGCCCCTGGTCCACCTGGAGGAGGGGTTCCCCGCCGGTGCACACCACGTAGCGGGTGGCGCAGGGATGGTCGGCCCCGACCCAGGTGGCCGCGACCGCGGCGGCCAGTGACACGGCGGTGGGGTAGCGGCCGCCGCCCGGGCCGTCGGTGCCGACGAAGTCGGTGTCGCAGAACTGGCACACCGCCACCGACCGGTGGCGTTCACGCCCGGTCCACAGGTTGCACCCGGAGAGCCGGCAGAACACCGCCGGCCGCCCGGCCCGCGCTCCCTCCCCCTGGAGGGTGTAGAAGACCTCCTTGACCAGGTACCCCATCAGCAGCTCCCCACCGCGCCCTTGGGACCGGCCGGCCCGAGAGCCGGGTCGGACCGCCCGGCCTCGGCGAAGCCCTTGGCCCGCAGCAGGCACGAATCGCAACCGCCGCACGGCCGGCCGGCCGGGCCTGGGTCGTAGCAGCTGTGGGTCAGCCCGTAGTCGACGCCCAACTCGGTGCCGAGGCCGATGATGGCGGCCTTGCTCAGCGCCATGAGCGGGGTGTGCACGACGGTGCGGACCCGGCCCTCCACCCCGGCCCGGGTGGCCAGGTTGGCCATCTGTTCGAAGGCCGCGATGTACTCCGGGCGGCAGTCGGGGTAGCCGGAGTAATCCAGAGCGTTGACCCCGAGGAAGATGTCCGATGCCTCCAGGGTCTCGGCGAAGGCCAGCGCAAAGGACAAGAAGATGGTGTTGCGGGCCGGCACGTATGTGACCGGGATGCTCCCCTCCATGTCGGTCAGGCTCCGGCCTTTCGGCACCTCCAGGTCGGCGGTGAGGGCCGAACCGCCGAAGGCCCGCAGGTCTATCCGGGCCACCACGTGGCGCTCCACCCCCATGGCCGCGGCCACCCGGCGGGCCGCGTCGAGCTCGACGTCGTGGCGTTGGCCGTAGTCGAAGCTGAGGGCGTGGCAGCGAAAGCCGTCGCGGCGGGCCACGGCCAGCACCGTCGTCGAGTCCAGGCCACCGCTCAGCAGAACCACCGCCGGCCGCCCGGTGCCTCCTACGGGATCAGCCTCGCAAACCATACGAAGACGACGCTACCCACTCCCCAGCTGCCAGCATGATCGCCATGACCAGCCGCGACGACGATCCGGGGACGGGCCGTGTGCTGCACCAGGATCGGGCCCGGGCCCAGTCCTTCGGCGGCGATGCCGACCGCTACGACCGCTCCCGGCCCACCTACCCCGAGGCCCTCTTCGACCACATTCTCGGCCCCGCGCCGACCAGCCTGGACGTGCTCGACGTGGGGTGCGGCACCGGGATCGCCTCGCGCCTCATGGCGGCCCGAGGAGCCACGGTCCTCGGCGTCGAGGCCGACTCCCGCATGGCCGAGGTGGCCCGGCGGCGGGGAACGCCGGTGGAGGTGGCGCGCATCGAGGACTGGGACGCCCACGAGCGCACCTTCGACCGTGTCACCGCGGCCCAGGTTTGGCACTGGGTCGACCCCCGGGCCGGAGCGGCCCGGGCCGCGTCGGTGCTGCGCCCGGGCGGGCGGCTGTGCCTGTTCTGGAACATCGGTCACCCGCCGGGCGACGTCCGAGATGCGTTCGATCGGGTCTACCGGGAGGTGGCCCCCGGCGCCGACGGCTACTCGGTGATCCTCGGCTACGCCGTCGGCCAGCGCTACCAGGCAGAGCGGGAGGGCATCGGGGCCACCCCCGGCCTGAGCGGTCCGGAGGAGCACCACTTCGAGTGGACCCGCTTCTACTCCACCGACGACTGGCTGGATCAGCTCCCCACCCACAGCGACCACGCGGCCATGGACGCCGACACCCTGGCCCGGGTGCTGGAGGGCATCGCAGCGGTGCTGGACGGCGCCGGCGGGGGGTTCGAGATGACCTACTCCACCCTCCTACTCGAATCCACCCGGTCCGCCCCGCCCGCCTACGCCCACCGCCACGGCCGGGCCGGGCCGTAGTCTCACCCTGTGGCCGAACTGATAGTCCACGGGGACGACCTGGTGCTGCACCTCCCGGTCCGCCAGAAGGTGCTGTCCTTCCACGCCGACATCCGGATCCCCCTCACCGCCGTCCGCCAGGTGCAGGCGGTGGACAAGCCGTGGCTGACCCTGCGGGGCCGGCGCATGGCCGGGACCGCCCTTCGGGGGGTGGCCGCCATGGGCACCTGGATCCACGGCGACCGGCAGTTCGACTTCTGCGTGGTGCGGGCCAGGCAGAAGGCGGTGCTGGTGGAGCTCAACTCCGGCCGCTTCCAGCGCTTCCTGGTCAGCCTGCCCGACCCGGTCGATCCCCGTGCCGAGGCGGCCCGGCTGGCCGCCGCAGCCGGCATCGCGCCCGCCTGAAGAGCTCAGGTCTCGAGGGAGAGCACGGCGGCGGCCAGCCAGTCCAGCTCCTCGTCCCAGTCCGCCACCGGAGCCACCGGGCGCAGCACGAACTTCGACAGGCCCTCCTCCACCAGTTGCCCGAGCAGCCGCCGCAGGGTAGGGGCCCCGACCGGAACCAGGTCGCCCGGGTCCACCCCGGGATCGAGGTCGGGCCGGCGGGGCCGCACCGCCCGCAGCCGGGTGCGGGCGGCCGCCTCCACCCCGGCGGCATCTCGGGCGTAGCCGACCGACAGGCCGAAGTGCTCGGGATCGATGCTCCGCCCGGCCTCCGCCGCGGCGGCCTGTATCCCGGCCCGGATCTGGCCGGCCCGGCGGGGCGAGACGAGCGATCCGAGCCAGCCGTCGGACACCCGGCCGGCCCGGGCGATGGCCTCCGGACCCGAACCGCCCAGCCACAGCTCCAATGGTTCCTGGGCCGGCTTGACCGGCAGGTCGCCGGCCCACAGGTCGCGCAGTTGGCCGATCACCTCCTCCATCAGCCGGCCCCGGTGGCGGCCGGCGGTGCCGAGAGCCTCCCGCTCGCCGGGCAGATCCAATCCGGGGACCAGGGTCACCAGGAGCCGGCCGCCGGTCAGCTGGTCCAGCTGGGCCAGGTGGTGGGCCACCACGTAGGGGGTGGCCCCGAAGGGGATCAGGTTGATTCCCAGGTGCACCTTGCGGGTGACCGCCGCCGCGTAGGCCGCCCCGAGCGTGGGCTCGGTCGACGGCAGCGACGGGACATCGGACAGCCACAGCGAGTCGAACCCCTTGGCCTCGGCCGCCGCGCACACCGCGCCGAGGGCGACCGGATCCGGTGGCCCAAGACCGACCGAGACGGCGAAGCGGACCTTCATCGGGCTCCCGACCGCCGGGCTGACCCCGGCGTCACGACCGGGCGCCGCGCACCAGACGTCCGGGCAGAGCCCCGGTCGCCTGGCCGGCCCGGTACACCTCGACGCCCGAGACGAAGGTGTGGGCGTAACCCTCGGCCGATTGCATGAGTCGCCGGCCGCCGGCCGGCAGGTCGGCCACGATGTGGGGCCGCCCGAGCGCGAGGCGGTCGAAGTCGATGACGTTGACGTCGGCCTTGTAGCCGGGAGCCAGGACGCCGCGATCGGTCAACCCGACGGCCTCGGCGGTGGCCCGGCACTGGCGGGCCACCAGCCAGGGCAGGTCGAACACCGGACCCCCGTTGCGATCGCGGCCCCAATGGGTGAGCAGGGTGGTCGGGAAGCTGGCGTCGCAGATGGTCCCCACATGTGCGCCGCCGTCTCCCAGCCCGGGCACGGTGTAGGGGTGGGCCAGCATCTCGGCCACCGCGTCCAGATTGCCGTCGAAGAAGTTGAGCACCGGCATGTAGACCATGCCGTCGAGCAGCAGGTCGTAGAGGAGGTCCTCGGGGGCCCGGCCCTCCCGGTTGGCCCGGGCCGCCACCGAAGCCGACGGGTCCGGTTCGTAATCGGGCGGATCACCGAGCTCGAAGAGGCGTTCGGGACGCAGGAACCCGTTTCCGAGAGGGCCGGTCTCGGCGAGGATCCGAGTTTTGACCTCGGGATGGCGCAGATCGCCACCGGAGCGGAAGGTCTCCGACGCCTTCCACGGGTTGACGGTGCCTTCCAGGCCGACCATGACGCCGATGGCCCGGGGCGCCACCTGCCCCCGCATGCGCAGGCCGGCGGCGTTGGCCCGCTCCAGGGCGTCGAGCATGCGCCGCCAGCCGTCGCCCGGGGCGAACTGGGCCAACGACACCGACAACGGGCGGCCCGACACCTGCATCATCTGGAACAGGGTCTCCATCTCCTCGTCGAACTGCGGGAAGTCGGAGATCACCTGCAAGACGCCGGCCCCGGTGCGGCCGATGGCGTCGGCGATACCGACCAGCTCCTCCCGGGCCGCGGTCAGGGTCGGCGTGGGTTCCCCGCGGCTGGTCTTGTGGTTGAGGGTGCGCGACGTGGTGAAGCCCAGGGCCCCCGCGGCGATGCCTTCGGCCGCCAGCCGGCCCATCTCGGCGATCTCCTCGCCGGTGGCCGGCTCCCGGTCGGCCCCCCGCTGGCCCATGACGTAGAGGCGGACCGGGCCGTGACAGACCTGGGCCGCGCAGTCGATGTCGCGGGGGCGGCCTTCGAGGGCGTCGAGGAACTGCGCGACGCTCTCCCAGCTCCACGGGAGCCCCTCGTGCAGCACCGTGCCGGGCAGATCCTCCACCCCCTCCATCAGCTCGATCAGCTGCTGGTGGTCGGTGTCGTGGACGGGGGCGAAACCGACCCCGCAGTTGCCCATCACCACCGTGGTCACGCCCTGGCCCGACGACGGCTGCAGCCGGTCGTCCCACGTGGCCTGGCCGTCGTAATGGGTGTGGATGTCCACGAAACCGGGGGTCACCACGGCGCCCGCCGCATCGAGCTCCTGGCGGCCCCGCTCGCTCACCTTCCCCACCGCGGCGACGGTCCCCCCGTCGAGCGCCACATCGGCCGTGCGGGCCGGAGCACCGGTCCCGTCGACGACCGTCCCTCCCCTGATGACGACGTCGTATGTCATGGGCCGCAAGCCTACGACTCTTGGCCGGTGGGAAGCGGCCGGGCCGGGATCAGGGCCAGGTGGATGCGG
Source organism: Actinomycetes bacterium (assembly GCA_021808785.1). GTDB lineage: Bacteria > Actinomycetota > Acidimicrobiia > Acidimicrobiales > Palsa-688 > JAKCDU01. The sequence goes on along the minus strand of JAKBAX010000223.1, from coordinate 2,152 downwards.
ATGCCGGGATCGACCTGCCAGACACAGCCGACGGCGTCGGGGGCCGCCGCGGTCCGGGCCGCGGGCGACCGGCGTCCTGGCGGCTCACCCGGCGCGCAGCACCAACGGGAAGCGGTCGATGGACCGGATCCCGGTCGTGTAGTCGAGGTCCACGCCCGCCTTGATGTGGTAGTCCGGGTAGCGCTTGTGCCACTCCCGGATGGCGACCCGTAGCTCCTGGCGGGCCAGATGGGAGCCGAGGCAGCGGTGGACGCCCCCTCCGAAGGCCATGTGACGGTTGGGGTCACGGTCGAAGCGGACCGAGTCGCCGTCGCCGAACTCCACATCGTCGGTGTTCCCCGACCCGAGGAGCACCGTCAGCTGGGCACCGGCCGGCACCGGGCACCCGCCCAGCACGGTCTCGTGCACCGCCTTCCTCGGCACCCCGATCACCGGGGTCTCGTAGCGGAGCAGCTCCTCCACCGCGGCCGGGATGATCGAGGGATCCTCGACGATCTGGCGCCGGTGCCCGGGGTGGCGGGCCAGGAAGCTGAACATGCAGTCGAGCGAGGCGGTCACCGTGTCCAGCCCGGCGATGAGGAACAGGAAGCTGATGTCCAGGATCTCGTCCCTCGTGAGCCGGTCGCCGTCGATCTCGGTCTGCAGGAAGTGACTGATCAGGTCGTCCCGGGGCTCGATCTCGCGCTCGTCGAGCACCCGTTCGAAGTAGGCGTAGATCGACCGGGCGGTGGCCTGCTGATGCGCCTTGGCCTGAGCATGGCCGGCCGGGACGCCGACGACCCGCTCGGGCCGGATGATCCCGTCCTTCATGGCCAAGAAGGTGGGTAGCTCCTCGAGGGGCAGGCCGAGGAGGGTCAGGAACACCTGGCTGGGCAGCGGGATGGAGAAGGCGGGCCCGAAGTCGATCTCGTCCCGGCCGTCGAAGGCATCCATGAGCTGGTTGGCCAGGTCGGCCACAGGCTGTTCGAGGGCGGCCATGGCCCGGGGGGCGAACAACGGGTCGAGGATGCGGCGGTACTTCTTGTGCTCCGGAGGGTCCACGTTGAGGGGGATGAGCGGTCGCACGTTCGACAGGTCCACCGCCTCGGTCGAGGCGAAGATCTCGGGGTGGCGGAAGGCCTCCTCGATGTCGCGCCGGTGGCAGATGATGCCCATCCTCCCGGCGGGCGAGTCCACGAACTCGACCGCCGGCATCACGTCGCGCATGGCCCGGTACACGCCCTGCGGCTCGTTGGCCATCAGCCGGGCCCCTTCGGCCATCGCTTCCAGGTCCGGGTCCGAAGTCCCTGCCGGGGCCTCGGATCGGGGGGCATCGGGGGGCGCGGCCTCGTCCATGGACCGACCGTAGCGCCTTGTGACGCCGGCGTCAGGAGGTTCGCTCTGCCGCCAGGCTTCTCACAGTGGTCGGCAGCTCGGCCAGGTGGTCGATCACCGCGTCGGGGGTCACATCGTGGGCCGGAGTCCGGTCGTTGCGCACCCACACACCGGCCAGCCCGGCCTGCTGGGCGCCCCAAACGTCGTCGTAGAGGCGGTCGCCGACGAACACCGCCCGCTCCGCCCCGAGGGCCCGGGCCACCGCCGCGAAGGCCCGCCGATCGGGTTTCACGTATGGCATCTCCGAGGTGTAGAAGCGCGCGTCGATGAGGTCGGCCAGCCCGTCGCGCTCCAGGAAATGCTCGTGGAAGTGGCGGGGCCAGTGGGTGTTGGACAGCAGGCCGATCCGCAGACCCTGTTCCCGCAGCTCGGCCAGGGCGGTCACCGCATCGCCGTGATGGCGGATGTGCGGCGTCCAGGTGTCGAGGTGATGGGTCGCGGCCTCCTCGAGCACCGCCGCCGCCACATCGGCGCCGACCGCCGCCGACGCCTCCGCCAGCAGGCCCGACAGACGGGTGGACCGCCGGTCGGTACGGGTCCGCTCCCACGACCGGGCCTCCACCTCGATGAGCTGCTGGAGGAGCTCCTCCTCCCGGTCGGGGGCGATGTGGCGGGCGGCCAACCGCCACATGTCCTCGATGTCCACCTCGGCCCACACCGACAGGGTCCCGCCCCAGTCGAAGATCACTGCGTCCATGGCGCCGAGTCTGACCGCTCCCCCGCTCCCCCGCTCCCCTGCTCGCTCGCTCGCCCGCTCGCCCGCCCGCCCGCTCCCCCG
>JAKBAX010000222.1 GCA_021808785.1 Actinomycetes bacterium | reverse complement strand
GGTCCGGACTTTCTCCATTTCGGGAGCAAGGACCGCCCGCCCGCTACAGAACAACAGCAGGGGGTCCCAATTATCGCCAGCCCGAAATCGGGACCTCTGCCCCCCACGGATCCGACCGGAACCGGTCCGGATTTTGCCCTCCCTCAACTCCGGACCGGTCGCGGTCAGGGACATGTCAGAACGACAACGAAGCGACACGACGGCCCCTCGCCCGCCGATCCGGACAAGGACCTCGTGATCAGCGGCTGAACGGGCTCGACCGGAGCAGCACCGAATGCACCGCCGACCGCATCTCGTCATCGGACATGGCGCTGGTCAACCGGACGATCGTCCAACCGGCGGCGACCAGAAGGTTATCCCGACGGCGCTCGTGATCGAACTTGCTCCTGGATCGCCTGCGAACGTCCCACCCGTCGCACTCAACGGCCACCAGCCGCTCCGGAAAGGCCAGGTCGAGGACGTATACGTGCCCTCCCACGACCACCTGATGCTGAATCTCGAACGGGGCGAAGCACCGCAGGACCCGGGCGACCCGACGCTCCAGAGGCTCACGACCGGCCGCCGCGGACCCGTCCTCGCGCGCCGCCAACACCCGTCGCAGTCGGTCGACCCCCGCCCGACCTGACGATACAGCCGCTTCGCGGGTGAGCTCCCGCACCGACCACAAGCCGCTGATCAGACCTTCGTCCACCGTTCGTGAAAGAAGCGCCGAGGTCAAGCGGGAGGTGATGTCGACCAGTGTGCGGGCCGGCGTCGTCACCGCCACCCCCCGGTGCTCGGTGATGGCCGAGGCGGGCAGCAGCACGGGCCGGTGGACGATGCAGCCCGGCACCCGCCTGTGAGCCGGGCGGGGCACACTCAGCTCCACCTGGTCGGCGGCGCGGGGCGGTGTCACGCAGGTCAGCTTGTGGATGCGGGCCGCGGTGTCGTGGGACACGACCCCATCGGGCCCGGCCCGGAGCCAACCGCCCACCACCTGATGCCATTCGGTCGGGATACCGCCGCCGACCAGCAGCACGCCCGGTTTGATGGGGACCAGCCAACCCTCGGCGCGTAGGCGGCGGGCCCGAGCTGCGCTGACCCCGAGGGCCGGGAGGGCGGAGCTCAGAATTACGCCCTGATGGACGGCCGCCGCCGCGATCACCGGAGTCAGCTCGGCGGTCATGCAGCATGATCCTACATGAAACGCATCAAAAGACGGTCGTCGCCGCCTTGGCAAAGTCCACGGCGAAGGAGGACACCCCCGCGGCGATGGTGAAGGCCACCGAGATGAGGATGACCATGGCGTTCGTCGACGATACGTACGGCGCCTCCCCGGCTGGCCCGTCGAGCGTCCCGGCACCCGTCGCAGGGGCGGTGTCGAACCCGGGGATGGGTGCCAGTCCGGCCCCGAAGACGTCCTCCTCGGCCTCGACGTCGAGAGCCGACCCGGCCGGGCTCGGGGGCCTGGAGGCGGGTGCAACAGCCGTCGCTCCCGCCGGCCCAGAGGGTGCCCGGCCGGCCGGCACTGCAGCCGGCACGCCCGCCCCCCCAGCCGAACCCGCACCAGCCGAACCCGCACCAGCCGAACCCGCACCAGCCGAACCCGCACCAGCCGACGAACCAGCCGACACACCAGCCGAACCCGCACCAGCCGAACCCACCGCCAACGAACCCGCACCAGAGGGACCGCCCGACGCCGCCCCGACCGGCGAGGCGTACATGAGCAGGGCCACCCGCAGATAGAAAAAGGCGGCTACGGCGGCCGCCACCATGGCGATGACGGCCAGGTAGTACTGGCCCTGCTGGACCGAGGCCTGGATCACGTAGAACTTGGCCAGGAAGCCGCTGGTGAAGGGCACGCCGGCCTGGGCCAGCAGCAGGACCAGCATCGCTGCGGCCAGGAGGGGGTGGCGGCGGGCCAGGCCCCGCATGGCACCCAGGTCGCTGTGGCTCTCGCCCCGCCCCTGGATGGCATCGACCACCGCGAACGAGCCGATGATGATGAACATGTAGGTGAAGAGGTAGAAGAGCGAGGCGGACTTGCCGGTGCCCGAAGCCGCCTGCACGCCGACCAGCACGTAGCCGGCCTGGCTGATGGAGGAGTAGGCCAGCATCCGCTTCAGGTCCCTCGACGCAATGGCCAGCACGGATCCCACGATGAGCGTGATCACCGCCAGCACCCAGATGATCGGCCGCCAATCCGTCTGCTGGGTCAGCAGTCCCTGGTCGAGCACCCGCAGCAGCCCGGCGAACCCGGCGGCCTTGGCCACGGCGGCCATGTACCCGGTAAACGGGGTCGGCGAGCCCTGGTAGACGTCGGGCGTCCAGAAGTGGAACGGGACGGCCGCCACCTTGAACCCGAGGCCGACGATGAGCAGGGCGGTGCCCGCCAGCAGGATGCCGTTGTTGGCCAGGACGTTGTTGGACAGGTAGTTGGCGATCAGACCCAACCCGGTGGAGCCGGTGGCGCCGTACACGAGGGCGATGCCGTACAGAAACAGAGCGGACGAGAACGATCCCAACAGGAAGTACTTGAGGCCGGCCTCCCCCGACTGGGTCCTCCGCCGGTGGTAGGCGGCCATCACGTACAGGGCGATGGACATGATCTCGAGCCCGAGGAAGAGGCTGATCAGGTTGGCCGACTCGACCATGAGGGCGGCGCCGGTGGCCGACATGAGCATGAGGACGTAGGCCTCGACCCCGTCGAGCCCCTCCCGCCGGAGATAGCTGTCGCTGGCGATGGAGCTCAGGATCACCGCCACCGATATGAGGATGGCGAAGAGGGCCGCGAAGTGGTCGAAGAACACCTGTCCGCCGATCTCCACCGAACCCTGGCCGCCGCCCGGCACGTTGTACCACTGCCAGACCGACGCGACGAGCGACACCCCGCCCACGGCCGTGCTGAGCACCGGATAGAGGCCGGGGTAGGCCCGCTTGGGTAGGACGGCGGAAACGGCGAGCAGGACCAGGGCGCCGATGGAGAGGATGAGGACGGGCAGGATGGCCGAGTAGGCGACGGAGATGTGCAGGGAGTTGGCCGCCTGGCACAAGCCCTGAACGGACTGGCCGCCTTTGCCGATGGAGCAGCCGGCCGAGCCGTTCCCGGTCGTCTGCGCTACCAGTCCGACTCCCGAAGCGAGTAGGGCCGCACTCACTTGGACCCTCCCGTGCCCGTGGCGGCGGCCGAAGTGGTGCCCGACCCGCCGCTACCGCCCGGAGCGGAGCCGGGCCGCCCCCGTACGTCCTGGTTGGCCGGCAGCGAGTAGGTGACCGTCTTGGTCTTGGGCACATCGGCGTTGGGGGCGGCCTGCTCCACCCGGTCCAACAGGTAGGTGACCGACGGCGTCACCCGGTCGAGGAACGGGCGGGGGTACACCCCGAGGAACACGATGCCGAGCAGCAGCGGCGTCACCCAGCCGATCTCCCGCCAGGTGATGTCGCGAACCGTCTCGTTGGCCGGATTGGTCACAGGGCCCTGGAACACCCGCTGGTAGGCCCACAACAGGTAGATGGCCGCGGTGATCACCGCCACCGTTCCCACCACCGCCCACCAGCGGTGGGTCACAAAGGTGCCGGCCAGGACCAGGAACTCGCCCACGAATCCGTTGAGACCGGGCAGGCCCACCGCGCTCATCACCACGGCCAGGAAGATGGCGGCCATGATGGGCATGGACTTCTGCAGACCGCCCAGGTCGGCGAATCGGAGGGTTCCCCTGCGCTCCCAGATGATGCCGACCAGGAAGAAGATGGCGCCGGTGGTGAGCCCGTGGTTGACCATCTCGAGCACCCCGCCGGTCACGCCCTGCGCGCTGAAGGCGAAGAAGCCGAGCACGATGAACGCCACGTCCACGATGGACGCGTAAGCGACCAGCCGTTTGAGGTCGCGCTGCATGATGGTGATCAGCGAGCCGTAGACGATGCCGACCGCGGCCAGGGTGAGCAGCACCGGTCCCATATCGGCGGCACCACGCGGCACCAGGTAGATGCCCAATCGCAGCAGCCCGTAGGCACCCAACTTGAAGAGGATGCCGGCCAGGATCATCGAGGCTGCGGTGGGGGCTTCGGTGTAGGTGTCGGGTAGCCAGCTGTGGAACGGCACCAGTGGGATCTTCACCGCGAAGGCGATGGCGAAGCCGCAGAAGATCAGGACCTGGTCGGCGTGGGGCAGCGAGCTCGTGATGCGGGCCAAGGTGATGAGATCGAAGGTCTCGTGGCCCCCGTTCTTCGGGGCGGCGAGGAAGACCAGGGCGATGATGGCCACGAAGAGGAAGGCGGACCCGGCGAAGGTGTAGATGAAGAACTTCATCGCCGCGTAGTTGCGCCGGGCCCCGCCCCAGCCGGCGACGAGGAAGTACCCGGGGACCAGGGTGATCTCGAACATCACGAAGAAGACGAACAGATCGAGCGAGAGGAAGGTGCCCATGCAGGCCGCCTCGAGCAGCAGCATCCACCCCATGAAGGCCCGGCTGTTGCCACGGAGGGTGGGACCGAACATGGCCACTGGGAAGAGCAGGGCGGTCATGGCCACGAGGAAGAGGGAGATCCCGTCCACCCCGAGGTTCCAGTCGATCCCGAAGGCCCCGATCCACGAGTGCTTGGAGACGAACTGGAAGCCGGCCGCGTGCCCCGACGAGGGGAAGTCGATCAGGAGGAACACCACGAAGCCGAGCTCGGCCAGTGCCACCACCAGCGCTACGAGGCCGGCCGGCCCGAGCGCCGATGACGGCCCGAGCCCCGAGGTGGAACCCGACGATCCCCCTCCGGACCACCCCCCGCCGGTGGAGCCCCGGGACGAGGTGTGGACCGTCGGTGACCACGACGCCGACGGCAGCAGCATGCAGAGGATGGCCCCGGCCAGGGGCAGGAACACGATGATGTTCAGGATCGGTATGCCGGTCGTCTTCAAAGGCTCAGCTCCCGGCCCGCAGGGATACGTAGAACAAGATGATGGCGGCTCCCACTCCGATGCCCAGGGCGTAGTTGCGCACATAGCCGGTCTGGGCCCGGCGCAGCTGCCGCCCGGAGGCGGCCACCGCGCCCGACAGGCCGCGAACCAGGCCGTCCACGAGCCGGGCGTCGATCACGAAGCTGAAGGCGTTGGCCATGCGGGCGAGCGGGCCGGAGACCGCCGCCGACACCCCGTCGTCGATGTACCAGGCCCGGGCCAGCACCGCCGGCTCCAGGCGGGGCCGATCCACCGCCCGGCGCCAGGCGGCCACGCCGGACAGGAAACCGGCGAGAGCGAACGCCACTGCGATGAGGCCGATCAGCCACTTGGTCCCGGTGTGGACGCTGAACGGCACGGCCACCGCCTGGGGGAACACCGGAGCCAGCCACTTGTCGATGAAGTTGAGCCCACCGAAGGGGGCGTCGAGGAGCCAGCCGATCATGGACGCCACGCTGAGGATGATGAGCGGCACCGTCATGGTGGCCGGAGCCTCGTGGGGCACACCCGACTCGTAGACGTGGTGGTCGCCGGCCGCCCCCCGCTCCTTGGCGTGGTCGAACCACCGGGACTGGCCGAAGAAGACCAGGGCCACTTGGCGGGTCATGTAGTAGGCGGTGAGGAAGGCGGTGAGCACTCCGACGATCCACAGCCCGATGTTCTTGTGGTAGGCCGCGGCCAGAATGGCGTCCTTGGACCAAAAGCCGTCGAATGGCGGCAGGGCGGCCAGCGCCCAGTAGCCGATCATGAACGCCGGGAAGGTGATCGGCAGGTAGCGGCGCAGGTTACCCATGCGCTTCATGTCCTGCTCGTCGTGGAGGGCGTGGATGACGGCGCCGGCCGAGAGGAAGAGCAGGGCCTTGAAGAAGGCGTGCATCACCGTGTGGAAGATCCCGGCCCCGTAGTCCCCGGAGCCCTCGCCGAGGAACATGTAGCCCAGCTGGGACACCGTCGAGTAGGCCAGCACCCGTTTGATGTCGTTCTGGTTGCAGGCGATGGTGGCGGCCAGCAGGGCGGTGGCCGCACCGATTATGGCGATGGTCCACTGGGCGGCCGAGCTGAAGTGGATGATGGGCGCGGCCCGGGCCACCAGGTAGACGCCGGCGGTGACCATGGTGGCGGCGTGGATCAGGGCCGAGACCGGCGTGGGGCCCTCCATGGCGTCGGGCAGCCACATGTACAGCGGGATCTGGGCCGACTTGCCGACCGCGCCGAGGAACAACATGAGCGCCAAGCCGGTGGCGAAGGCCCCCGGCAGTGTGGCCGTCCCGCGGGCGAGGGGAGCCAGGACGACGCTGTAGTTGACCGAGCCGAAGTGCTGGAACATCAAGAACAGAGCGATCATGAAGCCGAAGTCGCCGACCCGGTTGGTGACGAAGGCCTTCTTGGCCGCCACCGCTGCGGTATCGCGCTCGAACCAGAACCCGATCAGTCCGTAGGAACAGAAGCCCACCCCTTCCCAGCCGAAGAAGCTGAAGAGGAAGTTGTCCGCCAGGACCAGCACGATCATGGAGAACACGAAGGCGTTCAGCAGGAAGAAGAAGCGACTGAAGCTCGGGTCACCGTGCATGTAGCCGATCGAGTACAGCGTGATCAGTGACCCGACCCCGGTGACGAACAGGCACCACAGCAGCGACAGCGGGTCGAGCTGGAGGCCGGCGCTGACGTGGAGCGACCCCACCGGTATCCAGGTGAAGATGTGCTTGTCGACCAGGCGGTGATCGGCCGACTTGCCGAGCAGGGACGCCCACACGATGACGGTGCAGACGAACGAGCCGATGGCCATGATGGTGGCCAGCCAGCCGGAGAGAGGCTCGACCAGGCGCCGCCCCCCGAACAACAGGAGGATGGCGCCGGCGAGCGGGAGCGCGACTATGAGGTAGGCGGCGTTCACTTAGACGTCAGCCCTTCAGGATGTGGATGTCGTCGGCGGTCGCCGCGGCCCGGCGGCGGAACATGGCCACGATGATGGCCAGGCCCACCACCACCTCGGCGGCGGCCACCACGAGCACGAAGAACACGTCGGCCTGGCCGCCGATGTCGTTGAGGTCACGGGCGAAGGTCACAAATGTGAGGTTGACCGCATTGAGCATGAGCTCGATGCACATGAACATCACCAGCACATTGCGACGGAGCAGCAAGCCGGTGGCGCCCAGGCCGAACAGCACAGCAGCCAGGACCAGGTACCAGGCGCTCGGAACGGTCACGGTAGATCACCCTCCTCCGACGAAACGGGCGACGAGACAGGCGACGAGACAGGCGACGAGACAGGAGAGGCGACTCGACGGTCCGACATGAGCTCCTCCTGGTCGACCT
>JAKBAX010000221.1 GCA_021808785.1 Actinomycetes bacterium | reverse complement strand
AGCTGGCCATCCAGGGGCAGTAGGCGATGGCCAGGAAGGCCGACAGGACGGAGATGATGGCGGCCAGGGTGTAGTAGCCCGGGTGGTGGCCGGCCTGTTCCAGGTACACCACGATCATCACCGCGGTGCCGACACCGCCCACGATCATGAACGGCTTGCGCACCCGCAGGAGGTCCGACAGCACGCCGGCGATCAGGACGGCGACGGCGTTGACGGCCCAGTTCCAGTTGCCGAGACCGTTGGCGTCGCGAAGTGAGAAGCCGAAGACGGTGGCCAGGTAGGTCTGCCCGAAACCGACGGCGATGTAGTAGATGAGCAGCAGCAGGCCCACCCCCAGGGCCGACACGATCACGTCCGGGCGCAGGAGCTGACCGAAGGGGTCGCGCAGCGACTCCTCGATGTCGATGCCCTTGGCCCGGGCCTCGATCAGGGCCCGGTCACGGATGTTGACCATGAGCTGGTCGCGCAGCGCGGGGGAGAGCTCGCGCAGCCCGACCATGGCGACGGCGAACACGACCAGACCGGCCACGCCGGCGATCACGTACTCGTGGCCCCAGCTGGTGCTGGGATGGAGCGTATTGCTGGCCACGACGGCCACGACCAGGCTGCCGAGCACCGGGCCCATGGTCCAAAAACCCATGGCCGTGGCTCGCCCGACCTGCGGGGAGAAGTCGCGGATGAGCGCCGGGGTGGCGACCAGGCAGATGCCCTCGACCAGCCCCACCGCCGCGGTGGCGATGGCGAACGGCCACCGGGTGGTCAGCTGCGGGATCACGAACGCGACGAGCACCCCGGTGACGAGCAGCCCGCCGACCACCAGGTTGCACCGGCCGATCCGGTCGGTCAGCCCGGCGAAGAGCGACCCGAAGGCGCCGACCAGGTTGGCCACCGCCAGCAGGTCGACCAGGAAGGCGAACGACATGTGCAGCGCGGGCAGCTGGCGGGGGGCCACCGACGCGTTGACATACAGCTCGTAGTACAGCGAGACGGTGACCAGGACGGTTATGGCCAGGTAGGTGTAGCGGGCCCCCGTGTCGGGGTAGCGGTCCAGCTGGCGGTTCCAGGGGGAGCGGAGCCCGAAGGGGCCCGAGCCGGCGGCGGTGGGACTGGCTTGCACCCGTCAACTCTCAACCTTGACCGGTGTGGCGCGCCAGTCGACCGCCGAGCGCACCGCCGAATGGCGGTCTATTCGGCGGTGCTGCTCGAGGTGGTGGCCGCCTTGGCCGCCTTGGCCGCCTTGGTCGCCTTGGCCGCCTTGGCCGCCTTGGTCTCGGTCCTGGCCGCCGCCGGCCTGGCCGCGGGGGCGGAGTGGTCGTGGACGTGGGCCTCGCCCGCATGCTCCGAGTCGAAGTCCCGGTGCGGGTGGTGCGAATGGCTCAGGGCGGCGTGGTGGTGCTCGTGGTCGTGACTGGAGCTCAGGTGATCGAATCCGCCGTGACCGTTGTGATTGTGGGTCACGTGGAAGTGGGGGTGGCTGTGGGTCAACTCCTCGTGGGCGTGCTCCTCCCAGCCGTATCTCGAAGCGTGCTCATGGTCGGTCACTGAGTTCTCCTCCTCCCCGCCGGTGGGACCGGCGGTCGTCCTGGTCGATCGTGGGGTCCTTGTGAAGAGATCCTGGTGATACCCGCGCCGTCGGGCCGGAACTCCCGGCCTCGCTCGGTAGGCCGGCCCCGGGTGGGGTAGACAGGAATGATGGTGGAGACGCACCTCGAACGCGAGTACAAGTTCGACGTCGACCCGGGGTTCGATCCACCCGATCTGCGGCCGGTGGTCGGGCGGACCGAGCGGCTCCCGCAGCAGCGACTCACCACCACTTACTATGACACGCCCGATCTGGCGCTGTGGGAGCAGGGGATCACGTTGCGCTTCCGGGTCGAGGTCTCCGGCGACGGGCCGCCCGAGGACGACCGAACCGGGGATCGGGCCCGGGCCGGCAAGTGGACCCTCAAGCTGCCGGCCATGGACGCCGGGGCGGAGGCGGCCGGATCGGAGGGCTCGGGTGACCGTTGGGAGCTGACGTGGAAAGCCGATGGCGCCCGGGTGCCCGACCAGGCGGTGGCGGTGGTGTGCGGACTGGTCCGCAACCAAACGCTGCAGCCGGTGGTCGTGCTCCAGGCGACCCGCCGCCGGCTCCTGCTGCAAGGAGCGGCCGACCGGCCGTGGGGGGAGATAGACGACGACCTGGTCGAGGTCACCTCCGGGGCCCGGCAGGGGTTGCGGTTCCGACAGATGGAGCTCGAGCTGCTCGGCGACGCGGAGCCGGCCGAGGCCGCGGCCGCAGGTACCGCAGGTGTGGCAGATGTGGCAGATGTGGCAGAGGTGGTGGACGCCTTGCGCCGGGCCGGTGCCGCGCCCGGGGGGGGCTCGAAGTTCGCCCTGGCCGCCGGGCTGGACGGCAGCCGTCCCGGGCCGGCGGATGGGGGCGGGTCGTTGCGCCAGGTGGTCGGCGCCATCTTGCGCGCCGACGCGAATCGCTGGCTGGAGGCCGACTACCGGCTGCGGGTCCCCGCCGGCGACGGGGATCCCGGCCGGCCCGATCCGGCGGTGGTGCAGCTGGCCCTGGGCGCGCTCCGCCAGTGGCGAGCCCATCTGGGCGCGTTCGAGCAGGGCCTGGACCCCGTCTGGTCCCGCCACCTGCGCGCCGACCTGGCCCGGCTGGAGGAGCTGCTCGAAGTGCTGCGGATCGAGGATGCGGTGCTGCAGCTGGTGGTCGACCATGCCGATCCCGATGACGCCGAGCAGGCCGCCGAGCTGAGGGGTCTGCTCTCCGCCGACCGCCACCTGGGCGCCCTCGATCTGGTCGAGGAACTGCAGTCGGCCCCCTACCAGGAGGCGCTCGGCCGCATGGCGGCCTCCCGCCACGCCCCGCCCCTGATCGGCGTGGACCCCGACGGCCGGGCCGCTCCGTTCCTCCGGGCCGCCTTGGCTACGCGCTGGCGGCGGGCCCGCCGGTCGGCCCGGTCCTCGGTCGCCGGCACCGAAGCGACCGGGGCGAAGCGCTTCGGGCGCCTGGCCGACACGGCCCGTGCGTGCGAGCCGCACCTGGGTCGCCGGGCCGGGCGCCTGGCCTCCGCCGCGCAAGAAGTGTCAGATGCCTTGACAGATGTGGTGGACGCCCGGGCCGCGGCGCACCGCCTCCGGGAGACGGCCCTGCACCCGGCGGTGACGCCGGCGGTGGCCTTCGTCGCCGGCCGCGTCGCCGGCCGGGCCGAGGCCGGCGCCAGCCGCCGGGCCGACCGGGCGCGCCGGGCCGCCACCCGGCTTTCTCGCCGCCACGCGGCGGCGTGGCTGGACTGAAGGCCCGAGCGGGCAGGACCGTCCCCGGTCGACCGGCGCGACGGCCCTCCCAGCGAGGTGCAGTTCACTCCCGAGCAGATCGGGCGGTCCGCGGCGGGGTGTAGCTTCGGGTCATGGCTGACGACGTGGTGCTCGAGGTCGAGACGTTCCCCACCCACACCGTGATCTCGGCGAGCGGGTACCTGGACGTCTCCACGTCGCCGCGGCTGCGGGAAAAGATCATCGAGGTGGCGGCGAGCGAGCCACGCCTACTGATAGTCGATCTCGGACCCATCGAGTTCATCGACTCCAGTGCGCTGGGGGTGATCCTGCACGGCTGGAAGATCCTGCAGGCCGAGGGCTCCACGCTGGCCGTGGTCTCGCCCCAGCCGCGCATCACGAAGATCTTCGAGATCACCGCCCTCAACCTGAGCATCAAGCTGTACGCCTCCGTCGAGGACGCCCTGGCCGACCTGGCCGGCTAGGAGGGCGGACCACCGCAGCCGGCCGGGTACCATCCCGGCGGTGCCGCCCCGTGGGGCGGCGGGAGGAGGACCAGCCCGATGTATGGCGCACTGCACGCCGCCGATCATCCCGACCAGACGGCCCTCGTCATGGCCGGGAGCGGCGAGACGATCAGCTACCGGGAGTACGAACGGCGGGCCAACCGCCTGGCCCACGCCCTGCGGCGGGCCGGGCTCCGGCGGGGGGACCACATCGCGGTCCTGTCGGAGAATGCCCCGTGGATGCTGTCGATCGAGGCTGCGGCCGAGCGTACCGGCCTCTACTACACCCTGGTCAACAGCTACCTCAGCGCCGAGGAAGTGGCCTACATACTGGAGAACTCGCGGTCGCGGGCCTTCTTCTCCACCACCGCCAAGGCGGACGTGGCCCGCGACGCGGCCCGGCTGGTGCCCGGTCTGGAACGTGCGGTCATGATCGGTGCCGAGCAGGCCGACGATCCCTGGGAGACGCTCGCCGCGTATATCGGCGATGCGCCCGACACTCCCGTCGAGGACGAACAGCTGGGGGCCGCCATGCTCTATTCGTCAGGCACGACGGGCCGTCCCAAGGGCATCCTCCGCCCGCTGCCCGACGCCGCGCCCAGTCAGGCGCTGCCGGTCATGGCCTTCGTCGTGCAATTGTTCGGCTTTCGGCCCGGTATGACCTACCTCAGCCCGGCCCCCCTCTACCACTCCGCTCCACAGGCGTCCGTGGCCGCCGCCATCCGGCTCGGCGCCACGGTCGTGGTCATGGAGCACTTCGACGCCGAGCAGTGGCTGGCCGCGGTCGAGCGCTACCGCGTCACCCACTGCCAGATGGTCCCCACCATGTTCCACCGGCTGCTCCGCCTGCCCGAGGCGGTGCGATCCCGCTACGACATCTCGTCGCTCGAGTACATCGTCCACGCCGCCGCTCCCTGCCCGGTACCGGTCAAGCAGGCCATGATCGACTGGCTGGGCCCGATCCTGCTCGAGTACTACGGGGCCACCGAGGCCAACGGGTTCACCTTCTGCACCTCGGCCGAGTGGCTGGAACATCCGGGCACGGTGGGCCGGGCGGTGCTCGGCGACGTGGTCATCAGGGACGAGACCGGCGACGAGTGCCCGCCGGGAACCGACGGGGTGGTCTGGTTCCGGGGGGCGACCAACTTCGAGTACTTCGAGGATCCGGCCAAGACGGCCGAGAACCGCGACGAGGACGGCAACCTCAGCACCGTCGGTGACGTCGGCCACGTCGACGCCGACGGATGGCTGTACCTGACCGACCGGCAGAGCTACATGATCATCTCGGGCGGGGTCAACATCTACCCCCAGGAGACGGAGAACCTCCTCGCCACCCACCCGGCCGTGGCCGACGTGGCCGTCATCGGGGTTCCCGACGAGGAGATGGGTGAAGCGGTCAAAGGGATCGTCCAGCCGGCCCCCGGCCAGGAGCCCGGCCCGGACCTGGAGCGGCTGCTGATCGGGTTCTGCCGCGAGCACCTGGCCCACTTCAAGTGCCCCCGTAGCGTGGACTTCGTCGCCGAACTGCCCCGGCTGCCCACCGGCAAGCTGTACAAGCGCCTGTTGCGGGAGCGGTACTGGGAGGGGCACGCCACGCGGATCACCTGACCGGATCACCGCGACGCGGTGGGGCCCGAATCTACCGTTGACGTCAGGGTCTGGTATTTTTCCCCCTGTACCCCCCGGACCGGTTCGGCGAAGGAGCAGTACTTGACCACCACCACTGTTGACAGCGCAGCGCCCCGGGAACGGGTCGCCTACAAGTGGATCGCGGTCTCCAACACCACGCTCGGGATCCTCATGGTGGCCATCAACCAGTCGATCCTGCTGATCGCCCTGCCCGACATCTTCCGGGGTATCAAGCTCAATCCGCTGACCCCGTCCAACACGTCGTATTTCCTCTGGACCTTCATGGGTTTCATGATCGTGACCGCCGTGTTGGTGGTGAGCCTGGGCCGGGTGGGCGACATGTTCGGCCGGGTGCGCATGTACAACCTGGGCTTCGCCGTGTTCACGGTCTTCTCCATCCTCTTGTCCGTGACCTGGTTGACCGGCCCGGCCGGCGCCATCTGGATAGTGGTGATGCGGGTGTTCCAGGGCGTGGGCGGGGCGTTTCTCTTCGCCAACTCCCAGGCCATCATCACCGACGCCTTCCCGGAGAACGAGCGGGGCAAGGCCATGGGCATCAATGGGGTGGCCATGGTCGGTGGCTCGTTCATCGGCCTGATCCTGGGCGGCGTCCTGGCCCCGGTCGAGTGGCGGTTGGTGTTCCTCGTGTCGGTGCCCTTCGGGGTGTTCGGCACCTTCTGGGCCTACCTCAAGCTGCGCGACACCGGTGAGCGGGTCCGGTCCCGGATCGACTGGCTGGGCAACGCCACCTTCGCGGTCGGGCTCATCTCGGTCCTGACCGGGATCGTGTACTCCCTCCTGCCCTATGGAGGTCACAGCATGGGCTGGACCAACCCATGGGTGCTGGCCGCCATCTTCGGCGGCATCGCCGTCCTGGGCCTGTTCGTGTGGGTCGAGCGGCACGTGCCCGATCCCATGTTCCGCCTGGACCTGTTCCGCATCCGGGCCTTCACCACGGGCGCGTTGTCCGGCATGCTGGCCGGCCTGGGCCGGGGCGGGCTGCAGTTCATGCTGATCATCTGGCTGCAGGGGATCTGGCTGCCTCAACACGGCTACAGCTTCAGCCAGACGCCGCTGTGGGCCGGCATATACATGCTGCCGATGAGCGCCGGATTCCTCGTCGTGGGCCCGTTGTCCGGCGTGATGGCCGACCGTTGGGGGGCGCGCAGCCTGTCGTCGGTGGGCCTCGGCGTGTCGGTGGTCAGCTTCGTGTTGCTGAACGCCCTGCCCATGAACTTCTCCTACCTGCCCTTCGCCCTGCTGCTGCTGCTGTTCGCGGCGGGGATGGGGCTGTTCTTCACCCCGAACGCGGCGGCCGTGATGAACAGCCTGCCCCCCAACCAGCGCGGCGCCGGATCCGGGATGCTCAACACCTTCCAGAACTCGGCCCAGGTGCTGTCGATGGGCATCTTCTTCACCATCGTCACCCTCGGTCTGGCCGCCTCGCTGCCCAGCCACCTCTTCAGCGGGTTGACCGCGGCCGGCGTGGATGCGACCTCGGCCCACCGGGTGGCGAGCGAGCCGCCCATCGGCAGCCTCTTCTCCGCCTTCCTCGGGTTCAACCCGATCCAGCAGCTCCTCGGCCCGGTCGGTCTGTCGCATCTGAGCGCAACCCAGCAGGCCTATGTCACGAGCCGGTCGTTCTTTCCCAAGCTGATCGAGCAATCCTTCGCCACCGGCCTGCATCTCGCCTTCTACTTCGCGGCCGCCGCTACCTTTGTGGCCATGGTCGCCTCCCTGATGCGGGGTCGCCGCTACTTCTACTCCGAGCCGATCGGCCCGATCGGGGGGTCGCTGCTCGACGAGCTGGCTGCGGGGGCGGCGGCGTCGGCCGGAGCCGGCGGGTTGG
>JAKBAX010000010.1 GCA_021808785.1 Actinomycetes bacterium | reverse complement strand
GGAATGGATCGGAAAGGCGCGAGGATTTTCGCCGAAGAGGTCCATCTCGTCGACGTACATGGCCGCATAGTCTTCGGCCACCGTCTCGCAGGCGATCCAGTCCATCACTTCCTTGACCACGTCCGAGGCGAGAGGCGCACACGCAGGGCAGCCGGCGTCGCGCCAGGCGATGATCGCCTCGAGCGCCTGGGCCCGTAACTCGGCCTTCTCGTCCTCGTGCAGCTTGCCCTGGAACTCGTTGAGCACGAACTCGCGCGGCCGGATCGGGCCCCGCACATAGGACGGGTTCCCGGTGAGCTGGACGACCGAGGCGATCAGCGCAGGAGTCGACAGGTCGTCCAGGGCAGCGGCGATCAGATCGTCGTCGTCTTTGATGACATCGAGCTCGAGATGCTGGAGGAGTTTGGTCATGAGTTCCTGATGGCATTGGCGATCAAGCCGAGAGCTTCACGGCTTCTGGGCAGGATCGATTCGTCGAAAGTCAAGAAGCCGTGCACCTGTCCGGAGAAGAAGTGCAGATCGACCGAAACGCCGGCATCCCAGAGTCGATTGGCGTAGGCCAGGCCCTCGACAGCGATGGGGTCGCATCCACCCAGGAGGATGGTGGTCGGGGGGAGCCCTCGCAGGTCGGCCAGGAGAGGGGCGACGTCGGGGTCGGCCCGAAGGTCCTCGGCCACGTACTGGGCCTTGAACCACGACCGGTCCGAATCGGTGAGCGGCCACTCGTGCCCGAAGTGGCCGCCGGAGCTGGCTCGGTCGGGTGAGGTTCCCGGATAGGCGAGAATCTGCCGGCGTACCGCCGTCATCCCGGCGGCGGACAGCCGGCGGACGGCGACCGTTCCTATGTTGCCCCCGGCCGAGTCACCCAGCACGACCACCCACTGCGGATCTGCGCCCCAGGCCGCCGCCTGGCTGGCCGACCATTCAACAGCGGACGTGGCGCTCTCAACCGCCGCCGGGAAAGGGTGCTCGGGCGCCAGCGGATAATCGACGGAAACGACAACGCACTGCGCCGCCCGGCACAGGCGCCGGCAGAAGGCATCCGATGCGGCCACACTGCCCACCACCCATCCACCGCCGTGGAAGTAGACCACTATCGGTCCGGACGACTCGACGGTAGGCCCGTAGACCCGGACCGGCACCGATTCCGCCCCGTAGGAGACCATCTCGTCCCGAACCCACCCCACCTCCGGACCCGGAGGACCGGCGGCGGCGCGCTCCTCCAGATAGGCCCTTGCCCCGTCCACGCCCCGTTCACTCAAGGCCGGCTGACCACCGGCCCGAATCTGGCTAACCAGCGCCTCTGCGTCAGCGTCGCGCCAGCCGGGCAGTGATAGGGAAACGGAATGGTCGCTACTCGTCCCCTCCGGCGTCATGGCACGTTTTAGTGTACGTGATGGCACTCATTGATGTCAACCAAGGGATACGATGGCGGGTGTGGCCCTCCCGCATCCTGTGTTCGTCTACTGTGCGGGCGACCGAGGCGACGGGCGGGCCTCTGTGCGAGAAGTTGATTCCATGGTCGGAACGACCCGGCGGTTGCTCTCACGGGCATCGGCAAGTACCAACAGTGCGGTCGAGGAAGTAGCGTCGCTGGAATGAGTGAGGCGGTCCTCAGTCTGTCGGAAGCCAAGAGGCAAGCCGGCTACCAGCACATCTTGACTGCGGCGCGAAGAGCGGTCATCGAGCAGGGGCTGGACATCACCATGGACCAAATGGCCGAATCGACCAGCGTCAGTCGCCGCACGTTGTTCCGCTACTTCGGCTCGCGCGAACGGCTGATCGTCGACGCCTTCACCGCCGGCATGGAGGGCTACGCCCATCAGCTTCCGGTCTTCGACGGTGACCGGGACGGCTGGTTGCGGGCGACATGCCTGGCCGCGCACCGGATGAACACCGGGTCCGGGCCGGGCTTCTGGGCTCTCACCTCCCGCAACGATCTTCCCCCGGAGCTGCAGGAACTCGAGAAGCACCGCCGGGGGCGTCAGCGGGCGGCGGCCAAGAGCGTGGCCCGCACCTTGTGGCAGGCGAGCGGGGGTGTTGGGGGCCCGCCGGACGGACTGACCTCGTGCGTGCTCGCCCACCTCTGCCCGTATTTCACCGGTGCCGTCACCATGGAGGGCGGACAGAGCTGGCACGACGCCGCCGAGTTGGCGTTCGATGCCATATCGGGCAAGCTGCAAGGTTTGTTGACGCAGCACGAGCGCGGCTGACGATGGCAGTTTGCGCCCACTCAGGTTGGGCCGATCGCGTGAAAGGACTGCACGACGAGGTCGCGGTCGTTACCGGGGTCGCGAGCGGCATCGGCAGGGGGCATTGCCCGGGCCCGCGCCGCCGAGGGGTGCCACATCGTCGCCGCTGACATCGACGGTGCCGGAGCGGAGACCATCGCCCGAGAGCTGGCCGACACCGTCGACTCTCTGGGTCACACGCTGGACGTCACAGACCGGAACGCGGTGGAGGACCTCGCCGTCCCGGCCTGTAGTGAATCGAGCACGTGGAAATCTGCGTCAACAACGCAGGGGTGTTTCCACCCATGGGCCCGGCGGGGGTAGATTCCGGGCGTACGGTTCAACGTTGTGTGGCACGATCGGCACAGCAGTACCACTCATGCCGGACGACCGACATTCCCTTACATGCTTCTTGACGAGGGCTACCTCCGTAGCCTGAGACATGTGGCAGAGCGGGGCCTCACTTACGACGTCTGGCTCTACCACCCACAGCTCGGAGAGTTGGCCGGCGTACTCGATGCGGTTCCCCACCTGAACTGTGTGGTCAACCATCTGGGCGGTCCGGTGCCGGACGAGCCGACGGAGGCATCACGCCGCGCCGTCTTTGACGAGTGGCGTCGCGGGATCGAGGACCTGGCACCCGGTGACCCAACGCAGTGATGAAGATCGGGGGGGTTGGCATGCCGGTGTACGGGTTCGGATTCGAGGCGGCCGATCGGCCACGCTCCCATGTGCTGGCTGAGGCTTGGCGGCCCTACGTCGACGCAGCGATCGCCGCGTTCGGACCCGACCGGTGCATGTTCGAGAGCAACTTCCCGGTAGACAAGCAAAGCTTCAGCTACGACAGATTGTGGAATGCCCCTTCAAGATTCTCGCCAGTGGCTACACCTCGGCGGAGCGTGCGTGCTTGTTCTCCGAGACAGCTCGTCGGGTCTACCGCCTCTGACCGGCAGAGGTGGATTCGGGGTGAAGCCGGATATTTTGCAAATTCCTGCACTTAACATGTACGCCGACACGGTGCATCCGTCTGAGTACGTACAGTTCGTGGAAGGGTCACCTGATGGCTTTTGATCGTACCCGTAATGGAGGGGCTACATGCATGACCTGGTGATACGTGGTGGTCACGTCGTGGACGGAACTGGAAGCGCGCGGCGCACCGCTGATGTGGCGATCGACGGCGCCCGGGTCACCGCGATCGGGTGTTCCGTAGGTGGAGCGAGGCGCATCATCGACGCCGACGGCCTGGTTGTGGCGCCCGGCTTCATCGACGTCCACACCCACCTGGATGTCCAGGGTTTCTGGGACACGGCCCTAACCCCGTCGCCTCTGCACGGAGTGACGACGGTGGTCGGCGGTAACTGCGGTTTCAGCGTGGCTCCGCTCGACCGGGAGGCGGCCAGCTATCTGCTGCCGATGTTGGCCAGAGTCGAGGGCATGCCGGTATCCGCGTTGGAATCCGGCGTTCCATGGGACTGGACCTCTACCGCCGACTACCTCGACCGCCTTCGTCTTCAGCGCGATACGGATGTGATGCTCGAGCTCTCTCGACCGGCCGAGGACCGTCAGGGCGGCCACGGCACAAAGTTCCCGGGCGGACGTCGGTATCACGTTGCGGGAATACATACCATTGATCACGTACCTGGTGATGATCGCCGACCAGCTCTCGTCGACTCTGGTCTCCCACCGCTTGGCGTTCTCCTCCATCTGTTCGGGACCACCATCGCCGAACATCTCGGTTGCTGCCTTCGCTCCGGCTGGCGTGAGGTATGGCCTAGGCATTGTTCCTCCCACTTGATGGCACGGTACAGGGCAGCGGCCTCCCAGTGGAGCGTGCCGAGGACGCCCCTGTGGCGGTCAGCCACTACACCGTGACACTGCCAAGGAGCTGATCTTTGGTTGAAGGTCCTGTACGGATCGCCGCCGCTAGCCGTACAGGCCCAGAATTTCTCAGTGATCCATGCCATCTGGCTTATCGGGGAATCAGTGAGGGCGTAGGCGAGTGGCGGCGTCCGTGTCGACTGCTGGGCCTGGTAGCCCCCAGAGCGGCTCGCGGATGATGCTCGGGCGATCACAATGCTGCTTCACCAACTCGATCCGAACTGGCCCAGCCCAGCTCGTGGCGGTCTGGATGGTGATGGCTGCCTCCGTGCCACTGAAGCACTAGTCGGCATCGACGGTGGGGTACAGGACGAAAGGGCAGACTCCGAAGGCTTCGACCAGGCGTCGGCGGCGGCGCGAATGTCGATCCCAAGATTCCCATCTGGAAGTAGCAGAACCGGCTGTCCGGCCAGGACTGCTCGACGAGGGCGTCCGGAACCGCTATTTCGAACCGCTTCTCTAGGTTTGATCGCCACCGGTGCGGTGGGGAAAATGCACGATCGTTCCGCCGTCGACCACGAGCGTCTGCCCGGTCATGAACGACGAGAGGTCCGATAGAAGGAATAGAAGGGGGCCGGCGATCTCGTGGGCCCTCCCCATGCGCCGCAGGGGAACTCCCTCCTCAGCCGCCATTGCATCCATGGTAGCCAGCGCCTCGTCGAGAGGGACATCGATCGCGTCCGTGAGGCGGGGTACGGCGGTGATGTCGGGCGCCACGCAGTTTACGCGGACCCCGTGGCGACCCCACTCGTCGGCCAGGGTGCGAGCCAGCGACATGACACCGGCCTTGCTGGCGCCATATATCGCCTGGTTGCGCGCCCCATAAATACCGCTCACCGAAGCAACCATGGCGATCGCTCCTCCTCGCCCGTCGGCGAGGAGGTGGCGGCCGGATGCATGGCAGACGTTGACCTGCGATAGGAGATTGAGGCGCAGCTGCGCCTCCCATTGGGCCGGGTCGGTCGTCGCGAATGGCCTCATGTCGACCAGACCGACGATGTTGGCCACGCGGGTAAGTCCGCCGAGGACCTCGTGGGCTTCGTCCACGGCGGCGACGGCTGCCTCGGCCGAACGCACGTCGGCGACTATGGCATGACCGCCAACCTCGGCTGCCACGCTCGCGGCCCGCTCTCTGTCAATGTCGGCGACGGCCACACGGGCACCCGCCCGAGCGAGGAGAATAGCTAGAAGGCGTCCACTTCCGTAGCCGCCACCTACGACTAGGGCTGGCTCGCCTTCGAGCCCGAAGAGGTCCCTCACGGTCGAACGGCGGGTTGGGCTCGGAGGAAGTCTATTACGTGTTGGGCCACCAGATCGGGTTGCTCGGGAAGGATGGCGTGGCCGCAATGCGGTATCTCCACGTAAGTGGCCCGTCGGCCGAGGGCCGCCGCGGCGTCCCTACCCACGCCGATCGGTGCCATAGCGTCGTCCAGTGGTTGGACGATCAGCAGCGGCGTGTCGCCGGCGTGCCACCACTCGTCGGGGTCGGCAGTTCCTATGGCGCCTGACCCGGCGCTCGGCCACCACCCGTTCAACCAGGGGCTCGGATCGTTGCCGGGGGCAAAGAAGGCAGTCTGGAGCGCCTCGAGGCGTTCCTCGCGCGACAGCGACCGATCGTGACAGCGTGAGAACGCAGAGAGCACCTCGTCGGCAACGGGGTACGTGGCGAGCGAATGGCCCCCACACGGCATCACCACAACCGAGGCCACCACCTCGGGTCGATAGCTTGCAGTCGCCCGCGCCACCACGTTGCCGAGGGCGTGTCCCACTACGTGGGCGGGCCCGCTCGCAACTTGTCGGATCACAAAGGCGACGTCATCGGCATGGTCACGCAACGTCATTGCCGCCGGTGGGGGCGTACTGCGCCCGGCGCCTCGCAGATTGACCGCGATCGAACGGTAACCGGCTGCTGACAGGGCCGTCTGCAGAAGGGTGAAATCGGCGGCCCCTCGTTGGGCCGACGGCAGGAGCACCACTGGATCGCCGTCGCCCTCCTCCAGCACCTCGAACTCCACCCCGCGGGCCGTGTCCGTCAGGATACTCACGCCCCGAACCTCCGCCGGCCGACCTAGCATGCTGTCGGTTCGAGAGGAACCGTGATGTGACCCACCGCCTCCCATGAGCCGATCATACTGTGTCCAGTGCCGCTCGGGCCGAGGCTCCCTTTGGCGAAAGGATCGTTCGTGTCCACAGGAGTAGCTGCCGTTCCGCGGGAATCGCCTGCAGGTCGGATGTTGATCGTGTCGGTCGACTGCCACGCCGGCCCTGAGGGAATCGCCGACTACAGGCCGTATCTCGACCCGGCTGTGCGGTCCCGATTCGACGAATACACATCGCAGGTCGAGCGCTTCGACGCCCGACTCGGATCGGGTCGGATGCGTCTCGGCGGCGCCGGCACGAGATCGGAAACGAGTGGGCTCTGGGACACCACCGTACGGCGTCAGGATCTCGATGCCGATGGCGTAGCGGGCGAGGTCATCTTCCCCCAAGGGGGCGTGCCCTTCGGCCGCTACCCTGCCATAGGCGGCGGGACCAGTGATCCACTGCGATGGGAGGCCTCGTCGGAGGAGCGATTGGCCGGACCCCGCGCCTATAACCGCTGGCTGGCGGACCTCTGCAGCGAAGAGCCGGCCCGACACCATGGCGTAGCCGTGCTTCCGATGCGGGAGGGAATCGACGCGGCGGTGCAGGAGGTGCAGCTCGCAGTGTCTCTCGGTCTCAAAGGGGGCGTGTCACTGCCCCCGGTCGGCGATCTGGCCGTGAAGTACAACGATCGAGACTACGACCGCCTCTGGGCGGTCTGCCAGGATCTCGACGCTCCTCTCAACCTCCATGGAAGCGCCGGCCAATTCTACGGAGGCGGACCGGAGGAGGTCGGGTTGATACTGGCCGAGACCGACTTCCTGAGCCGCCGGACGCTCTGGTTCCTGATCTTCTCGGGGGTATTCGAACGGTTTCCCCGCCTGCGCCTCGTGGTTACGGAGCAACGGGCGCACTGGGTCCGGCCGACACTCGAGGAGCTCGATTCGATCTACCGCTCCAGGATTTCCGAAGGCCTGCGGGCGTTCCTTCCGAAGCCGCCGAGCGAGTACTTCGGGCAGAGTTGCTACGTCGGCGGGAGCTTTCTCTCCCGGGCCGAATGCGAGAACCGACACGACATCGGACTCGATCGGCTGATGTGGGGCTCTGACTACCCGCACACCGAAGGTACCTGGCCCTGGACCATGGACAGCCTCCGGCTCGCCCTCAGCGGGATACCGAAATCGGAGGCGATGGCGATCGTCGGCGAGAATGCCGTCCGGTGCTACGGTTTCGACGAACATGCGTTGAGGCGCACGGTCCGTCGGATAGGTCCCTCCGTGGACGCTGTCATGCAGCCGCTCGCTCACGTTCCCGAGGAGGGGGTGGCCCAGTCCTGGGCCTTCCGCACCGGCATCTGGGATTAGCCTGCTTATGGGCCTGAGAAGCTGTCGTGAAGAAGGAGATTGGAGAGGAGACAGCGGCCATTCGACTCATATCTCGTGTTATCTGTCTCCCTTTAAATGTCTGACCAATGGCCGCCATCTCCTCGCCTCGACTCTTCAAGACAGATTCTGAGTCCGCCACTTCGGCAGGAGGGGTATACCGCTGCCGATTCAGGACACGGTCTTGCCCGGGATATTGGTCCCGCAGATCGGCTCGGCCCCCTGGACCAGGTGGAATGTCGTACCGGCGAAGCGGGCCAACCAGATGCAGTTGTCGGCGCCGCCCACGATGCCCCGCTGGTCCAGGGCGAACCCGACGCTGTGAGAGCCGAACAGACCATCCGCGTTGTATGACCGGATGCTGAGCATGGCCTTGATGAACGTGGCCTGGGTCGGATTGGGCCCGGCCGCCTGCAGTCCCTTGGTAAAAGCGTTCACCGATGCGTAACCGATGTACTCATTGAGGGTGGGGTCCTGGGTGATGCCGGCGTAGGTCGCGAGGGCCTTCTGTAGCCGTTCGGTGGCGGCCGTATGCATCTCGACCGGCTCGTAGCTGACGGAGAAATAGCCGTTCTGAGCAGCCTGCTCCGCGCCCGGGCCGGCGGAGTACAGATCACCTCCGTACCCGACGGAGAAGAGGGCTACCTTCAGGGGGGCCCCGGCTTGGCGCATCCCCTCGGCGATGGCGAAACTGGTGTTCTCCTCTACCGACCCGGTGAAGCCGTCGACTTTGGCGTTCTTCATGGCGATGACGGTCGGTCCCACGTTCGTGCCACCGAACGGGAAGTTGGGGTTCAGATATCCGACCTTGAGACCGGCGGCCTCCACCGACGCGGCTGAGCCTTCCGCCGACAGCTTGGCGCTGGGCACGATGCTGTAACCGAGGGACGCGATGTTGGTGGCGCCGAGCAGTTTGAAGATGGCCCCTGCCGTGGTGCTGACCTTGTGATAATCGCCCGTGCCGAACACGGAGAACATGTTTGGTGCCGTGATCCACTCGGTTCCGTCGGTATTGGCTCCGATCACCGGGATGTCGTGGCTGGTGAGGTAGCTCGCAGCGGCGAACGTCAGACCTGATACGGCGATCACCGCGAACACATGGTCCTGCTCCACGAGCTTCTGGGCGGCAGAGAGGGCGCCGCCGGGGGAAGACTGGGCGTCAGCAACTATGTATTTGATGTTGTAGCCGCTGGCGTTCGCCAGCCCGACGCCCGCCTTGACACCATTCGGGGTGCTCGACTCAGCGCTGGAAGCCAGCCCCGTGAGGTCCGTCAGCAGGCCGATCGTGTATGCAGTAGCGGTAGGTGCCTGGCCGCCGGTCGTCGTCGGTGATCCTGTCGGTTTCTTGTTCGAGCTGCTGCATCCTGCGCCTATAAGCGCGAGAGTCGCGGCGACGACGAGAAGCCGTTTCAGACCCATCAGGAGCTACCCCCGGTTGCGTTTGACGCCGGAAACTACCACGTATCGAGATCTTCCACAATGACATTCTACCTACTGTCCTTCGGGACTCAGTACGGATTGCCTTCGGCGTCCAGGTAGTTCTCGGTGATGGCGCCACGTCCGACCAGGAGTTCGTATTCCCGGACGCTTAGGCCGAGCAGACTCCGGTATACGTACTCGTTGTCCTGCCCGAGCACCGGGGCACCGCGTTCCCACGCCAGGGGAATGCCACGCACGGCCTGGCCCAGATGGGGAAACGGGCCGACATCGAGACTGGTGAGCGGCCGGATCCACTCGCGGGCCATCACCTGGGGGTCGGCTGCGAAGGCGGCTTCGTCGAGATGGGGGGCGGCCGCCACCCCGACCTCCTGCAGAGCTCGAAAGGCGGCGCCAGCGGTGACGGTGGACGACCACGCCGAGATGGCCCGGTCCAGCTCGTCGTGAGCAGCATGGCGCCCGGACGCGCTCGACAGGCGGGGATCGTCGGCCAGGTCCGGCCGGTCCATGACTGAGCAGAGACCGATCCAACCGGCCTGGTCGATCACCGTGAGGGCGAGCAGGCGGCCGTCCGAACATGGGTACAGACCTTGCGGCGCAAGGTGGCGGTCGCGGTTGCCGAGGCGCTCGGGCGCCCTACCCAGTTGCAGGTCGGTGAACATGTCGCCCATCTGGGCCAGCACATTCTCCATCTGGGCGAACTCGAGCACCTGGCCCCGGCCGGTGGCGGCCCGGTAGTGGAGGGCGGCCAACAGAGCGAACGTGGCGGCCGGACCTGTGGCACTGTCCATGTGCTGGGTCGAAGGGGTCTCCATCAATTCGGTGTTGCGGTGGCCGCACATCGACGCGAAACCGGTGAGGCCGTCGAACTGCCCGCCGAACCCGGTGTAGTGGGCCCAGTCTCCGGTGAGGCCGGCCGGAGGGATGCGGACCACGACCAGACGGGGGTTGGCCTCCAGCAGTTCCGATTCGTGAATGCCCATCTGGTGCAGGGTCGTGGCCTTGAGGTTCTCGACGAACACGTCCGACTGGGCCACCAGCCGGAAGAACAGCTCCCGCTGCTCCGGGTCACGGACGTCCATGCTGCAGGACCGCTTGCCACGAGAGACCGAGTTGTTCATCGAGTGACGGTTGTACGGTCGGTCGGGCCGATCTCCCTGGCGGGGACCGTAGCCGCCGACGACCACGCTCAGGAGCATCTGCGGATCCGGGCGGGGTAGGTAGCCTTTGGTCGTCGGCGGGAACACCCGGGGGCTCTCGAGTCTGATCACCTCGGCGCCCAGGTCGGCCAAGTGCATGGTGAAGAGAGGGCCGGACCAGACGGTGGTCAGGTCCAGCACCCGGATACCGGTCAGCGGAGGAGCGTCGGGGTCGGTCGACACGAAGGCGGGCGCCGGCTCCTGCAACCCGCCGGCAAACCCGGTCGGCGAGTCTCCCTGGCCGAGGCGCGGCGCACCACGTCGGAGCTTCCAGCCTCCTTCGCTGAAGCGGTACGGAGGTCCGGGCAACAGCAGGTGGCCTTGCCCCTCGTCGGCCACGTGGGTCCAAAAGCCGCGCTGGTGGAGATGGTCCGCGCCGAGCAGCTCGGCGGGGACGTGCACGGGGGCCACCGGCCAGCCCGCGGCCTGGGCGGTGTCGGTGATCTCCTGTCGGGTCCGGGGCAGCAACCAGGCGTAGAGGACGCCGTCCAGGACCTCCTTGGCGTCGGGCCGGGAGAAGGCATCGGGCTGGGCGAAGAAGGCCCTGAGCTCATCGCTGTCCAGCACTGAGAGCATCTCGCCCAACTGCTGGGGCGTCATCATCATGGCGACGTACCCGTCGGCACACGGGAACGTGCCAAGCGGGAGCAGAGTGGACGAGCTGTCCACCCGCTGCTGCTCGAGATCGACCCGCCCGCGGTACTCCCAGCCGAGGTGGCGGCCCATCCGCATCGGGTTGGCGGCCACCGCCTCCACCGCGGCGCAGTCGACCACCGCTCCGATGCCGGTGGCCCGGGCTCGCAGGACGGCGGCCAGACCGCCGAAGGCGGCGGTGTGCCCGACGCTGCACTCGCACACCGACAAGGGCAACCGGACCGGACCCTTCTCGTCGACGACCAGGGTCCCGGCGAAGGCCTGGGCCACCAGGTCGGACCAGCGGTAGTCGCGATAGGGGCCCGTCAGCCCGAAGCCGGTGATAGCCGTCACGACCTGCGCCGGGCGGTTGCGGATGAGGGCGCCCCGGTCGACGCCCCAGTCGCTCAAGCCGCCGCGTCCCGGGGCTTCGATCACCAGGTCCGCCCCGGAGATCAGCTCGATCAGGTCTTCGCGGCCGCCGGTGGGAAGCGGGCAACTGCGCTTGTTGGTGTGGAGGTGGGCGAATGCGCCCGGGTCGGTCCGCAGCGGGTCGCCGGAGGGGGGTTCCACCTTGACCACGTCCGCGCCCAGATCGGCGAACACCTTGCCGCACCATCCGGTGGCTACGCCGTGGCCGACCTCCACGACGGAAATGTCACTCAGGGCTTGGCGCATCCGGTCAGGGGGCTCCAGCGGCGTGGGTCTGGACGGCGGGCAGGACGTCCTCCAGCAGCCGATGGATGACCGGATCGGGGTCCTCACCGCCAGTCGCCGGCATGAAGATGAAATGGCGGGCCCCGGCATCCACGAACTCCTCGAGGCGGTCCGTCACCTCTGGTACCGATCCGGCCGCGGCCACGCTGTCGATCATCGGTTTGAAGTCCTGGTTGTAGTTCCCGCCCATGGTGGCCGCGGCCTGCTCCTTGGCCCGCCTCGAATCGGCATCGACGTTGACGAACACCCATGCGTACCATTCGAACCGGGACAGGTCCCGACCGGCCTCCGCCGCGTGGGCCGTGATCGTGGCGACCGAATCGCGGTAGCGCCGCGGTGAGTACAGGTAGGGCATCCAGCCGTCGCCCAGCTGGGCGGCCCGCCGCATGGCCGGAGCTTTGCGCCCGGCGACCACGATCGGGGGACCGCCGGCCTGGGCCGGGGCCGGATGGATCCGGACGTCCTGCATGGGAAAGAAGGGACCCTCGTGGGTGATCTCGTCCGCGCTCCAGAGGCGGCGAATGAGTTGGATGGCCTCGTCGGTACGTCGCCCCCTCTCGGTAATGGGTACCCCGCAGGCCCGGAACTCCTGGGGGTATTCGCCGCCGATGCCCACTCCGAGAACGACGCGGCCGGAGGTGGCCCGGTCCAGGTCGGCTATCTGCTTGGCGACGATGGCGGGCGGGTACAGAGGCAGCAACAGGATCGAGGTGCCGACCTTCACCCTCGAAGTCACAGCCGAGAGCCGGCACAGGCTCACCAGTGCTTCGGTGGACGGGTTGCGCGAGGCCACGTGGCCGCCGGTCCACAGCGAATCGATCGGCAGTTGCTCCAGGGCCGCGGCGCGGGCCAGGTCCCCGGCGGCCACGAACCCGATCGAAAGCCTCCCGCTGATCCCGCTCATGTTCTCACCCTTCCGACTCCCTCTTGCGGCTCTTCAACTCGACGCCGGGCTCAGGCCACTCGACGCCGGCCCCAGGAGGGCGGCCGTGTCGGCGCCCAGCAGCGGGGCGGCCCGGCGCACCTCCTGCGGTCCATCTGACAGATGCCACGGGGCCCCCATGACCCGCTGGGAGCCGAGGACCGCGTGCTCGATGTCGACGAACGCGTGCCGGGCCTCCAGATGTGCGTCTTGGGCCACGTCGGCGAATGACATCACCGGCGCCGCCGGTATCCCCGCGGCGATCAGGCGGCCGGCGGCCTCGTGGGCCGTGAGGCCGGCCGACCACTCGGAGATGGCGGCGTCGATCTCCTCGCGCCGCGCCGCCCGGGCCGATACCTCGGTCATCGGGTCCCCCCATTCCGGACGCTCGAGTATCCGGCACAGGCCGACCCAGTCCGCAGCGTGGCGCACACTCACCGCTACCCAACCGGCTTCGAGGCAGGGGTACACGTCATGGGGAGACATGGACCGGTCGCGGTTGCCCAGTCGCGGCTCGGGGGACTCGCCGGCCCCATGGGCCAACACCGCGGCCGGGGAACTGGCGATGGTCACCTCCCGGGAGGACACATCGACGTGCTGACCTTCCCCCGTCATGCTCCTGTGTAGCAGGGCGGCGACGATCGCCGCGGCCAGGGCGGTTCCGCTGCGGTAGTCCATCGGATCGCCCACCTCCGTCGGAGGCCCGTCGGGATAGCCGGTCTGCCCGCTCAGACCACCGCTAGCGGCGAAGATGCTGGCCAGGCCGCCACCCTTGGCCTCGGGACCGGTGGCCCCGTTGGCCGACGAGGATGCCACGACCAGGTGGGGGTGCGAAGCCAGGAGGTCGGCCGGGCCCAGACCGAGTCGATCCATGACCCCAGGGCGAAAGTTGTCCACGACCACGTCGAACGAGCCGAGCTGGGCCCGTATGGCAGCTAGAGCCGCCGGGTCCTTGAGGTCGGCTTGCACGGAGGCCTTGTTGAGATTGATCTCGTTGAAGATGGGGGACCGGTCCACCCCGTCGTAGCGGGCGATGAAACCGGATCGAGCGGGGTCCAGCCGGTTGGGCGACTCCACTTTGACCACGTCGGCACCGAGGAACCCGAGCAGGAGCGTGGCGTAGGGACCGGCCGCAGCCCAGGTGAAGTCCAGGACCCTTATCCCTTCCAGATACCGGGTGCCGGCAACCGGTGCGCTCGGCGCCTCGGATCGCTCGGAGAAAGAGGTGTGCGATCCGGCGGCGGGAACCGCGCCGGTCCGGGCCGGGGTGCGTGACAGGCGGTAGGGCGCCCCCGGCAACGTCACCAGATGCCCATCGCCGCTGTTGACGGAGGAGAAGAAGCGGCGGTGGGCCAGCTGGTCGCTGCGGAGGAGATCGCCCGGGTCGGCGAAAATCCCGGCCGGCACACCGAGCCCCGAGAGCTGGGCCGCCACCTCCGCCTTCGGTCGACCCGAGCACCACTCGTGGAGGGTTCGCCCGAGGCCTTCCTGATCGGCCGACCGCGTGGCCGCATCGGCGAAGCCGGCGGCGCGGAAGCTCTCGCTCCCAGGCGCGGCCACGAGGGCATCCCAATGTTCGTCGCGCATCCCGACCGCCTGCACCCAACCGTCCCGGCAGCGCAGCATCCCCAGGATCCCGTACCGGCCTCTCTCCCGACCTACACATACCCCCTCGTTGTGGAACCGGTTGAGGCGGGTCCGATTGGAGGAGATGATGCACTCCTGCACCGAGAGGTCGGCCTGCTGCCCAACCCGGCCGTGGAGCCGGTCCACGAGGACGGCCATCGACACCAGTGCGGCGTTCCAGCCGGCGTCGTACCAGCCGATGTCGCTGCCCAGCTGGATCGGGGCCCGGTCCGGGAACATCTCCCATCCCGGCCCGCTCGGCAGGGTGGAGCTCTCGCCGGAGGAGTGGAAGATGGTCAGGTGGGTGGCCGGCTGGTCGGCCCTCGGTCCCGTTCCCCCGAACGGCCGCACGCAGACGGCCGCGCCCGCCGGGGAGGGCCCGAGGAGCTCCCGCAGCCGGGCCGGATCGAGGTCGCTGACGATCACGTCAGCCAGCCCGGCCAGCTTCTCGATGATGCCCTCGTCGTCGGCGCCGGTCGGGCCGCCGGGTACGCAGACGCTTCCTTTGCCGGCGTGGAGGTACGCGAACGTCGGATCGCCGCGGCCGGGCTCCGATCGGTCGACCCGCCGCGGGGACCCTCCGACGGGCTCCACGGTGAGGACCTCCGCGCCCAGATCGGCCAGTACCCGGCCACAGAACGCGGCGGCCGGGCCCTCGGCCAACTCGAGAACCCGCCACCCGGCGAGGGCGCCGGGAACCGGTGAAGCGGTCGTCAATCCCGAAGCTCCTCTCCGATCGCGTCCACGACAGCTTGACGGATAGTACATACTCTGGAAATGTAGAACGATGATCTACCGTGACAGTGGGGGATGGATGTGACGGGCGCCAGCCAAGCCGGGGGAGAGCTGATCACCCAGAGAGCCTCCTACGTGGCCGGTCGGTGGGTGGACGGGGAAGAGTCGATGGCGGTCGAGAACCCGGCCGACGAGTCGCATGTCACCGATGTGTCGGTGACGCCGATCGACCAGATCGCCCGGGCCGTGGCCGAGGCCCGGCGCGCCTTCGACGCGGGTGTGTGGGCCGATCTCCCGGCTCGCCGCCGGGCGGAGATCCTGCATGCCTTCGTGGACTACCTGGAGACCGTGCACGGGGCCTGGGTGGCCACGATGGTGGCGGAGGCGGGCCAGCCCTCGATGTTCGCCGAGATGGCCCAGTACTCGGCCGGTATCACCTATTCCCGCAACACCATCGACCTGTACCTGGGCCTCCCGCAGGAGGAGTCCAACCCGGTGCCCGTCGACGAGCTGGTGCGGGGTCGGGTGGCGCTGAGCGTGCGCCGTTACGAGCCGATCGGTGTGGTGGCCGCCATCACGCCGTACAACGCCCCGGTCATCATGGGCTTCCAGAAGCTGATCCCGGCCCTGATGGCGGGAAACTCCGTCATCCTGAGGCCGAGCCCCCTGACACCGATATCGTCGCTCGCCTTCGGCGCGGCCGCCGAGGCTGCCGGCCTGCCTCCCGGAGTGCTGAGTGTGGTGGTCGAGGCCGGTTCGGCCGGCGCCGAACTGCTCACGACCGACCCGGCGGTGGACATGGTGTCGTTCACCGGGTCCACCGCGGTGGGCCGCCAGATCCTGGCTCAGGCGGCCACGACGGTGAAGCGCGTCGCCCTGGAGCTGGGCGGCAAGTCGGCCCAGATCTACCTGCCCGACGCCCTCCACCGGGTCGGCCCCGGAGCGGCCGCGGTGATCGCCATGACCGCCGGTCAGGCGTGCGTGGCAGCCACCCGCATGCTGGTCCCGGAGGAGAGCAAGAGCGAGGTGCTCGAGGCGGTCGCCGCTACTTACGCAGGTATCGAGGTCGGCCCGCCGAGCGAACCGACCGCCATGATGGGGCCACTTATCAGCGCCGCCCAGCGGGACCGCTGTGCGCGCTTCGTGGCTCTGGCCGAGGAGCACGGCGGCAAGGTGGTATGCGGCGGTGGGCGACCGGCCGGCCTGGACAGGGGCTACTACTTCGAGCCGACGGTGCTCGATCTCCCGGACAGCTCCAACCCGGCCGCCCAGGAGGAGATATTCGGGCCGGTGATCGGGGTGATCGGCTACCGCGATGTCGACGACGCGGTGCGCATCGCCAATGACAGCGTGTACGGCCTGTCGTCGCAGGTCTACGGCGCCGATACGGCGGCGGCGACCGCCATCGCCCGTCGCATGCGGGCCGGAGCGGCCAACGTCAACACCGGCATGTTCAGCGCCTACGCCCCGAGCGGCGGTTACAAGCAGAGCGGCCTGGGTCGCGAGCGCGGTGTCGAGGGTGTGCGGGCCTTTCAGGAAGTAAAACATCTGCTGATCGGCGAGCTGCCGAAGTAGCCCGGCCATGGGAGGGAATATGACTGATCCGAATTCGACCGTCCTGAACCTGGACTGGTTGATCTCCGTCGACGACCACATCTTGGAGCCGCCCAACCTGTGGGTCGACCGGGTCGCAGCCAAGGACCGGGAGCGGGCGCCCCACGTGGAGCTCATCGACGGGATGGACTACTGGGTCTACGACGGCAAGCGCTACCCGAGCTCCGGCCTGTCGGCCTGTGCCGGCAAGGCCAAGGAGGAGTTCAGCCCGGAGCCGCTGCCGTACTCCGAGATGCGGCCGGGGTGCTACGACGCCAAGGCCCGCATCGAGGACATGGACCGGGCCGGCATCCTCGCTTCCCTGTGCTTCCCCACCATCACCCGATTCTGCGGGCAGCTCTTCATGGAGGCGAGCGACCGCGAATTCGGCTTCGAGATGCTGCAGCATTTCAACGACTGGGTCGTGGAGGAGTGGTGCGGGGCGGCGCCGGGGCGGTACATCCCGCTCATGCTCATTCCGATGTGGGACCCGCCCCTTGCGGCCAAGGAGATGGAGCGCATGGCGGCCAAGGGCGTCACTGCCTTCGCCTTCTCGGAGAACCCGGCTCCTCTGGGCCTCCCGACCATCCACGATCACGGCCGTTACTGGGACCCCGTGATGGCGGCCGCCAACGAGCTTCGCATGGTCGCCTCGATGCACGTGGGTTCCTCGTCGCAGGTGCCCCAGATCGCTCCGGATTCGCCGTTCATGGCCAATCTGGCCTGGGGCGCCATCCGCACCTCGGGGGCCATGCTCTCGTGGCTCTTCAGCGGTATGTTCACCCGCTACCCCAACCTGAAGATCGCCCTCTCCGAGGGGGAGATCGGCTGGATGCCGTATTTCCTCGAACGGGCCGAGCAGGTGTTGGACAAGCAGCGATACTGGGTGTCTCGGGGCCAGAAGTTCATGGATCACGCCACCACCGATGTGGACATGGACACCCTCAACATCCGGGAGCTGTTCCGCAACCACGTGTACGGCTGCTTCATCGAGGACCACCACGGGATCGCCAGCCTGGGTGAGATCGGCGAGGACAACATCATGTGCGAGACCGATTACCCCCATTCCGACTCGACCTGGCCCAACTGCATCACCGGGGTCAAGAAGGTGATCGGCCACCTGCCGGCCGAGACCCAGTACAAGCTCCTCCGGGGCAACGCCGAGAAGCTGTACCGCTACACCCCGGCCGAACCACCGTCGCGGTTGAATGGCTGACGGGCAAATGCCAGGAGCACCGCGCCCCACGGCCATACACGTCGACCGGGCCCAGTGCATGGGCAGCGGCATGTGCATCATGTACGCGGCCAACACCTTCGCCCACGACGACGAGACCAAAGCAGTGGTGATCGACATCGACGGCGACTCGCTCGAGGCGCTGCACAACGCGGTCGAGGCGTGCCCGACGGGCGCCCTGGCCCTCGTCTACGAATCAGAAGGAGTGTGAGCGCAAGATGATGCTGGAGGGAAAGTCGGCGGTCGTCGCCGGGGGAGGGGCCGGCGTAGGGCGGGCATCGTGCCTGCGCTTCGCCGAAGAAGGCGCCCGTGTGGTCTGCGCCGACATCGACCTGGACCGGGCCAAGGAGACCGTCGCACTCGTCGAGGCGGCCGGCGGTGTGGCCGTGGCCGAACGCTGCGACGTGTCCCAGGAGTCCGACGTGCAGGCGGCCATCGCGGTGGCGGTGGACCGCTTCGGTCGGCTGGACATCATGTACAACAACGTGGGCGTGCCCACCCCCCGGCCCGGCCTCGAGCTCGAGGAGCACACGGTCGAGGACTTCGACCGGCTGGTGGCCATCAACTACCGGGGCGTGTTCCTCGGGACCAAGCACGCCATCTTGCAGTTCAAGAAGCAGGAGAGCGGAGGTGTCATCCTCAACACCGGGTCGGTGGCCGGTCTCGTGGCGTGGGGTGGCTCGGTGTACGGCTCGACCAAGGGCGGAGTGCACCAGCTGACGCGGGCGGCGGCCATCGAGGGAGCCCCTTTCGGGATCCGCTGCAATGCCATCTGCCCGGCCGGCATGCCCTTCACCCAGTTCATGGCGGCCATGGGGATAGACAACTCGGGCGTCGATCCCGAGGTGCTGGGTCAGCAGACCGGTTCGATGCACCCGCTGGGCCGACCGATCACCGCCGAGGATTGCGCCGAGGCGGCCGTCTACCTCTGCTCGGACCGGGCGGCCAACGTCACCGGGGTGCTGCTGCCCATCGACGGCGGCTACGTGGCCCGCTGATACCGGTCACCGGGGGAGCGAGCGAGATGACAGAGGAGGTGCGGCGATGACCAGCACGAACCCGATCCTGGACCTGGACCGGGTCCGGGAGATCTTCGACCTGGCCGGGAGCTACCTGGTCTGGACCGGGGGCAAGTACCGGGACGACCCGTACCCGCTGTGGCACGACCTGCGCCAGAGGGCACCCGTCCAACCGGGCGTCGTCCACCAACTGATGGGCGTCACCGACGACATCGGCTTCCACGGCCTGCCCGAGCCGGACCGCGAGCACTTCTCGGCGTTCAGCTGGGCGGCCTGCGACGCCGCCTACCGGGATCCCGAAACCTTCGCCTCGTCACCGGAACCGGTGGACGTGGAGTCGGGGCAGGCGACCATCACCAACAGCCTCCTGTCCATGGGCGGGGCCCAGCACCGGCGGTACCGAGCCCTGGTCCAGCCCTCGTTCGGCCCGGCCCGGGCCCGCTGGTGGATCGAGAACTGGATCGACCAGACGGTGCACGCACTGATCGACTGTTTCGAGGCGCAGGGGCGGGCCGAGCTCAACGTGGAGTTCTGTGCCGCCATCCCGGTGCTGACCATCACCGGCAGCTTCGGCGTGCCGGTGGACCAGGCACTCGACATCCGCGAGACGGTCAGCCGTCAGCCCGATGCCCTCATCGAGATCATCAAGCCCATCGTCGCGGCCCGGCGGGAGCATCCGCAGAACGACCTGATCAGCGTGCTCACCCACTCCGAGGTGTCCGATGAGGAAGGTGCAACGCATCGCCTCTCCGACGCTGAGATCTACTCGTTCTCGCTGCTCCTGCTGGCGGCCGGCTCCGGTACCACCTGGAAGCAGATGGGCATCGCCCTGACCGCCATGCTGTCGCGCCCTGAGGTTCTGGCCGCCGTGGCAGCCGACCGCAACCTCCTGCGCCCGGCCATCGAGGAGACCATGCGGTGGATGCCCACCGACCCCATGTTCTCCCGCTGGCTGGCCCAAGACGCCGAGCTCGAGGGCCAGCATCTGCCCAAGGGATCGGTGCTGCACATGTGCATCGGCGCGGCCAACCGGGATCCGGCCCGCTGGGATCGGCCCGACGAGTACGACATCTCCCGCCCCCTCAAGCCCACCTTCGGCTTCGGTGGCGGGCCGCATGTGTGCCTGGGCCAGCACGTGGCCCGGGCGGAGATGACGGTGGGCATCAATGCCCTTCTCGACCGCCTCCCCGGCCTGCGCCTCGACCCCGACGCCGAACCGCCCACCTTTGGTGGCCTGTACGAGCGGGGCGCCACCGCCATCCCCGTAGTCTTTGGGTAGACGGAAGGACTGATATGAGCGAACCAGGCTACAGCGCGCCCGACATCACCCTCGTGGGCCCCGATCACGTAAAGCGGTACAGGGAGACCGGCGGCGAGGTCGGCTACATGTGGAACGGGGTGACCACCCTTCTCCTCACGACCACCGGCCGCAAGAGCGGCCAACCGCGTACCTCGGCGCTGATCTTCGGCCGCGACGGCGACGACTACCTCATCATCGCGTCGCAGGGCGGGGCGCCGACCCATCCCAACTGGTACCACAACGTCCAATCCCACCCGGACTGCGAGATCCAGGTCCAGGCGGAGCGCATCCCGGTGACGGCGCGCACCGCGACGGCGGAGGAGAAGCCCCGCCTGTGGAAGATCATGACCGATGCCTGGCCCAACTACGACACGTACCAGAGCCGCACCGACCGTGAGATACCCCTCGTGGTCCTGAGCAGGAGAGGCTGACCCGGGTGGCGGACGATCAGCAGGGGGCCTTCGACGGGATACGCGTCGTGGAACTGGCCCAATGGGTGTTCGTGCCGGTGGCCGGTGCCCTGCTGGCCGACTGGGGGGCGGACGTGATCCACATCGAGCCTACTGAGGGCGACCCCTACCGGGGGCTGGCCACCCAGGGCATCGGCACCGAAAGGGGCGGGGTCAACATGTCGCTGGCCCTGGCCAACCGGGGCAAGCGCTCGATCGCTCTCGATGTACGAAGCGAGCAGGGCCGGGACGTCCTCGAGCGCCTGCTCGAGTCGGCCGACGTGTTCCTCACCAATACGCGGCCCAAGGCTCTCGAGCGGCTCGGCCTGGACGCGGCGCAACTCACGGCCAAGTACCCGAAGCTGATCTACGCCAGAGGCAGCGGCTACGGGCCCAACGGGCCCGACGCCAACCAGGCCGGCTACGACTCCACCGCCTTCTTCTCCCGGGGCGGCCTGGCCCATGTGCTGACCCCGCCCGAACGGGACTACCCCATCGGCCAGCGGGGGGCCATGGGTGACCGCAACGGCGGCATGGCCCTGGCCTTCGGCGTGTCCGCCGCCCTCCTGAAGCGGACGCGGACCGGCCGGGGTTCGATCGTGGACGTGTCCCTGCTGGCCACCGCCATGTGGACCCTTTCCTCCGACGTGCTGGCCGCCCTGAGCGGGGACGAGCCCAAGGCGGCGGCCGGCAGGGGCCCGGCGTTCAACCCGGTGGTGGGTAACTACCGGACCAAGGACGGCCGGCACATCCAGCTGATGTTCCTGCAGCCCGACCGCTACTGGGCCGACTTCTGCCGGCTCATCGACCGACAGGACCTGCTCGACGACCCCCGTTTCGCCGACATCGAGGTGCGCCGGGAGAATGCGGATGCCTGTGTGGCCGCGCTCGACGCCGAGTTCGCCACCCGCAGCTTCGCCGAGTGGAAGGACCTGCTGCGCCGGCTGGACGCCCCGTGGGCTCCTGTGCAGTCCGTTCCGGAGCTGATCGACGACCCACAAGTGGAGGCCAACGGCTACATCGGCGACGTGGTGATCGACGGGGAGACGGCGTACCGGCTCCCGGCTGTCCCGGTCCAGTTCGACGGCCAACCGCCGCTGCTTCGACGAGCGCCCGAGCACGGGGAGGACAGCGAGACGGTGCTGGCCGAGCTGGGGTTCGGCTGGGACGAGATCATCGCCTTCAAGGAGGCGGGGGCCATCCTTTGACCGGCCCCCCGGCCGAGCCGCTACGACCGCTGCCGGTGCCCGACGAGCTGTCGGCGCCGTACTGGGACGCGGCGGCCCGTCACCGGCTCGCGGTGGCCCGTTGCTCCCGCTGCGGTACCTTCGCCCACCCGCCGGACGTGGTGTGCCAGGCGTGCGGCACCAGCGATCCCGAGTTCCGCTTCACCGAGGTGAGCGGCCGGGGCCGGGTGCGGTCGTGGACCGTCATGCACCAGTCCTTCCTGCCCGGTTTCAGGGCCGATCTTCCCTACGTGCTGGTCGACGTGGAGCTGGTGGAGCAGGCCGACCTTCGCCTGATCGGCCGCCTGCTCGACGGTCCGGACGCGCCGCTCGGTCTCGGGTCCGAGGTCCATGTGGCTTTCGAGGACGTGACGCCTGAAGTGTCGGTACCGGCCTTCGTCCTGACGGCGGGGGCGGATTCATGAGTGGGACCATGGCCGCCCGCAACAAGGTGGTGATCGCCGGGTACGCCCACAGCCAGGTCGAACGCCACTCCGACCAGCAGCTCGGCTCCATGGCGGTCGACACCGCCCGCCGGGCCATCGCCGACGCCGGTCTCGACGCCGTCGACGGGTTCGTCACGGGTGCCCTGTTCCCGACTTCCGGCAGCCATGCCGCCGAGGACGGGATCAGCCTGGTCACG
The DNA here is from genome assembly GCA_021808785.1 of Actinomycetes bacterium. GTDB lineage: Bacteria > Actinomycetota > Acidimicrobiia > Acidimicrobiales > Palsa-688 > JAKCDU01. The sequence goes on along the minus strand of JAKBAX010000010.1, from coordinate 11,203 downwards.
GCCAACTGGCTGGCCGAGCACCTGGGCATCAATCCCCGCTATGCGGCCGGCTTCCAGGGCTTCGGGCAGATCCCCGGCTCGGTGACCATGGCGGTCAACGCGGTGGCCAGTGGGGCAGCCGACTACGTCCTGCTCCACCGGGCGCTGCACAACCCGAAGGGCAAGTACCACGAGAACACCATGCGCGACGCCCGCGGGTCCCAGCAGTGGACGGTGCCGCAGGGCTACTTCGGGCCGCTCGCCATGATCGCCCTGCCCTACCAGGAGTACATCCAGCGCTACGGCGCCACCCGCGAGGCCATGGCCCAGGTGCTGGTCGAGGCCCGCAAGAACGGGGCCCGGCTGCCGTGGTCCCACTGGTACGGCCAGCCGCTCACCGCCGAGGAGTACCTGGCCGCCCCCTTCATCAGCGACCCGATCTGCCGCTACGACTGCGACATACCGGTGGACGGGGTGGCCGCCTTCGTGTTCACCACTGCGGAGCGGGCCAAGGATCTGCCCAACCAGCCGGTGTATGTCTCGGGCTTCGGTATGGGGGCGCCGGTTACCCGGCGCACCCCGGTGCACTGGCCCCTCGATGACATCATGGGGGTGGGGGAGGAAACGGCCCGCCGCCTGTGGGAGTCGAGCGGCATCGGTCCCGGCGATGTGGACCTGCCCCAGGTCTACGACGGCTTCTCGCCGTTCGTGTACTTCTGGTTGGAGTGTCTCGGCCTCTGCCCGAAGGGGGAGGCCCACCGTTTCGTGCTGGACGGCCAGATCGACAGCGACCGGCCCGGCGCCATCCCTGCCCTCTCGAGTGGCGGGGCCCTGGGTAACGGGCGCATGCACGGGGTGCCGCAGATGCTCGAGTGCTATCTGCAGCTCTCGGGCCGGGCGGGCGAGCGCCAACGCCAGGGCGTCAATGTAGGGGTGGCCTGCCACTCCTCCCCCCACTTCGGCGGGGCGGTGGTGTACACCAACACCCCGACTCGACGTTAGGCCCCGCCTCCGAACTACTTGGACGGCAACCGGGCCGAGGTGGTGCGGCCCGAGGTGGCGGCCCGAACCGGGCGGCCCCGGCCATCGAGCCGGAGCAGGTAGCAGTAGCCGGGCCCGGAGGCCCGGCTCCGGTCGTCTACCGGCCCCAGCCGGCCCGGATGGCGGCGGCCTCGGTGGTGGCCGCGGTGATGACCTGGTTGCGGTTCTCGAGCTCGAGGGCGGCGGCCAGGCCGGGGGCGTCGGTGTTGTGCTGCAGGGCCCGCTTGGTCAGCCGTACCCCGAGTGCGGTGTGCGAGGCGATCAGACCGGCCAGCCCCAGCGCGTGGGGTACCAGCTGATCGTCGTCCACCAGGGCACTGACCAGACCGGTCCGCAGCGCCTCGTCGGGAGCCACGGTGCGCCCGGTGAGCATCCAGTCGGCGGCCACGCTGGTCCCCACGATGCGAGGCAGGTGGTAGCTCATGCCCATCTCGGCCCCGGACAGGCCGAGGCGGATGGCCGCGTTGGCGAATGTCGCCGACGCGCCGCAGACGCGGATGTCGGAGGCCAGGCACAGCGCGAAACCGCCGCCCACCGCCGGACCGTTGACCGCGGCGATGACCGGCTGCGGCAGGTCCCGCAAGAGCTGGGGTAGCGCGGCCATACGTTCCTGGTGGGCCAGGAACTCGCCTGCCGAGGCGGAGTCGTCGGGCAGCCCGGGACCGAAGTGCTTCATGTCGATGCCCGAGCAGAAGCCCCGGCCGGCACCGGTCAGCACCACGACCCGGACCGACTGGTCGGCACCGACGGTCGCCAGGGTGTCGTGCAGCTCACCGACCATGACCTGGTTGACGGCGTTCAGCCGCTCGGGCCGGGCCAGGCGCAGAAGGGTCACTCCCTCCGCTGGTGCCTGCACATCGAGGGTCTCCATTTTTTCCCCTTGACGTCGAGAGGTCGCCCCGCCCGGCCGATCAGGGCAGGGGCAGATCGGCGGCGTTCTGAAGGTCGGCCAGCGACACCGCATCAGGTGACTGCCGGGGGATCACGGTGACGGTCGGGATGGCTGCGGTGCTGCCCAGGCGCAGCACCGAGTCGACCACGTGCACCAGCTCCTGCGGCTCGTAGACGGTGCCGGCCAGCAGACCCCTGCTCATCCAGGTCGGGAACAGCTCACCCAGCAACTCCATGTCCCACCCGGTCATGAACTGCGAGCCGGCCACCCCCTCGCCTCCCGCGCAGTCACCGACGACCACCCGGGTGAAACCCACCCCTGGGTGCTCGGCCCGCCATGCCTCGACCATCTTGTCCATGGCCGCCTTGGTGACGGTGTAGGAAGCCAGCCCGGGCCAGGGGGCGGTGAAGGAGGCGCTGACGCTCGACAGGAAGACGACGGCGCCCTTGGACTCCACCAGATGGGGCAGGGCGGCCGCGGTGAACAGGGCCGCGCCGGCCACGTTGGTGTCGAAGACCCGTCGCCAGTCGGCCATCTCCAGCTCTTCGATTCGGCGCAGGATGCCGATGCCCGGGCAGTACACCACGCCGTCGATGCCGCCCATGGTCTCCGCGGCCCGGGCCACCGCGGCGCGAGACGAAGCCTCGTCGGTCACGTCGCAGGTGATCACGTGGGCCCCTTCGCCGATCTGCCGGGCCGCGTCGAGCAGGAGCTCCTCGCGGCGGGCCATCAGCGCGACCTGGCTGCCCTTCCCGGCCAGGCCCAGCGCCAGACAGCGCCCCAGGCCGGTGGAAGCACCGACAATCACCGTTCTCATAGCAGCGCAGAGGCTAACACCGGGGGCCGCCCCAGAGCTAACAGCGACGTCGAAATCGGATGGCCGGTAGGTCCACGCCGGTGCCAGTATGGACGGCTGTGGAGCTCCGACGGGTCCGATTGACCGATCCTCTCACCGCCCCCCTGCTGGCCGGCCTCGACGAGGAGTACCGGGTGCGGTACGGGCCGAACGACGAGATCCTCCAGACCGAGGAAGCCGAGTTCGACCCGCCGGTGGGTTTGTTCCTCGTCCTGGTCGACCCCCTGCCCGGCGCCGGCGGGCGGGACGGCCGGTCGCCGATGACAGTGGCCGGGGGCGGTTACCGGCCCCACGACGAGGGCACGTGCGAGGTCAAGCGGATGTGGACCCATCCGGCCTACCGCCGCCGGGGGCTGGCCGTGCAGGTGCTGGCACTACTGGAGAAAGAGGCGGCTGCCACCGGATACCGCCGTCTGGTGCTCGAGACCGGGCCGCGCCAGCCCGAGGCGGAGGCCATGTACGTGGGACGGGGGTACCGGCGCATCGCTCCCTTCGGCCGCTACGAGGAGGCCCGGGCCTTTGCCGTGGACCTCTTATGAGGGTCGCATCAGGGCCCGGGCGTTGTCGCCCATGATCCGGCGCTGATCGCCGGGGGGAAGACCGGCCACCTTGGTGAGGAAGTCCCTCGGTTCGGGCACGCCTTCGGCGTGGGGCCAGTCGGAGCCGAAGAGGATGCGCTCCACCGGGATGTAGCGGGCCAGCTCCGGCACGTCGTCCTCCACGAACGGCGATATCCAGACGTGCTCGTGCAGCTGCTCGATCGGGTCCTGGTCGAACAGCCCACGGTTCTGGGTGTGCAGGCGGCGCAGGACCCGGAGCAGCTCCGGGATCCAGGTGGCGCCGTTCTCGATGCTGGCCACCCGGAGGCGGGGGTGGCGCTGGAACAGGCCGTGGGCGACCAGGGCGGCGACGAAGTCGTGGATCAGCCGGTGGTGCATGACAGCGTCGACGAACGGCTCGTAGAAGGCCAGCGACGACACCGCGCCGTGGCGGCGCCGGCTCGGATAGCCCCAGGCTCGCGCCACCGCGTCCTCCACATCCCGGTACCCGTCGTCGAAGCCGGCGTGGGCGGTGACCACCAGCTCGGCTTCGGCGGCGCGGGCCCAGAAGGGGTCGAACCGCGGATCGGCCGGCGACCTGAGCCCATCGGTGGTGAACACGGGCCCGGGGCGCACCGCGACCACCCGGGCGCCCCGCTCGATGACCCGCTCGAGCTCGCCCACCGCGGCGTCGAGGTCGGAGAGGATCAGGTAGGGCACCCCGAAGATACGGTCCCGATAGGCGTAGCCCCACTCGTCGTCCAGCCACCGGTTGAAGCCACCGAAGATGTCGATGGCGGCCTCGATGTCGGGCTGCATGGGGCCCTCCATGCACACTCCCTGGGAGGGGAACATCCACACCCCGTCCAGGCCCTGGCGGTCCATCACCTCCAGCCGGGCGTCGCGGCCGAACCACTCGGGGTGGTCGGCCGGATCCTCGCAGGTGAGCATGTCGGCCACGTCGGTCTTGGTGCCCCGGCCCGAGAAGTAGTCGAACAGGGCGCCGGGTCGGGGCCGCGGGTTGAGGTCACCCGGGCCGGGCACCCATGGGTGGGGCTCACCGTGGACCACGTAGCGCCAGCGGCCGTCCAACTGCTTCACCACCACGCCCCGGTCGGCGAAGGCCGGGCTGCGGTAACGGGTGAAGGCGTCGCTCGACTCCCAGTAGTGGTTGTCCGCGTCGAAGAAGGTGGTCAGCGGTTCGGACGGTGGGTTCACGGTCTCGCCTCCAGTGCCTGGTTGATCATGTCGCGGCACGTGCGTCGCACTCGCCGCATGTCGGTGATCTCCGAGTCGGTCAGGAGCAGGGCGGCCACGCCTCGCATCATGCCGAGCACCAGTACCGCGGCCGCGTCCGGCTCCAGATCGGCCCGGATGGATCCGTCTCGCTGCCCGTCGGCGATCACCTCGGACAGGCCGACGTAGCTGCGCCGCTCGGCGTCGATCATGCCCTCGACCGAGGACCGGGCCGGAAAGGTCGAGCCCCACATGACGATGAGGGCCCGCACGTCGTCGGAGGGGTCCTCGAAGAGCTGCAGGTACGAGTCCACGGTCATGTACACCAGCTCGAGGCCGGTCAGGTCGGCCAGCGTGCGGGCCTCGTCGGCGAGGGTGTCGAGGAATCCGGCCGCAATGCGCTCCTGGGCCCGCCGGGCCAGGCGGGCGACGAGGGTGTCCTTCGACCCGAAGTGGTGCGTGGGCAGCCCCCGGCTGAGCCCGGCGCGGCCGCCGATGCGGGCCAGGGAGGCCCCTTCGACGCCCCGCTCGGCGATCAGGACGGCGGCCGCGTCGAGGAGTGCCTCCTCGGATCGACCGCGCCGTTCCGCCTGCGTGCGCCGGGCCACCCCCTCGCCTGCCATGCCCGGACATCCTACAAGCTTGCTGGTTAAGCAACAAGTAACTAGGATGTAGCCCACACGCCTGACAGGCAAGGGGGACCGCATGTCGGAGTTCGACATCGTCATCAAGGGCGGCACCGTCATCGACGGCCTGCAGACGCCCCGCTACAAGGCCGACGTGGGGATCGCCGCCGGCCGCATCACCCGCATCGGCCGCATCCAGCCGTCCGAGGTCGGCGGCGCCGAGGTGGTCGACGCCGCCGGTCGCATCGTCGCTCCTGGCTTCGTGGACCTGCACACCCATTACGACAGCCAGGTGTTCTGGGACCCGTGGTGCACGATGTCGGGCTGGCACGGGGTGACCAGCGTGGTGATCGGCAACTGCGGCTTCGGGTTCGCTCCGTGCAAGCCCGACGAGCGGGATCGGGCCATGCTGGCCCTGTCGCGCAACGAGGCGGTCCCTCTGAAGACCATGCAGGCCGGTATGCCGTGGGACTGGGAGACCTTCCCCGAATTCCTCGACAGCGTGGGCCGCACCCCGAAGGGCGTCAACGTCATGTCCTTCGTCCCCCTCGCCCCCCTCTACGCCTACGTCGCCGGGGTGGACCAGGCCAAGGCCCACCGGGTCACCGACGAGCAGCTCGACGAGATGTGCCGGCTGCTGGTCGAGGCCATGGAGGCCGGGGCATGCGGGTTCAGCGCCCAGATCCAGGGCGAGATCGGCAACGTCCAGCTGGACTTCGACGGCACGCCCATGGTCACCGACTGCATGACCGACCGGGAGGTGATCGCCTTCTCCCGGGCCATGGGATCGCTGGGGCGGGGCGTGGCCCAGCTGACCGGCACGTTGGAGGTGGCCGGTCTGATGGCCCGCGAGAGCGGCCGCCCGATCATCTGGAATGCCCTGCTGGCCGATGGCGCCCTCAACCAGCACGGCGGGGCCAAGTACACCCACCGCGACGCCCTGAAGCAGCTGGCCTACTTCAACGAGGAGGAGGGCCTGCGGGTGTTCGCCCAGGCGCTGACCACCAATTTCGTGTCGGAGTTCACCCTCGAGGACTACAACCTGGCCGACACCGTGCCGTGCTGGAAGGAGGCCTGCCTGGGCACCGTCGAAGAGAAGTTGGTGAAATTCGCCGACCCGGTGCGACGGGCCGCCATGAAGCAGGTTCACGAGGAGCGGGGCGGACTCTTCGGGGCCGGCTATGACCTGTCGGAGATCAAGATCAACTGGATCTCGAGCGACGTCCCCGACGCCGCCGCCTTGAAGGAGAGGTACGAGGGCTGGTTCGTCGGCGAGGTGGCCGAGCGCGAAGGCAAGCACGAGATCGACGCCTTCCTCGACGTAGCCGTCGCCGGGCAGCTCCGGGTCGGGTTCGCCACCAAGATGCTCGAGACCCCGCCCGAGTCGATGAAGGAGATCGCCACCTCGCCTGTCGCCCTGCCCGGGGTCAGCGACGGCGGGGCCCACACCAAGTTCGTCACCACCGCCCGCTACCCGACCGAGCTGCTCGGCTACTGGGTGCGCGAGCACCAGATCATGTCGTTGGAGGAGGCCCACTGGCGCCTCTCCTACTACCCGGCGGTGGCCGCCGGGCTCGCGGGCCGGGGCTTCCTGGCCGAGGGGGCGCCGGCCGACGTGGTCGTCTACGACCCCGACACGGTCGACAGCGGCCCCCAGGAACGGGTGTGGGACTACCCGGCGGGGGAGTGGCGCCTCATCCAGAAGGCCCACGGCTACGACCGGATCATCGTCAACGGGGTCACCACTTTCATCGACGGCGAGTGCACCCAGGCCACGCCCGGCCGCCTGCTGCTGCACGGCACCGACTGATGAGCGACGACGCCGGTTTCCCCGACACCGTCTTCGACGCCGACAACCATTACTGGGAGCCGAGCGACGCCTTCACCCGCCACCGCGACCCTCGCTTCGCCGACCGCGGCGTGGTGCTGCGGGAGGTGGCCGGCAAGCCCCGGTACTTCTTCGGTGACCGCATCCATCCCATCGTCCCCGGTCCCGGCGACGTGCACATGCGGCCCCGCCCCGGCGCCCTGTACGAATACTTCCAGGGCAGGTCGGACAAGGCGCGCGTCGGCGACGAGTTGGCCTGCGAGGTGCCGGCCGAACATCCGGAGTGGTTCGACCGCGACGCCCGGCTGGCCGCCATGGACGCCCAGGGCCTCGAAGCGGCGTGGATGTTCCCCTCCCAGGGGGTGTGCATGGAGGGTCCCATGCAGCCCGACATCGACGCGTCCGTCGAGGTGCTGCGGGCCTTCAACCGCTGGCTGGACGAGGACTGGGGCTTCGCCTACCGGGACCGCATCTTCGGGGTCCCTTTCCTGACCCTGTCCGACCTGGACCGGGCGGTGGCCGAGCTGGAATGGTGCACAGAGCGGGGCGCCCGCATCATCACCATCCGAAACGGACCGGTATTCACCCGATCAGGCACCCGGTCGCCAGCCGATCCGATGTTCGACCCGTTCTGGGCCCGGGTCCAAGAAGCCGGCGTCGTCGTGACCGCCCACGCCGGCTTCGAGGACGGCTACGTGGACGTCACCGATGCGGTGGCCGCCACCTGGGGCACGGGGGGCAACCAGTCGCTCCTGGCGGCTGACGGCGACGCCGCCGACGGGGTGGCCGGCCTCACGTACCACCTGATGAAGCACCGCCTCATCCAGGACTTCGCCACCGTCGTGGTGGCCCACAAGCTGTTCGAGCGGTTCCCCCGCCTGCGCCTCGCCTACGTAGAGAATGGCGCCGATTGGGTCCGCCCCGTCCTCCATACCCTTCAGATGCTGCACGGCCAGAACCCCGGGATGTTCCGGAGCAATCCTGCCGAGCAGTTCATCGACCACTGCTGGGTCGCCCCCTTCGTCGAGGACGACGTCGAGGACCTGGCCCGCTACCTGCCGGTCGAGCGCATCCTCTTCGGATCCGACTGGCCCCACGCCGAAGGCCTCCCCGAGCCGAGGGACTTCTTCGCCAACGTGGCGTCGTTCTCCCCCGCCGACCAGCGCCGCATCATGGTCGACAACGCCCGTGAGCTGACCTTCGCCGGTTGACTCCTCCATCCCACACGGGATGGCGCCAGACCGGAGAAACTTGACCAAGTCAATGACTTGGGGTTAGCGTGGCGGCGCGGCCGGTAGCCGGAGATCGAGGGAGGGGGCCGATGTACGTCCAGCTGGAAAGCCTGTCCGACTCGGTGCGGGTCATCCGCCTCGATCGGCCGGAACGGCTCAACGCCCTCAACTTCGACCTGGTCACCGGGCTCCACGACGCCCTCGACGAGGTGGCGGCCGACGACGCCTGCAAGGTCGTCATCCTCACCGGGGCGGGCCGGGCGTTCTGCGCCGGTTTGGACCTGGCCGACTGGGGGCAGGCCCCTCAGCCGGGAGAGCACCGCCACATGCCGGCCGGCCGGACCGGACAAGCGTTTCTGGCCAATTTGACCCAGCACCTCCGGGCCACCCCGCAGGTTGTGATCGCGGCCGTCAACGGCCCGGCCATCGGCGGCGGACTGGCCCTGACGCTGGCCTGCGACCTGCGCATCGCCGGGATGTCGGCAACGATGTGCTCGGCCTTCATCAAGACCGGGTTGACCGGCACGGACGTGGGCGTCACCTACCTGCTGCCGCGCCTGATCGGGGCGGCGCGGGCGTTTGATCTGATCCTCACCGGACGCACCATCGACGCGTCCGAGGCGGAGCGGATGGGTCTGGTGTCGCGCCTGGTGGCCGACGACGCCCTCTGGTCGGAGGCCGTCTCCATGGCCGAGGCGGTGGCCGGCTACACCCGCTTCGGCCTACGCAACACCAAGGAAGTGATGTGGCTCAACCTGGACGTGGGAAGCATGGCGGCTGCCATCGCCCTGGAGAACCGTAACCAGGAGCTGGGCGCCCGGTCCGAGGAGGTCCGGGACTACATGAAGGCGTACGCGGCGAGGCACCGCCGCCCGAGCAAGGAGGGCTGACCAGATGCCCAATCCCCACCAGCGGGTGTACTACGCAGCCAGCGTCCACGACGAGCGCGAGATCGAGGCGGTCGTCGAGGTGCTGCGCGACGACAGGGGCCTCTGGGTGGGCCGCCGGGTCAACCAGATGGAGAAGCGGGTCAGCGCCCTCTTCGCCAAGCAATCCGGGGTGATGGTCAACTCGGGCTCGTCGGCGCTGTACCTGGCGGTGGAGCTGATGGGCCTCGAACCGGGCGCCGAGGTGCTGATCCCGGCGGTCACCTTCTCCACCGACATCGCGCCAGTGGTGCGGGCCGGCCTGATCCCGTCCTTTGTCGATGTGGAGGCTGACACCTACTGCGTGGATCCGGCCCGCCTCGAAGCGTCGATCACCCCCACGACCCGGGCCATCCTGGGTGCCAACCTGATCGGCAACGTGCCTGATTGGGACGCGGTGCGCGAGATCGCCGACCGCCACGGCCTGGTCGTGATCGAGGACTCGTGCGACGCCATGGCCCCCACCCTCCGGGGGCGGCCCACCGGGGAGCGGTCCCACATGAGCCTCACCTCTTTCGCCTCCTCGCACATCATCACCTGCGCCGGCGGCGGCGGCATGCTCATGCTGGACGACCTCGACATGCGGGACCGGGCCGTCCTGCTGCGGCGGTGGGGGCGGCGGTCGGAGCTGCACTTCTTCGGTTCGAAGCGCCGGGACCGGACCTACTGGGAGGACCTCGACGGGGTCCCCTACGACAACCAGTTCATCTTCGACGAGCTGGGCTGGAACTTCGAGCCATCCGAGCTCGGGGCGGCCTTCGGGCTGGTGCAGCTGGACAAGCTGGAAGACAACAGGGCCCGCCGCCGGCGCAACTTCGAGCTCTACAGCGATTTCTTCCGCCAGCACGAGGACCGGCTGGTGCTCCCGCGACAGCTGCCCGAGGTCGACACCGCCTGGCTCTGCTACCCGCTCACCATCCGGGCCGGCGCCGGCTTCGAGCGGGGCGACGTGCAGAGCTTCCTCGATACCAAGCAGGTCGACACCCGCACGGTGTGGACGGGCAACGCAGCCCGCCAGCCCATGATGCGCGGTGTCGAGTGGAAGGTGCCCGAGGCCGGGCTGCCGTGCGCCGACGAGATCATGCGGGCCGGGTTCGTCCTGCCCTGCAACCACGGGATGGACGACACCGCGGTGGGCTACGTCACCGACTGCTTCGAAGAGCTCCTCGGCAAGTACTGAGAGCCAGGCCATGAACCCGGAGAAGTTGAGGAGCCTGTTCGACATGACCGGCCGGGTCGTGATCATCACCGGCGGCACCCGGGGCATCGGCCGGGCGCTGGCCGAGGGATATACGAGCGCCGGGGCCCGGGTGGTGGTGGCCAGCCGCAAGGCCGAAGCCTGCAGGGAGACCGAGGAGCACCTGCGGGCCATGGGCGGCCAGGCCATCGCGGTGCCGGCCCACATGGCCCGACTCGAGGACCTGGCCGAGGTGGTGCGGCGGACCGTGGAGGAATTCGGCGGGGTGGACGTGGTGGTCAACAACGCCGCCACCGCCCTCACCCAGACCGTCGGCGCCTACACCGAGGACGCCTGGCAGAAGTCGCTCGACGTCAACCTCAAAGGTCCGGTATTCCTGGTCCAGGAGGCGCTGCCGCATCTCGTGGCGAGCAGGCACGCCGCGGTGCTCAACATCTTGTCCGGCGCCGCCTTCATGTACTCGGCCGGGGTATCCATGTACGCAGTGGGCAAGGCCGGCCTGCTGGCCCATACCCGATCGGCCGCCGCCGAGTACGCCCAGTACGGTATCCGGGTGAACGCCCTGGCCCCGGGGACGGTCGACACCGACATGGTCCGGGCCAACTCCGAGGAGAAGGTACAGAACATGGCGGAGATCATGTTCTTGAAGCGGATGGCCGACCCCGACGAGATGGTTGGCCCGGCCCTCCTCCTCACCTCCGACGCCGGCAGCTTCATCACCGGCCAGGTCCTGATCGCCGACGGCGGCATGGTGGTGGCCCGATAAATGTAACAGCGTTATAATGTGATCGGCCATCGGCCATCGGCCATCGGCCATCGGCCATCGGACAAAGGGAGGGACCCGTGGCTG
>JAKBAX010000009.1 GCA_021808785.1 Actinomycetes bacterium | reverse complement strand
GACGTTGCCGTTGTCCTCGACCTCGACCTCGATGAGGAGCGTGCCTCCTTCGGCGTTGAGGAAGCCGCAGACAGTCTTGACAATGACGTGTTCAAGTTTCGGGTCGACGGCGCCGGTGTGGAGGTTCCAGCGTGCCGTTGACTTGAACTCAAGACCTGCGGCTCCTTCAACAGCGACCGCCTCCCGCTGGTCCCTCACAGCCAGAACCGCTGGCCGTACGGTCGTGCCCACTGCCCAGTTGGCATGGCGCTCAGTCCACGCCGGACGTCCGCCGTCTATCCTCCCCGGCCGGGAGGAGCCATGGCGGTGACGGACATCGACACACCAGAGGTTGGCCAGCTGGTGCAGGCTCGCGGGCAGCAGTGGGTGGTGTCGGCCCTGGCGAGAAGCCACCAGCCGGTCGACGAGCTCTCCCCGAGCGTCCCACCGGGGCGCACCATGGTCACCCTGACCAGCGTCAGTGACGACGATCTGGGCGACGAGCTGCGGGTGGTGTGGGAGATCGAGCCGGGCCGGCGGGTCCTGCCCGCCAGCGAACTTCCCGATATCACCGCCGGAGACTGGGACGAGCCGCAGCGGCTGGGAGCGTTCCTCGACGCGGTGCGGTGGGGGACGGTGGCCAGCGCCGCCACCGCCACGTTGCAGGCCCCGTTCCGTGCCGGTATCCGCATCGAGGACTACCAGCTGGAGCCGGTGGCCAAGGCGCTGGAGATGCCGAGGGTCAACCTGCTCATCGCCGATGATGTGGGCTTGGGCAAGACGATCGAGGCCGGCCTGATCGTGCAGGAGCTGCTGCTACGCCATCGGGCCCGGCGGGTGGTGGTGGTCTGCCCGGCATCGTTGACCGGCAAGTGGCGCTCTGAGATGGCCGACCGGTTCGGTCTGGCGTTCGAGGTCCTCGACACCGACCGTTTGAAAGAGCTGCGGCGCACCAACGGTCTGCAGGCCAACCCATTCACGGTCTTCCCTCGCACCATCATCAGCTTGCAGTGGCTGCGCACCCCACGCATTCAGCGCCTACTCGACGAGGTCCTCGCCCCTGATGCTCGCCATGCCGAGTTCTTCGACCTGCTGATCGTCGACGAAGCTCACCACTGCGCCCCGCCGGCCCCGACCCGGGCCAAGGGGTACGCCGTCGACTCCCACCAAACTCGGGCGGTGCGGCGCATGGGCGACCATGCCCAGCACCGGCTGTTCCTCTCCGCCACCCCGCACAACGGGTACAGCGAGAGCTGGCAAGCCCTCCTCGAGATGCTGGACCCGCAGCGCTTCGCCCGAGGCGTGGAGCCCGACCCCGATGTCGTCCGCCAGGTCATGGTCCGCCGCCTGAAGGACGACATCGTCGACGCCGACGGCAAGCCCCGCTTCCCGGCCCGCCACACCCACGCCACCGAGGTGGCCTACCGCGACGACGAACGCCACGGGCACCGCCTGCTCGAGCAGTACAGCGCCGCCCGGCGTCGCCAGCCGGGCGTCACCACCGGCCGCCTCAATGACCTGATCACACTGCTGTTGAAGAAGCGCCTGTTCTCCTCGCCGGCCGCTTTCGCCCGAACCTTGGCCGCCCACGCCGACACCCTCCGCCGAGCCGGCGGCCCAGCAGCATCCAGCCCGGCACCATCCAGCCCGGCAGCAGCCGGCCCGGACACCAGCGGGAGAGGCAGCCACGACGACGACCTACCGGAGTGGCTCGCCGACGCCCTGGCCTGGGACCTCGACGACGCCGATGCTGCACCCGGCGCCGACGAGGAGGAAGGCCTCCTCCTGACTCGCGCCGCCGACCTCCTCGCCACGACCGCGTCACCCATCAGCGAGCCTGGGCGCACGAAAACCGCAGACCAGGCCGACACGACCGCCCTCCTCGACCAGTTGGCGCTCTGGGCCGAGCGCCACGCCGAAGCCGAGGACTCCAAGGCCCAAGCGCTCATCGAGCTCCTCGATGGCGTATGCCGACCCGTTGGCAGTTGGAGCGACGAACGAGTCGTGATCTTCACCGAGTATCTCGACACTCTTCGCTGGCTGGCCGGGGTTCTGACCGCCCGCGGCCTGGGCGGCACCCGCCTCGGCCTCCTCTACGGCGGCATGGACCCCGCCGCCCGTGACCACCTCAAGTCGGCGTTCCAAGCCGATCCGGCCCGGGACCCGGTGCGGATCCTGCTCGCCACCGACGCCGCCAGCGAGGGCATCGACCTGCAGCACCACTGCCACCGCTTGGTCAACTACGACATCCCCTTCAACCCCAACCGGCTCGAGCAGCGCATCGGCCGCCTCGACCGGTTCGGTCAGCGCCACCCTGTCGAGGTCACCCACTTCGTCGGCGCCGGCTGGCGCGACGCCCCCACCGGGTCATTCGAGGCCGACCTCGAGTTCCTCAGCCGGGTCGCGGCCAAGGTGGCCGTCGAACGGCGGGATCTCGGCAGCGTCAACCCGGTCCTCGCCGCCGCCGTCGAGGCCAGGATGCTCGGCGCCCCGGTCTTCGCCGACCCCACCGCTGTGAACCCGACACCGTCGGCGGCCGCGCTGCGCGCCGAACGGGATCTGCGCAGCGCCGCGGCCCGCCTCCACGAGCAGCTCGCGGCCAGCGTCCGCCGACTCCACGTCGCCCCCGCCAACGTCCGTCGTGTCGTCGACACCGCCCTCGGCCTGGCCGGCCAGACACCGCTCGAGGACCTCGGCGGCGGCCGGATTGCGCCCCCGGTGCTGCGCGACGGGTGGCAACGGACCGTCGCCGACCTCACCGATCCCCTCGACGGCACCCTCCGTCCGCTCACCTTCGACGCCGAGGTGGCCGCCATCGGCGACGGGGTCTCGGGTGACGTGGTCCTCGCCCACCTCGAGCACCCCCTAGTGGCGCAGAGCACCCGGCTGCTGCGCTCCGCCGTGTGGGGCGGCCGCCTCGCCCTCCGCCGGGTCGCCGGTGTCAGCTACCGCCCGCCCGCCGGGGTCGACGCTGACGGCCTCCTCGTCGCCGTCTTCGCCCGGCTGGTGGTCGTCGGCGGCGACGGCGCCCGCATCCACGAGGAGGTCATCCTCGCCGGCCGGTACCTCCCGCCGACCGGCCGCTCCCGGCGTGTCGAGCTCGACGCCAGTCGCTACGCCGAGGTCCGCGCCGCGGTTGAGGCCGCTCTCGACCCCGCCGCCTGCGTAGCAGCCCCGCCCGGCACCGCCGAACGTCTCGCCGGGGAGTGGCGCGACATCGCCCCCCGCCTCGCCGAGGACGTCGACCGGCGCGCCGGCGAGCAGGTGCAGGCGCTCGAACGGGCCGTCGCGGCGCGACGCCAGGCCGAGGCCGACCGCACCACCGCTATCTTCGACCAGCTGGAGGTCACCCTCCGCCGTGCGCTGGAAGGTCCCGGTGCCACCCAGCTCAGCTTCGACGACCTCGACGCGGCGTCACGCCAACAGCTGACCCGGGACCGCCGGGCCTGGCAGGACCGGCTCGAGGGGATCACCGAGGGACGCCGCCGGGAGCTCGAGATCGTGGAGCGCCGCTTCGCCGACATCCGCCACCTGGTGTTCCCCGTCGCCGTCGTCTGCGCCAGCCCGGCACCATGAGCGGTACGCGCCGATGAACGCCCGCCGGCCTTCCGCCCGTGCCGCGTCGCACGGTTGGACCGATCTGCTCCAGACCACCGGCCCCTGGCTGACCACGCCCGTCCTCGACCGCATCCTGCCTGACGGCCCGGCCCGGGTATCGACCGACATCCGCCGCCGGCTGCGCGCTGCCACCGCCGAGACCGTCGCCGACCGGGGCGCCAGCCGCCACCGCCTCGTCCACCTGGTCCTCGACGCCGCTCTCGGCTGGGGAGGCCATCTCCGCCTCGACACCCAGGTCCCCGACAGCCTGGCCGAGCCGGTCCCCGAACACACCGCTATCATCCGCCCGACCCTCGCCTTCTACGCAGAGGAGGAGGAGAAAGGAGCCGAGGCCGCCGAACCCGGCGACGATCAGGAAGAGGGTGGCGACAGCGACACCGAAACGCCGCCCCCCGAGCCGTCGAACACCTTCGGGCCGTGGCGGATGCTCGGGATGATCAGCCCGTGGGGCACCCACCCCCTCGCCCGCCTCGACGTCGACGGCTGGGCCGCCAGTCCCGTCGAACGCCTCGCCACTCTGCTCCGGGCTCGCGACGTATCCGTCGGGCTGGTCACCGACGGCCGGTGGTGGACGATCGTGTGGGCGCCTCGCGGCGCCACCGTCGCCTCCGCCACTTGGGACGCCACCCTCTGGAGCGAAGAACCCGAGACCCTCGACGGGTTCGTCGCCCTCCTGACCCGGTCCCGGTTCCTGGCCGTCCCCCTCCCCGACACCCTCCCCGCCCTGTTCGTCGAGAGCCTCGACCGCCAAGAGGAGATCACCGAGACCCTCGGCCGTCAGGTCCGCGAGGCGGTCGAGCTACTCGTCGCCACCCTCGACACCCTCGACGCCGAGTCCGGCCGCACCCTCCTCGCCGGAGTCGACGACGACGACCTCTACGACGGTGCGGTCACCGTCATGATGCGCCTGGTCTTCCTGCTCTTCGCCGAAGAGCGCCGCCTCTTGCCCTCCGACGACGCCAGCTACCTCGACGCCTACAGCGTCGGCCGCCTCGTCGACCACCTCGAGGACCGGGCCACCCTGACCGGCGAGGCCGCCCTCGAGCATCGCACCGCCGCCTGGCACCGCCTCCTCGCCGTCAGCCGCGCCGTCCACCAGGGTGTCGCCCACGAGGACCTGCGCCTCCCCGCCTACGGCGGCGGCTTGTTCGACCCCGACCGCTACCCGTGGCTCGAAGGCCGCCGGCCCGGCGACCCGCCTACCGCCGCCCCGCCCCGGGTCGACGACCGGACCGTGCTGCGCATGCTGCGCGCCGTCCAGTTCGTCACCATCGCCGGCCAGCGCCGCAGGCTCACCTTCCGAGCCCTCGACGTCGAACAGATCGGCTACGTCTACGAAGGCCTCCTCGAGCTCGAGGTCCGCACCGCGGAGACCCCGATGGTCCTCCTGGCCCGACCGGCCAACGGCAAGAAGACCAAGACTCCCGGCGAGGTCAGCGTCGCCGAATGGTCCGAGGCCATCGACGCCCTGACCAACGCCGAGCAGGTGCCCTGGCTGACCGACCGGACGGGTTGGAGCGCGGCGCGCGCCGCCCGCACCCTCGACGCCGCCCTGGACGCCACCGACCACGGCCGGCTCGTCGCCGCCTGCGACGGTGACAGCAGCCTCACTGACCTGCTCACTCCCCTCTACGGGGCGCTGCGTCCCCGGCCCGACGGGCGTCCCGCTGTCGTCCCGGCCGGCGGCCGGTACCTGGCCGCCAGCCACCGCCGGGCCGCCACCGGCACCCACTACACCCCCCGTTCACTGGCCGAGGACATTGCCGGCAACGCCCTCGAACCGCTCGCCTACCGGCCCGGCCCGCTCGAAACCGCCGACCGGGCAGCATGGCGCCTCCGGCCCTCCAGCGAGCTGCTCGACCTGTGCGTCGCCGACGTCGCCATGGGCTCGGGCGCGTTTCTCGTCGCCGCCTGCCGGTATCTCGCCGACCGCTTGGTCGAGGCCTGGGACGCCGAGGGCCGCACCGACGCTCAGCGAGCAGTCCTGGCCCGCGCCGGACGATCCCACGCCGGGCCACACAGAGACGCAGACGCCGAAGTCGAACCGGTCCTCCTCGACGCCCGTCGCCTCATCACCGAGCACTGCCTCTACGGCGTCGATGTCAACACCCTCGCCGTGGAGATGGCCAAGCTCAGCCTGTGGCTGATCACCATGGACCGCCAACGGCCGTTCGGGTTCCTCGACGACCGCCTCCGCTGCGGCGACAGCCTCCTCGGCCTGGTCAACGTCGAGCAGCTCGAATACCTCCACGTCGACCCGTCCGGCCACCACCAGCTTCACGCCACCACCCCCCGCGTCCGGCCGCTCCTGGCGGCCGCCGCCGACATCCGCCGACGCATCACCGCGCAACCGGTCGTCACCGCCCGCGACGTCGAGCACAAGGCCAGCCTCCTGGCCGAAGCCGACGCCGCCACCGCCGATCTCCTAGCCGTTGCCGACGCCGTCACCGCTACCGGCCTCGTCGCCGCCGGCCGCCCCGCCCGGGACCGCGCCGTGGCATTCACCCTCCTCGCCGACCGCGTCGACAACGCCGTCGAACACGACGGCCTCGCCGACCTCCGCCGAGAAGCCGACACCGACCTCCAACGCGGTCGCCCCGCGGGCACCGCCCCCCGCCAGCCGCTGCACTGGCCCCTCGCCTTCCCCGAAGTCTTCGCCGACACCCCCGACCCCGGCTTCGACGCCATCATCGGCAACCCGCCCTTCCTCGGCGGCCAGAAGCTCACCGGCAGCCTCGGCACCGACTACCGCAACTGGCTCCAAGCCTGGGACGCCAGGCGAGCAAAGGGTAGCGCCGACCTCGTCGCCAGCTTCCTCCTCCGCGCCGACCGGCTCTTATCCAAGCGCGGGCAGCTCGGCTACCTCGCCGTCAACACCCTCGTCGAGGGTGACACCCTGGAGGTCGGTCTCCTTCAGGCCACCGCCGGCGGTCTGACTATCCGCCGCGGCCGTGGCGGCCACAAGTGGCCCAGCCGCAGCGCCAACCTCCAGATCGTCGACCTGTGGGCCACCCGAGCCCCCCTCGCCGCCGGGGCCAGCTGCTGGCTCGACGGCGAGGACGTCCCCCACATCGGCCCCGACCTCCAACCCGTCGGCGCCGTCATCGGCCGCCCGTTCCGGCTGCGGGCCAACGACGATCTTGCCTTCCAGGGAACGAACGTCCTCGGTCTCGGCTTCACCCTCACCCCCGACCAGGCCACCGCCATGATCGACCGCGACGCCCGCTACGCCGACGTCGTCCAGCCCTACGTCATCGGCAAGGACCTCAACCAACGGCCCGACACCTCAGCCAGCCGCTGGATCATCAACTTCCGGGACTGGCCACTTGACCGCTGCGCCGCTTTCCCCGAAGCCCTCGCCATCGTTACTCGCTCGGTGAGGCCCGAGCGGGACAGGATCAAGGAGCGTAGGACCCGAGAGCAGTGGTGGCAGTACACACGAGCGCGTCCCGAGTTGTACGAGACGATCGCCAAGCTCGACCACGTGCTCGCCATCTCCTTGGTCGGCAGCACCCTCCTTCCGGTGCGGGTCCCGACCGGCCCGGTGTTCGCCCACGTGTGCGGCGTATTCGCCTTCGACGACTTCGCCCACCTGGCGATCCTCAGTTCCGACGCCCATGCCATCTGGGCCATCCGCTACACGTCCACCATGCGGACCGACATCCGGTACGCGCCTTCGGACGTCTTCGCTACCTTTCCTGGCCCCGAGGTCACCGACGCGTTGGAGGCACTGGGCCAGCGGCTGGACACCGACCGCCGGGCGCTGATGCTCTCCCGGAGCTGGGGTCTCACGACCACCTACAACCACGTCCACGACCCCGCCGACCGTGACCCCGAGGTCGCCAACCTGCGCGACATTCACGCCGCCATCGACCGGGCCGTGTTCGACTCCTACGGCTGGAATGACCTCGACACCGAGATCGGCCACCACCCCACCAAGATCGGCGTTCGCTGGACCGTCAGCCCCCGGGTCCGCTTCGAGCTCCTCGACCGGCTCCTCGCCGAGAACCACCGCCGCCACGCCCTGGAGGCCGGTCACGCCTCGGCGTAGCAACCTTCCGGCCCTCGGCCGGCGGTCGTTGCCGTGACGGTCGAGGAGGTCGATGTCGGAGGGTGGGCCGCACTCGACGTCGAGCCGATGGGTGAGCCCGGAAAGCTGTGGCTGGTCGACCCTGCCGGCGACCAATGGCTTTGGAAGCCCGCCGGTATCCAGCACGACGGGCGGCGAGGTGACTTCCCTCGCGGCGAGGACTGGGCGGAGGTGATCGCCTCTGCCGCCGCTACGGCCATCGGCCTTCCCGCTGCGCTGGTCCTCCCCGCCTCCCGCGACGGCCGGCCAGGCGCCCTGTCCCGGGACATCAGCGACGGACGGCGCCTGGTCCACGGCAACGAGCTGATCTACGCCCTCGACAGCACCTACCCGGCCCAGAAGGGCGGCACCGTGCCCGGCTACCGGCTCGAACGGATCCTCGACGCCCTCGAGGCGTCCGGCGTCGAAGGACCCGCCTGCGCCGACGCCCCACCTCAGACCGCCGCGTCCGTCTTTGCCGGATACCTGGTCCTCGACGCCTGGATCGCCAACCAGGACCGTCACCACCAGAACTGGGGCGTCCTCGACGACCAACGAGGCGCCGCCGCGCCGATCCTCGCCCCCACCTTCGACCATGGGAGCAGCCTGGGGTTCTCCCTCCACGACGACGACAAGCACAGACGCCTCGCCGGCGGCCAGGTCGAACAGTGGGCCGGCAAGGGCGTGTGCCGGCCCATGGAGAACCAGCCTCGCCTCGTCGATCTGGCTTCGCAGGCCGTCCACGTCGCAGGAGCCCCCGCTCGCCACTGGATCGACCGTCTGGCCCGGCTCAGCCCCGAACAACAATCATCGCTGCTCGACGCTCCGCCCGAAGCCAGAATGTCACAGGTGAGCCGTAGGTTCGCCCGTGCGGTGATGACGACGAACAGAAGGAGGTTGCTCGATGGCGCATGACGCAAGCCGCGGTACCGGCACGATCGTCCGCGCCCGGGCCGACACTCGGGTCCTCTACGTCGCCTGGCAGCAACCCGACCGGACCATCACGCCGGTCGGACGCCTCACCATCGAGGTCGACGGCACCTACGAGTTCCGGTATCTCACCCGGGCGGCTGCCGTGATGGGGCGACCCTTGACCAGTTTTCCTGCGTTCGACGTCGCCTACCGCTCCGAGCGGCTCTTCCCGTTCTTCGAGAACCGCATGGTCCCCGTCGCTCGGAGCGACTACGCCGACTGGGCTGCGTCTGTCGGCTTGGAGCCCGACGCCGACCCGTTCGAGGTGCTGGCCTCGAGTGGAGGTCCGAGGGCCACCGACACGCTGGAGGTCTTCGCGCCGCCCGCCCTCGACCGGGTCCGCCGACTGGCGTCGGGCCGCATCCTCGTACGAGGGGTGCGCCACCGAGGCGAGGCGGCCCAGATCGCTGTCGATGCCCTTCGCCCCGGCGACCGTCTCGAGGTCAGACCCGAGCCGACCAACGACGTCGACCGTCTCGCCCTGCTCGTGCAGCCTCGCACCGGCGTGCCGCTCGGTTGGATCCCCATGTATCTCTGCCCGGCCCTCCACCGCTCGTCCGAAGCCTCCGGCGGTGACTTCTCTCGGGTCGAGGTGACCGTCCGACACGTCGGTGACCGTCACGGCCCCAGCCACTTCCGGCTGCTCTGCGATGTGGTGTTCCCCTGGCCGTTCGACAACGAGCCGTTCGACACTCCGGACTTCGCCTGACTATGACGGCCTGGCGTTGACCCGCGCGGCAGCGACCGGCGAGCACCGGTCCTACCGGGTGCGGGCCGAGCTGGAGGGCTTGCTCGAGCGGGATCTGCTCGGCCCCTGGGACGGCCCCGAGGAGGAGCTGCCCCCGGGCGTCCCGCCCGCCGAGCGCTACATCCTCGGCCGTCTCGTTCCCTGCCAGTCCCCGGCTGGGCAGTCCCCGGCCGGGCAAGCAGGAGCCGGGCTGTCCCCGGCCGGGCAAGCATCCGGCGGGGAGGCGTCCGCCGGGCAAGCGCCGCCCGAGCCGGAAGCCTCCGACGCCGATCTCGTCGACCGGGACATCGTCGGCGCCGACGACGACCCGGAGGCACCCGAGAGCCAGGCCACCGTCCGCTCCGGCACCATGGCGGCGTCCTCGCTCGGTCTCAGCTTCGAGGTGCCTGCCGAGGTCGCCGCCGTCCGGGTCACGACCACCTGGGGCCGCTACGGACGAGCCCCCTCCGAGCAGCATGTGACCGAGCAGGGCCGGCCCGTCACGGTGTGGCGCCGGGTGCCGGTGCGAGCCGCGGTGGTCGTCGACCTCGACGCGTCCGGCGACCAGGTGCTCATCCCCGACCCCGAGACCGAAGGTGTGCAGCTTCGCGTCACCGTCCGGCACCGTCCCGGCTGCCGGCTGGTCGACCTGGCCCTGGTCAACGCTCAGCCTTCCGCCGCCGGAAGTCCCGACCTCTCCCGGCTGTATCAGGTCCGCATCGAGGTCACCGCCGCCGGCGGCGACGCCGCCGTGTTCGTCGCCAACAACGATCCGGAGCTCAGCGAGCCGCCCGCCGACCACGACGACGAACGTCTGGAGCTGGCCCTCCTCTACCGCCACCATCGCCAGTACGCCCACGGCCGCCAGTGCGCCGTCGACGTCGAGGTCCGAGACGGCGAGCTGCGGGCTTGGAAGCTCACCACCACCAGTTTCCCCGCCGCCGAAGTCTCCCTCACCGTCCCCGCCGGCGCCGAGGAGATGCCGGGCCTGGTCCTCGACATGGCCCGCCTCGGCAGTCAGGACCTAGCCCGCGACGACCTGATCCGGGCTGTCCGCCCACTAGTCACCGGCTACCGGGCGTGGCTGGAGCGTCAAGCCGAGCGAGCCGCCACCGACCCCGAGATCGCCCGGTACGGGGCTGCGGCTGCCAGGATGCTGGCGAAGGGCCGGGACATCGCCGATCGCCTAGACCGAGCCGTCGACCTTCTCCACGACAACCCGACCGCCCGGGAGGCGTTCCGCTTCGCCAACCAGGCCATGGCTCTGCAGCGGGTCCGTTCGGAGATGGTCCGAGCCCGCCTCGCGCAGCCTGACCGCAGCGCCGACAGCCTCCTCGACGACCTCGACGTCCCCGCTCAGCGCAGCTGGCGCCCATTCCAGCTGGCCTTTGTCCTGCTCTGCCTGCCGGGCCTCACCGACCCGGCCCATCCCGACGCCCACCGCAGCGACCTCGACGGTCAGGCCCAGCTGCTGTTCTTCCCGACCGGCGGCGGCAAGACCGAGAGCTACCTGGGGCTCACCGCCTACACCTTCGCCATCCGCCGCCTCCAAGGCGTCGTCGGTGACGGGCCCGACGCCCGGGACGGCACCGACGGGGTGGCCGTCCTCATGCGGTACACGCTCCGGCTTCTCACCGCCCAGCAGTTCTCCCGGGCGGCAGCGCTCACCTGCGCCTGCGAGGCGCTGCGACGCGAGCGCATCGCCAGCGGAGACACCCGTTGGGGAGACACCCCCTTCCGGGTCGGGCTGTGGGTCGGCTCGTCGGTCACCCCCAACACCTTCGAGGAAGCCCAGCGGCAGGTGGAGGACGAGCGCGGCGGGCGGGGCGGCGCTGGTGGCGTGCTTCAGCTGGTGGCCTGCCCGTGGTGCGGCGCCCGACTGAGCTACGCCGACCTGCGCACTGATCGCGCTCGCCGCCGGGTTCTCGTCTACTGCTCCGACCCCGAAGGCCGGTGCCTGTTCACCGAGCGGCGCACCCCCGGGGAAGGCATCCCGGTCCTCACCGTCGACGAGGACCTCTACCGGCTGACACCAGCGCTGGTCATCGCGACCGTCGACAAGCTGGCCCAGCTGCCCTGGAAGGCCGCCACCGCCACCCTGTTCGGGTTGGTCGCCGAGCGTTGCCCTCGCCACGGCTGGCGCAACCCCGACTTCGACCAGGTGTGCCGGGGGCGCCACCCCGCTGCCGGCGGCCTACCGGCCACCTCTGCGGAGCCGGTCCTGCCGCTCCGTCCACCCGATCTGATCATCCAGGACGAGCTGCACCTCATCAGCGACGCCCTCGGCTCGCTCGTCGGCCTCTATGAAACCGTGATCGACCGCCTGTGCAGCCGGCCGGGGCCTGCCGGTCAGATCCGTCCGGTGCTGGTGGCCTCCACCGCCACCGTCCGGCGGGCGTCGGATCAGGTGGAGCAGGTCTTTGCCCGTGACCTGGCCGTGTTCCCCCCGCAGATCCTCGATGCCGGGACGACCTTCTTCTCGGCTCCCGTCGCCCCCAGCCCGGCTACACCGGGCCGCCGGTACCGGGGGATACTGGCCTCTGGTGAGCGGATGACCGCCATCGAGATACGGGTCGTGGCCGCCGTCCTCGAGCACGCTCAAGCCCTTTTCGACCGCCACGGCGCAGCCGCTGACCCGTACATGACCGTCGCCGACTACTTCACCTCAACCCGTGATCTGGCCAGCATGCGCCGGCTGGTCGACGACGACATCGCCGACCGTCTTTCCAGCCGGCAGGTCCGGACTCGCCGGCGCCGGCCCAACGTGTCGGAGCTGACCAGCCGCATGCCGAGCGACCGGATCTCGGCAACCCTCGCCGACCTCGAGACGCCGTTCGACCCGACCTTCGACACCTCTGCGGCCCTCGATGCCCTCCGAGCCGAGGCCCGGGCCGGTCAGCCCCTCACCGCCCGGCGACCCGACGGCGTCCGCCAACCACTCGACGTTCTCCTCGCCACCAGCATGCTCCAGGTCGGCGTGGACGTTCCCCGCCTGGGGTTGATGGCTGTCACCGGCCAACCGAAGAACACCGCCGAGTACATTCAGGCCACCTCCCGGGTGGGGCGCGATCCCCGCCGCCCGGGGCTGGTCCTCACGATCTACCAGTGGGCCCGGCCCCGGGATCTGGCCCACTACGAGACCTTCGGGCACTACCACGCCACCTTCGGCGCCATGGTAGAAGGTCTCACGACCACACCCTTCAGCGATCGGGCCCTCGACCGGGGCCTCACCGGCATCCTGGTCACCGCCCTCCGTCACTCCCGCCTCGACGCCCTGGCCAACCCGGCGGCCACCACGTTGCCCCTCGACGACGAGGCTGCCCGCTCGCTGGCGGCCGACATCACGGCCCGGGCCCTGCGGGTCACCCACGATCGTGCGCAGGCCGACGATGTCGGACGGCGGCTACAGCATCGCATCGACGAGTGGGGCGACCGGCGTCGGCGGCTCTCGACCGGGATACTCGGCTACGAGCAGGGCAAGGACGTCACCGGGCTCATCCGCCGGCCCGAGGACGGCGACTGGGACGGATGGTCCGTCCCCCGCAGCCTCCGGGAAGTGGAGCCGGACATCTTCCTGCAGCTCCAGCGCAGTGACCCGAGCACTGACGACCCACCGCCGTGGCGCTACACCGACCACGAGCGGACAGCCCCATGAGCGCGACGACCTCCGACGCCCGTCCCTCCGAGCCGACCCGCATCGGCTCGGCCCGCCCCAGCGGACTCGTGACCACCGCCGGGGTCGGGGCGGTCATCGACCTGCCAGCGATGAGCGTCATCGTCCGTGGCCTGCACGCCTGGAGCCCCGAGCACGCCGACACCGTCGTCGAGGCCCGGCTGCTCCGGGAAGTCCACGCCGTCCTCGGTGACCAAGTGCGGGGTCTGCGCAAGGCGCCGTGGGATCCGACGACCGCCGACGAGCCTTGGACCCGCACGGGGGTGCCGGTCAGCCCGTTCCCTCGCTGGGTGCGCTGCCCCCGGTGCTACCGCTTGGGGCCCCTCGACCCGCCCGGGCAGTTCACCCTTGTCCACCGTTGGGGACGCCGCCCCGACCTGGCCAAGTGGGTGCACGCCTACTGCGACAAGCAGAGCCACGCCAGCGACGCCCGCAAACGACCGTGCCTTCCCGCGCGGTTCCTGGTCACCTGCGCCGCCGGGCACCTCGACGACTTCCCCTACGTCGAGTTCGTGCACCACGGGTCACCCTGCCCGGCGCCCAAGTTGGCCATGAGCGACTCGGCCAGCACCCTCGGACCGAGGGTCACGATCCGCTGCGCCGAGTGCGGGAAGAGCCGCAACATCCAAGAAGCCGCCGGCCGGGACGGCCATGAGCAGCTTCCCCGCTGCCGGGGGCGCCATCCCCACCTGCAACGCTTCGAGGACTGCGCTGCCCCGACCAAGCTGATGGTTCTCGGTTCATCGAACCTGTGGTTCTCGGTCACCGCCAGCGCCCTCCATCTGCCGCTGGAGGTTTCCCTCACCGACGTGGTGGAGGAGAACTGGCACATCCTGTCGTCCCAGTCCGACCAGAGCGTCGTCGGTGTGATGGTCGAGAGCATGGAACAGCTCCGTCCGCTCCGGGCCTATCCCCTGGTCGAAGTGTGGGCTACCATCGAGAAGACCCGGGCTGCCGGCGGTCCTCGCATCCCTGATCCGACCGGGGGGCTCCTCGACGCCGAATGGGAGCTGCTGGCCCGGCCCACCACCGAACGCCAGGACGACGACTTTCGGGCGGTCCCCACCCCGACTCCCGTTGGCTACGATCACCTCCTCGACCAGGTGGTGCAAGTCAGCCGGCTGCGGGAGGTCCGGGCCCTGGTCGGCTTCACCCGCCTCGTCGCGCCCGAACGCCGTGAGCTGGCCCCCGTCAACCGCCTGCCGCTCACCGTCGGCCCGCCGGAATGGGTGCCGGCTGTCGAGCAGCGCGGCGAGGGCGTCTTCTTGCAGCTGCGAGAAGACCGCCTCGCCGCTTGGGAGCACGACGTCGAGGACCACCCCCGCATCGACGCGCTCCGCCACGCCTACCGGCGTTGGGCCGCCAACCGTGATCAGACACCCGACCCAGCGTTTCCGATCCCCAGATACGTCCTGCTGCACACCTTCAGCCACCTGCTGATCCGGCAGATCGCCCTCGAGTGCGGTTACTCCTCGGCGAGCATCCGGGAGCGTCTCTACCTCGGCCAGCCCGGCCGGCGGGCTGCGGGCATCCTCCTCTCCACCGCCGCCAGCGACAGCGAAGGCACCCTCGGCGGCCTCGTCGCGCTGGGCGCCGCCCGCCACCTCCAACGGCTGCTCGACTTGGCGTTCAACGACGCCGGGCGTTGCTCATCGGATCCGCTCTGCGCCGAGCACGTCCCCCAGGAGCCCTACGACCAGCTGCACGGCGCCGCCTGCCACGCCTGCCTGTTTGCGTCCGAGACCTCTTGCGAGGCCAACAACCGCTGGCTGGACCGCGCTGTGCTAGTCGACCTGAGCAGGGACGGCCTTGCCCTCCGGCACTGATGACACTGACGGCGCCAGCCACATTGAGGAGCTGGTCGCCGCCCTCGCCCAGCGCCTCCCGGCCTTCGACCTCGACCGGCTGAGCCGCGCCGCCGCCGCCGGCCCCTCCGGCTTGGCCGAGCTTCGTGCTGTCGCACCAAGCCCACTGCTCCGAGACGCCTGTGTCGCCCTCACCCAGGCATGGAAACGTCGAATCCGCCCCGAAGCCCTCTGGGTGTCGGGGTTGGTGGCCGGCGCCGCCGCCGCCAGCCGGCGAGACGGGCAACGTGGAGGCATCGACGTGGTGTGGACCGGGCCCGACTCCGGCGTCGACACCGCTCGCCTCACCGCACCAACAATCGCCGAGCTCATCGGCAGCGCCCGGGAGGAGATCTGGCTGGTCAGCTTCGCCAGCCGTGACGACGAGTGCATCCTCGCCGCCCTGGCCGCCGCGGTCACCCGCGCGGTGGCCATCACCGTGGTCCTCGAGCGCAACGTCGACAACCCGCACTACACCGCCACCGCTGACGCCTACACCGGCCTCGACATCCGCCGCCTGGCGTGGCCTGCCTCGCAACGCCCGCCCGGCGCCGCACTCCACGCCAAGCTGATCGTGGTCGACCGCACCACCGCCCTCGTCGGTAGCGCCAACCTGACCGGCAGAGCCATGACCGACAACCTCGAATGCGGGGTCCTGCTCCGAGGCGGCCCGGAGCCGGCCACGATCGCCGCCCATCTCGAAAGCCTCACCCGCCAAGGCGTCCTCCGCCCCGCCTGATCCACGCCCCTCGCGGCAGAGCCTGTCGGCTGCGGCTCCGGCCCCGCTGCTACCGGCAAGGACGGGCAACCCAATCAACGCCGGCAGCGCCGCTGGATGCGGCTACCGGCCGAAGGGACGGTTTGGGAACGCAGCGTTCCATGCGGTGATGACCTCGGGGTGTAGCCGGCCGCGTTCGCCGACCTGGTAGCCGTGGTCGCCCGCCCATTGGCGAACCTCCCGGGTGCTGGGCTCCTGCGTGGGGGAGCGCGGGGCTATGAGCCGGTACATGCCGGTCTGGTCGTCGCCCGGGCGGTTGAGGTGGGAGGTGGAGTCGGCGTCTGCCAGGCTGGCCCAGGGCTCTGCTGCGGCGACTGGTGCGGGTCGATCCCTCGACAATGCGGTGGCCGTTGTCGGCTCGACAGCCTCTGCGATGGCGGCCAGGCGTTCTGGGAAGTCGTCCGGCCAGCGTCGCTGTGCTGGTGAGGGGCGGAGGTCGCCTGCCCAGTCGCCTGTGGGTATGTCTAGCTCGGCGAGGCGCTGCCATAGGGGTTCGAGTGCAGCGTCGGGATCTCGGTAGAAGCTGCTGCCCCGGATCCGCTCGAACGTCCAGCCGGCTCGCTCGAGGACCGTCTGGCGGGACCGGTCACGGTCCCAGACGTCGGGCCCGTGCCAGTAGTCCCCGTCGCACTCGACCGCCAACCTGTTCTCGGGGCCCTCGACGACGAGGTCGATGCGGTAGCCCCCGACGGGATACTGGGCGTGGACTCGGGTGTAGCCACGACCGACGATCCGCTTCAGGACCTCCGCCTCGAAGACCGACTCGGTTCGCTCGGCGGCGACCCTGATGGCTCCGTCGTCGTCTGATGCGGAAGAGCAGTACTCGAGCAGCCAGCGGCGGGGGTCGCCTGCGTTGAAGTCCTCGGGGCCGACCGAATGGACCATCCACAGCTGGTTTGCTGCGCGAGAGGCTGCGACGTTTATCCGGCGATTGGCGGCTGCGCCGGTCATGGCCCCGAAGAGGCGCCCGCCGACGTCGTGGGCTACAACGGTGCTGAGGATCACAACGTCGCGTTCGTCGCCTTGAAAGTCGGCGGGATCCCCAACCCGGATGCGGCGATCCTCGATCTCGCCGGTCGCACCGAATCGGTCGATGAGGTTGCCGGATATGAGGCGCGCCTGGCCGGAGCCGAGGAGTGTCACGACGCCGAAGGTCATTCCCTCGTAATCGGGGTCCGCTATGAGTTGGGCGATGAGATCAACGATGGCGTCCGCTTCTTCGGGGTTGGTGTCGTCGTTGTAGCGGCGGACACCGCCGGGAACGTAGACGGTGCCGACGGGCTGCCAGCCCGGGCGTGGCGGCCGATCCCGGAGCGGAATGATGCTGCCCGCGTACCAGCGCTGGCTGGAGAACTCGATGATACGAGGCAGGCAGCGAAAATGCTCTCGGAGTTGCACAATCTGAGGGAATCGTTGCCGGGCGATGTCGTAGAGGCTGTTGTCGGGACTGAATCGAGTCTTGCGGTCGCCGATGGCACCGAGGAAGTCATCGATCAGGTCGAATACGCCTTGGCGGTCCACGCCAACGATCTCTGGACTGGTCTGCTGGTCGTCGCCGACGATGATGGCCCGCCGTCCGAGCCCGAGGACCGGCGTCTCGAGGAGGCCGACCTGGCTCGCCTCATCGACGATCACCACATCAAAAGGGGGATCCGCTGCGGGGCGAAAGCTGTCGAGTGCCCGGTGGAGGGGCATGATCCACACCGGCACCGCGTCTTGCGCATCGACCATGGCCTCGCGCGCCTGGGCCGCCCACATGGGAGCATAGCGGCCGGTGCCTTTGCCCAGCTTGGAGTTTGCCGTGGTGAACCGATTGAGAGCCGTGCGACGCCGGTCATCGATGCTGTCGGACAGCGCTGCCCACGCGCGGGCTGCGACCAGGTCGGTGACGATACGTCGACGGTCCCTCGCCAGTCTCTCCAGCCGGGCCTGGAGCTCGGCCGGTTGGGGACCTTCGTCGATGTCCGCGAGCCACAGCCACAGTTGCCGCCACATCCAACACTGTTCGAAGGCAGCCGGGTCGATCGGTGTCCCGGTTGCTTCGACGCCGTCCGTGAGAAGCGGGGCTGCGACGCGGAGCCGGCAGAGCAGATCCCGGCGGCCGGCGGCTTCCGGGGCGAGGTCGGCCAAACGCTGCGCTTCGGTGCGCAACTCGTCGAACCGGGTGTAGGCGCGGTCGACCAGAGCCCCGCGCAGGTCGGCCCACAAGGGGGAAGCCCCCCGGGCGGCGGCCCCAGCCTCGAGATGGGCGGCGATACGCCCGATGTTGCCTTCGATGTCAACCAGACGGGCCCGTTCGCCCAGCGATCGGCAAGTGCGCTCTAGCCCGCCGAGCTCGGCGCCATCGGGGTCGGCTGGTGCCCTGACGCCGGCGAGCGACAGGCGTTCGGCCAGTTGCGGCCAGACCCGATCGGACCAGTCCAGGGCGGTCGTGACTTCGGCGAGGTATTCACCAATGGCGTCTTCTACGCTACGTTCGCTGGGCAACAGCGGCGCACCGACCGGGACCGCAGTGTTCACCCAACGGTTGAGGAGTCGTTGGCGGAAGTCGCGGCGCGCGAGTTCGGCGCCGATAAGGTCTAGGTCGGCGATCGTCGACGGGGTGTGGCCGTTGGTGCTGCAGTGTTCGAGCGCTCGCCGGGCGGCCCGCTGGAAGGTGCCGACGGATTTTCCGGCAGCGAACCGTGCCCGAGCCTCGTTCAATCCGGCAATCAAGTCTGGCCCAGCCAGAGATCCGTCGGAAGGAGGAGTCACTGTGATGGCATCCGCCGCCAGTTCACTGTTGATGGCCAGTACGGCGTCGCGCTCTGCGGTTGCAGCGTCGATGAAGTCACGCCAAACGGCAGCCGACACCTTGTCGCGCGCTGCTTTGAGTACCTCCCCAACCCAGCTTCCCGCCGCCTTCGTATGCCAGACGATCCATCGCTCGAGGTCGACGGTGAGCGCCTCGGTGGTTGCGGCAGCGAGCCCGTCCACCCGTTCCCAGCCGACGATTCGCTCCTCGATGTCGGCAAGGAGCATTCGGAGACGCTCGGCTTCGCCTGCGAGGGACGCCAGCTGGCCACCGGTGGGTAGGGCCGAGGGGTTCGGGAGTTCTTGGAGAGCGGCGTGACCGTCGTCGCTGCCGATCCGCCGGCATAGCGCCTCCGCGGAGAGGAACTCCGCCCCGCTGAGCGGCGGCGGTGCGTGCCGATCGAGGTTGTCGGTGATACCAACGAGATGATGGTGGTCGGCCACCCACCTAGCTGCTGCCGAAGGTGTCCACTCCTCTATTGGGACACTAGGCGGGCGGTGGGGGGCGGCGCCGGTCTCGGCGGTTCGCTTGACCCGAAGCAAGTTCGTGGTCACCGAGTACTGGCTGTCGATACGGTCCAGTTCGTCGGCAAGCCGCCTGATGGCTTCCCGGTCGGGACGCCGCTGGGATCCTGCGGCGATCTCGGAGACAGTGCGTTGAATCTCGGCGCGCCCGGTCGCATCGGACCCAAGGACCGGCACGCACAGGCCGCGAATGTCCTCAGGGATCTTTTCGATCAGTACTCGCAGGGCCTGTTCCTTCTCGGCTGTCACGAGAACCCGCTTGCCGTGAGCCAAGTAATGGGACACCAGGTTCGCGATCGTGTGACTCTTGCCGGTACCCGGTGGGCCTTGTGCCGTCACCCCCGCTCTACTGCGAGCCAACGACACGATCTCGAGTTGTTCCTCGTTCGCTGGCAGCGGCAGAAGGTACCGCTCCTCCGCATCGGCCGCCCAAGCCGTCTCCGCACTCTCACCGTCCCGATCACCTTCGACCAGGTCCCCGCCGCTGGGGTCGTCCAGCAGTGACGGCTGGTCGATGACCAGCGCTGCAAACGGGGCGGGCACGGCAACGCCGTCGCGGTACAGCGCACGTTGCGCGTCGATGAACCCCTGAATCTTCGGGCGGCGGCGACGGACGAGCAGCACCCATCCTTCCGGGTCCGCGACCGCTTCGGACCCGAAAGTCGGTCGCTCATCGAGTCTCAGCAGTCGCCCGTCCTGGTCGAGCGACCGCAACAGCTGGGCCACCATCTCCTTCCTGGCGACACCCCAGGGGTCGATCTCGATCTGCTGAACGCTCGATCGTGCGTCGGCCAGACCCGCCCGGTCCGACAGCGCCAATCCGACCGTCCAGCTCGTCTCGACGCTCAAGGCACCCTCCGGCAGGACCCGTAGCCGTCCGCTCGCCCGCTCCAGTTCGACCTCCACTGCTACCGTCAACAGTGGATGATCGACCCGGACCGGGCCACCATCCAACTGGGCCATCCAGCGGGTGCGCCCGAAGGCCCACACGAGCTCGAACGTCTCCCGCTCACGTTCCAGGCGGACTCGCAAGTCGAACAACGCCTTGTAGAAGGCTCGGCTGGTGTCGATGTTCAACCACCGTGCGGACCACGGCTGCCACACCTGCGCCAACCAAGGCCCGAGACCCTGCTCGGCCGCTTCCACTTGCGTTCGTGCCGCGACAGCCGCAGCGACGACCGACCCAGCGGCGACGCCGTGTAGGCCCCGCGCCGCAAGCGCGTCGGCGCCCAGCTCGTCCAGCTGCGACAGCTCACCGTCCGGTGGCTCCTCCATGAGCGCGATCAGCGCCGCCGCTACCGGGTCGGGATGGCGCACCACGGGCCGAGACCCGGCAGTGACCGGTTCGGACACCCAGTCTTCCCACTCAGGCGGCATGGCAGGAACTGGTGGCAGGTCCACCAAGTCGACGATCAGCCACGCCTCACCGCCCGGGATGAACGCCACGCCCAGAGAATCCTTCGGTACGTTGCTCTCAGTCACTTGCACGTCTCGGTAGTCGCCGATGTCCCGGACAGGCGGGAACCGATTCAGGTGGTACGCCTCGAGGAAGTCCAAGTAGCGCAGCGACCGGTCTTGAGCCTCCTGTCCGACCAACGCCGCGTCATCAACGCTCGTCATCGCCCGGCTGCACCGTCCGGGCGGCTCCCTCGACGGGCTGGACGAACCCGCCCTCCCATCCTGCGCGAACAGTCTCCGCCTCGTCTCATTACCTGCGCCCAACCGCCCCTCTACTCCAGACTTGCCGAGATCGTACCTGGCCCCTGGGACACCCACTCGACTTCAACGCGCCGTACGTAGGCGACGGCGATCTCAGCGGTCGACCGCTGGAGCGGTCAGCAGGCGAGCCCGCGTCGACCCGGCGCGACGGCGAGGGTTCCGAGCTATCCGCCGCCGAGATCGACACGACGGAGATCGGATCGAGTGACGATGAAGAGACCGTGCTCATAGGTCAAGCAGGCTCGTTCGATGCTGGCGATGTGATCGATGAAGAGCTGGGCCATCGCCTCGGCAGGCAAGTCCTGCCGAGCGAGGCAGAACGCCCGGACACCGCTGGCCACGACGGCACGCTTCTCCGCAGGCCTGTATCGAACACGCTCGTCCTTCATGAAGACCGCCTCTGCCCGCCCTCCTGCCTCTGTGAGCCACTCCGCATCGGTGATGCGTTCGTCGGCCGGGATGCCATAGCGCTCGGCGAGCGTGACCAGACGAAGACCGGCGCCTCTCAGGATCTCAGGGACCCGCCGTCATCCCAGACTGCGGTCGACGAAGAGGTCAGGCAGCCCGGCGGGATGCGACACGGAGAGCGTCTTCGAGCTCGACGGTCGAGACACCGAACTCGTCGCTCAGCGTCGCCAGGT
Organism: Actinomycetes bacterium; assembly: GCA_021808785.1. Taxonomy (GTDB): domain Bacteria; phylum Actinomycetota; class Acidimicrobiia; order Acidimicrobiales; family Palsa-688; genus JAKCDU01. Next base: position 12,188 of record JAKBAX010000009.1, on the reverse strand, counting down.
CGTCGCCAGCCCAGAACCGCTGCAGCACGTCGCTGACCCGAGCAGCGCCTCGGGCGAAGACCGGCTGCCCGAAGGAACGCTCCGGGTCCACGACCGCCTCGGCCCGGTGGTAGCCAGGGAGACGGATCATCCGGGCGTAGCCGTCAGGTGCGTAGTCGATGCGCTCCAGGTATCGGTCGAGCACATCGGCCAGGACCCGCTGCTGGTTGCGGACGACCACCAGCTGGCGGACGAGACCGGCGTCGGCAGCCTTCGCCGACTCGACGTAGTCGAAGAGGATCTCGGCGCCGTCGGTATAGAGCCGCCGAGAGGCCAGAGCGTGCCCCACCCCCAGCTCGCTCACCAACACTTCGAGCGCCGGGCGGATCCGCTGCAGTGGCACCACGGCCCGGCGCACCGCTGCGAGCACCATCCCCTCGGCCAGACCCACGAAAGGGATAGTGGGCTGTCCATGACCAGAGGACGGGAACGCAGCGATCACCGGCGCTCCCCGCGCAATCCGTCCGGCCGAACGTCGCGTATAACCGTTGGCCCAGGTCGCGAACGTCGTCGAAGGCACACCGACCGCCCGAGCGGCCTCGGTCGGGGTGTACAACGGAACGTCGAATCGGCTGTCGATGGTCGTGGCGGACTCCATAGCTCTGTCTTGTGACACGAGTGTAGTTTCCGCCCTCCGATGACCGGCGGCTCGTGCCTCTTGGTCTGACCAGCCCGGCCGACACTCCGAGCCTGTTGCAGCGGAGCGACGACAACATCGACACACAGGCATCCATTGGATGCGAAGTCCTGGCTTGGCGGCTACTCGCCGGCGGGATCGGGTTCCGTGGGCGACGAGCTGGCGCCCGTCGAGCATGTGGAGCCGGAACCAGGAGTCTCCTTCGTCACGAACCATGACCTGGAGCGACTCCGGTTGCTGCCATGAGGTCGCTGCCACGTGTGCGAGGACGTCGTGGGTGTCGACGTGGTTGGTGACGCCGCCCCAGACGACGCTGCCGGCGGTCTTGGTGATGCCCCACTCGGGGCCGATCCCACCGGCGAGGGGTTCGAGGCCGCCTCGCGGGGCGTCGGTGCGTTCGTCGGTGCGGGCTGGCTCGTGGGCGATCCAAAACGCGAGCTCGATGAGCTGGGGCTCGTCGTCTGGGCTGGCGATCACCAGCCAGTCGGTCAGCGAGCTCACCGTCTCATCGTGGCAGGAACCGGACCGACCCGACCAAGTCGCTCGACTGGCGGCGGGCCGTCTGCGACGAAGCCCTGCACATGGAACCCGGTCGCTCCCCCGCTGGCGGCCAAGGTCCCATGGCCAGCCACACCGGCGGCCACCCGGTGCGGGTTCGGCTGCCGCCCCCCTACTGGCGTCCGTCCCCCCGCCGGGGGGACGGTTGCCGCCGGGCGCGGCTGCCAGCGGTGCGCCAGCGGGAAGCGACACCCTTCGCGGGCGACCGTCCGTTTCGTGGCGGCCGGCGAGGCAGCAGGAGGGCCAAAGGGGCAGTCGGCGAGCCCCGGCGGCGGATTTTTGGGGTTGACAGGATCCTTGACAGAGCCGCCGAAACCGGTGTTGACCTGCGATTTCGTCGCCGGATAGCGGACTAGAACTTTTACGGCTTGTCAACGCTGACGTCAAGGGTCGTGTCAACGGTCGGGGCGCACCGTTGCGGCCATGACCAGCACCGCAGACCTCTTCACCCGCCTCTCGGCCGACTTGGCCCGCCGGCTGTCCTCTCCCCGGACCGCCGCATCGGCGGCAGCCTGGGCGGCCGAGGAACCGGCATTGGCTGGTATCACCCGGGCGGTCGACGCCGTCACCCGCTGCGCCGATCGAAACGACGCGGTGGCTTCGCGGGCGGCGCTGACGGCGCTGCTGAGGCTGGCCGGAGCAGAGCCACTGGCGGCTGACGCTGCACTGGCCGCGGTGGTCCCGGCGTTGCGGTCGGTCGCCGGCCGCCTGTGCCGGGTGTGGCGCCAGGAGCCGGCCGAGATCGACCAGGCGGTGGCGGCGGCAGGATGGGAACGCATCGTCGTCCTCGCCGGCAGCAGCGTGGAGTGGCCGGACCGGGTGATCGCCGGCGCCGCTCGTGACGCGGTCCGGGCCCAGCTGCGGGCGGCGTCGCGGAGGCCGACGGACCCGTTCCCGGACGACGACGGCGGCGGCGGCGGGAGGGGGGGAGGGGTGCCGATCCCGGCAGCCGACAGCGGGCATTGGGGGGCGGAGGCCCGCGACCTGTTCCGCTGCGCCGTCGCTGATGGTGTGGTCAGCCCGGCGTCGGCCGGGGTGGTGTGGGAGGTCCGGGCGTTCGGGACGCCGGCCGTGGTGGTCGCCGCTCGTACGGGACGCCAGCCGGCGGCAATCAGGAAGCAGTGTCGGCGGGCGGAGCGGGCGTTGCGGGCCCACCTCGAGGGCGGGCTGGCCGGGCTACCGGCCGCCAGCTGAAGGCCGGCCCGGACGATGCTGTCGGTCGGGATGCTCTCCGCCGGGGACGAGGACTACTACTTGGCGGTCGGGTCGGCGGGGCCGGTCCGTCACGACGAGTACTACAGCCAGGACGGTGACAGCCCCGGCGTGTGGGTCGGTGGCGGGTCCCCGGCCCTGGGTCTGGCCGGCCGGGTCGAGGGCCGAGCCTTGCGGGCGGTCCTGGCCGGGGTCGACCCTTCGACCGGCGCCGACCTGGTGTCCTCGCTGGCGGGACGGCGACGCCGGCCGGGGATGTTCCTGACGTTCTCCGCTCCGAAGGGGGTGAGCCTGATCGGGGCGCTCGGCGACCCGGCGGTGGGAAGGGCGATCGACGCCGCCCACGCTAGGGCGGTCGCAGACGCGCTCGGCTACCTGGACGACAATGCGGTCTTCGCTCGTCGCGGCCACGATGGGCTGGAGCGGATCGGCACCGGAGGTCTTGTGGCAGCCGGGTTCGTGCATCGCACCTCCCGCGCCGGGGACCCCCAGCTCCACACCCATGTGCTGGCCGCCAACTTGGTGCAGGGGGCGGATGGGCGGTGGTCGGCGCTCGACAGCCGCAGCCTGTTCGCGCACGCCCGCACCGCCGGGTTCGTCTACCAGGCGGCGTTGCGTGACCGCCTGACCCGCAGTCTCGGGTTGGGCTGGAGCCCAGTACGGGCAGGGATGGCCGAACCGGCAGGGATCGCCCGGGGTGTGCTGCGGGAGTTCTCGACTCGCCGCCGCGACATCGAGGAGCATCTGGCCGCGGTCGGTGAGAGCGGGGCGAAGGCTGCGCAGGTCGCCGCCTACCGCAGCCGGACCGCCAAGGACCACGATGTCGACGCCGGAGTGCTGGTCGAGTCGTGGCGGCTCCGAGCCGACGATCTCGGGCTGAGCCCAGAGAAGGTCGCCGCGCTCACCGGCCCCGGCCGCACCCCCGAACCTCTCGACGTGGACGGGCTCGTCGAGCGGCTCGCCGGACCGGCCGGCCTGACCGCGCAGCGCACGACGTTCGCCCGGCGCGATGTCATCCGGGCGGTCGCCGAGGCGGCCGGTGACGGCGCCGCCCGGACCGCGGTGGAGCAGACGGCCGACCGGGTCCTGGCCGACGAACGGATCTTGGTCGTCGGCCCCACCGCCACTGGCTCCGGTGCCGACCGGCCGGCGGGTGCGGGCGAGTCGAGGTACACGACGGTGGACCTGGTGGCCGCCGAGCGTCGGGTCCTCGCCGGCGTGGAGCGGCGTAGAGCGTCGGGCGCAGGACTGGTCCCCGCCGCCCTACAACAGAAGGTGCTGGCTGATCTGCCGTCGCTCAGCGACGAGCAGGCCGCGGCGATCGAGCGGCTGCTCGGCGACGGCGACGGGGTTGCGGTGGTGGTCGGGCGAGCTGGGACCGGGAAGACGTTCGCGCTCGACGCCTGCCGGTCCGGCTGGCAGACAGCCGGGTTGCGGGTGATCGGCGCGGCTCCCTCAGCACGGGCGGCGGCCGAATTGCAGGCCGGTGCCGGGATCCCCTCCACCACCCTCGCCCGGCTGCTTCTCGACGCCGAGCGGCCCTTCGACGCCGGCGGCGGGCTGCCCCGCGGGGGTGTGGTGGTAGTGGACGAGGCGGGAATGGCGGGCACCCGGACCCTCGACCGGCTACTGAAGGTCGCGGAAAGGGACGGGACCCAGGTGGTGTTGGTCGGCGACCCGGCGCAGCTCCCCGAGATCGAAGCCGGCGGCGTCCTGCGGGCCGTGGCCGAACGGCTGGACGCACCCGAGCTACGGGACAACCGCCGGCAGGTCGACGCGTGGGAACGCGACGCGCTCGACCGGCTACGGGCCGGCCAGTCGGCCAGGGCGGTGGCGGTCTACCGGGACCACGGCCGGCTGGTGATGGCCGACAGCGCCGCCGATGCCCGCCAGGCGCTGGTCGCCGACTGGTGGGCGGCACGCGAGGACGGCGCCGAGGTGGGCATGTACGCGCTGCGCCGCGCCGACGTCGACGGCCTGAATCGCCTGGCCCGTGCCGTGCAGGCCGAGACCGGCCGGCTCGGCCCGGTCGGGTTACAGGCAGCCGGCAGGGTGTTCGCTGTCGGCGACGAGATCGTCGCGCTCCGCAACGACCGGCGGTTCGGGCTGGTCAACGGCACCCGGGCGACGGTCACGGCCATCGACCTTGCCTCCACCTCGATCGAGGTCCGCACCGCCGGCGGCGACAGTGTGCACATCCCCGGCGGCTATCTGGTCGCCGGTCACGTCGACCTCGGATATGCGCTCACGTTGCACAAGGCGCAGGGGGCGACGGTCGACCGGGCGTTCTTACTCGGCTCCGACCAGCTGTACCGGGAAGCCGGTTATGTGGGTATGTCCCGGGGCCGCGCCGGCAACGACTTGTACCTCGTCGCCGGTGACGACGGAGCGGAGATCGAGGCGCACACCCGGCCTCCGGCGAGAGGACAAGATGGTGCCATCCGTACCCTCGTTGAATCCCTCGGCCGCAGCCACGCCCAGCAGGTAGCCACCGCAGCTGGTATTGCCGGACCCCTCCGAGACGTCGAGATGGAACACTCTGCGCTGATGCGACGGGCTGCGTTCGCCGATCCCGGCCCGCACCTGGCCCCACTGGGGCCGCCGCCGGCGGGCGGGCTCGGCCGGCTCCGCTGGGGCGACGCCGCGCAAGCCATCGACACCTACCGGGCCCGCTACCAGGTGACCGACCCCGCCAGCCTCCTCGGTCCTGTCCCGCTACCGGGCCGCCGCCGCGATGACTTCGACGACGCCGCCGCTCCGGTGCGGGTCGCAGCTGTCGAGCTCGCCCTCCCCGACCCTTTCCTACCCGACCCGGCCGCCGATCTCGCCTCGGTTCGACAGGTCGAGGCCGGGCGCGGCCGCGGCTCGGACGATCGGGGGTGGTCGAGGTGACCGCAGCCGGCGAGCCCGACACCAGCCGGGAAGACATGCACCGCTGGCCGCCGCCCACCCCGCCCCGCCAGACGGCACCTCAGGCCCAGGAGGGCTACGTTCCGCTCCACCAGCTGCCCAGATGGCAGGGCCTGTTCCTCGGCGGCGGCAGCGTCGGCCCGGTGCTCGCCGGCCCCGAACAGTGCGTGCTGGTCCTCGGGCCGCCCCGCTCCGGCAAGACCACCGCCCTGGTCGTCCCCAACGTGCAGCTCGCGCCCGGCGCCGTCGTCACCACCTCTACCAAGACCGACGTGATCGGCTGGACCGCCCCCACCCGGGCCCGGCGGGGCCGGCTGTGGCTGTTCGACCCGTCCGGCACCGTTCCCCTCCCCGACGGGTTGACACGCCTGTCTTGGTCGCCGGTGCCAGGCTGCGAGGACTGGCGCGAAGCAGTCGCCGCCGCCCACGTCCTCGCCCGGTCCGCTATCCGCCAGCAACGAACCGGTCTCAACGGCGACCACTGGAGCGAACGAGCCGAAGCGCTCCTTGCCCCGCTCCTCCACGCCGCCGCCCAGTCCGGGCTCGACGTGTCGTGGGTGCTGCGATGGGTGCTGCGCCGCGACGTGGCCGAACCGGCCGGGCTCCTCGCCCGCCGGGGCGGTGATGAGATGGCCGGCGAGACGCTCTCGGGGATCGCCGGAACCGACGAGCGGGAACGCTCCGGCATCTTCTCCACCGCCGCAGGGATCCTCGCCGCCTACCGGTCCCCCGACGCCCTCGCCGTCGCCGCCAAACCGAACTTCGACCCCGACGCCTTCGTCCGCTCCTCCGACACCCTGTACCTGTGCGCGCCCGCCGCCGACCAGGAACAGCTCGCCCCGGTCGTCGTCGCCCTCTTGGACCGGTTACGTCGCGCCGTATACCGACGCGAACCGGGCTGGCCGCCGGTGGTGTGGGCGCTCGACGAGGTCGCCAACATCGCCCCGCTCCCCAACCTGCCCTCCATCGTCGCCGAGGGCGCCGGGCAGGGCCTGGTGACCATGGCCTGCCTCCAGGACCTGTCCCAAGCTCGCCTCCGGTGGGGCGCCGCAGCGGAGGGGTTCCTCACCCTCTTCGGCACCAAGGTCGTCCTGCCCGGCGTCGCCGACATGCGCACCCTCGAGCTGGTCTCCGCGCTCGGCGGAGAGGACCACTATCCGATCACATCCACCACCCGTCCGGTCGGCTGGTGGACCGGGGATCACCCGATCCAGCGGACCACCACCTGGGAACGGCGGCGGGTCATCCCCCTCGACCAGGTCCACCACCAGCAGCCAGGCACCATGCTCGTCATCCAACCCGGCCGGCCTCCCGGCCGTGCAGCCGTCATCCACTGCTGGGCGTCGCCAATCCCTTGAGGCGGTAGGGGAAAGCAGATGGGTGCCGAAGGTGCTGCAGCCCGGGGTGGTCAGGCGGGCTTGGGGCGTAGTTGCTCGTAGACGCCGGCCAACGGACCGTCGGTCGCTTGCGTGCCAAGGGTCGCCCGGGCGTCACGCCATGCCCGTTCCAGGCCGCCCGGACCGCCGTCGGCCAACGCGGCGGTCATCCGGTCGGCGAGTAGCTGCTCGTCGGCCGGCACGGCCAGCAGCCCACGTCGAGCCGCCCATTCCGCCAGCCTCGCCTGCCCCACCGCCAGATAATCCTCGGCAACGGAGTGGGCCAAAGACACGATGGCCGCCTCCATCTCCGACACCAGCATCTGATCCCACACCCACGAGTACGTCCCGTCCCCCACCCCGGCGAAGGGACGACCCCGCACCAGTGCCAAGGCCTCCCGGCGGATCTCCGACCGGCGGTCCCCCTCCGCGTGGCGGGCTGCCTCCGCCAGGGCCTGGAACCGGAACCAGTCCGACGACACGCTCGACGCCAATTTCCAGCCAGTCTTCCCGCTGCCGTCGGGGAAATGCTCGGCACCCAGGCAGCGGCGCAAACGGGACATCTGCTGCACCACCGTCTCGGCCTTGACCTCGACATCGGGGCGGGACGGGTTCGCAGGCCACACCGCCTCCCGCAGGTCGGCGACGGTCACCCGCCGCTCTTGGTGGGTGACCAAGAAGGCCGCCAGCTCGACCAGCACCCGCCGGTCGGGTGCCTTCACCCAGCCGACCGTCACCACCGGACCGAGAACCAGCACCGCCGGCCCCGACCACACCGCTGGAGCCGGCTCCGCGACTGGCTCCACATCACAGCTGCCGCTGGCCTCGGCGAGACGCACGACCGGCCGGGCAGGCATCACCGGCACGATCGGCACAGCAGACGGCGGCGCGGCCGGGACAGCCGGCGGGTGGTAGGGGACGAGCGTCGGGGACGGCGGCACCACCGGTGCCGCGCGCGCCCACGCCGAGACCACCCCGAACGACGCCCTACGCGACATCGCCGCCTCCGTCTCCGCCCGCTGCGCCTGCGAAACCGCGAACCGACGGCGGCGGGCTCCCGGCAACGCCAGCGCCATCCCCCCCGCTACCAGCAGGCCGAGCACACCGGACGCGGTGAGGCTGCCGACGGCAGAATGCGCAGACGCGTAAGTCGAAGACACGATCGCGTTCTGCTCTGGTCCCACCGTCCCTGTCCAGCCGTGCGGGTCGACCAGCTGCGACCCGACCGGCAGGTTCCCCTCGGCGGTAGAAGCCGAGGTCACCTTGGTGATCAACCCTCCGCCCGGTGACAGGCTGAAACTGTAGAAGTACCAGGCACCCTCGAAGATCTGACTGGCCACGCTCGGACCGCAGCTGATGAACCCGTTCGCCGCCCCGCCCGGCTCACTCGCGAAATAGCAACCCTGCCGGCCGCTGTAGCTGTCCGGCCCCGGCCCCTGCGTCTGGTAATCGGCGAGTGCCGTGTCATCAGCGGTCAATGCGTTCGTGACCGTCACCCCACCGACCCTCACCGGAGTCGGCGGCACATGGTTTACGGCGAAATCCGTCGCGCCAGCGATCATCAACAACACGATCGACGCTCCCGCCGCCGTCAGCACCCACCGGCCCTTCACCCAGCCGTCCTCCTCGGTCACCCATACTTGAAGCCCGAACGATATCCACGCCCCAGACGCCTCGGCCGACGATCCCGATCAGGCCCTGGCACCCAACGAGCCGGGCACGTCGGCCGATCATCCCGGCCGCAACCGACCTGAACGTCACCGTGACCCATATGGGGGTCGCAGCCCCACAATCCGCGACAGCGGCACTGGACGGAGATCAGACACCGGGCGGAAGACCAGCCACATGGCCCTCCCGTGCCAGCAACCGCTCACCTCCCACCGGCTGCCGCGGTTACGTCCTGTCACGCGGCTGCCTTCGCGGCGGCACGTCCTCCTAGGGGTGGTGCCAGCCCGGGATCGAACCCTCAAGGGCCTCCGCCTGCGGCTCCGGTCCCTACGGGACGGCCCCGACGGGCCGCCCTTGACCGCCCGCTCCCGGCCCGGCGGGCTCCGCAGTTGTCGGGTCGAGCCCGAAGTGCTCGACCCGGCGAGACAACCCCGAACAACCACAAGCCGGACACAACCATCCAGGAGGCAACCTGATGACCCGCTACCCGGGACACGACAACCCGCAACTCACCCTCGACGCCGGCTGCCGCAGTGCAGGAAGCGTCCAGTGCGACTGCTGCCGCGGACGTCTCGACACGACCGTCGAACACTGGACCCTGACCACCGGCCGGGCCCCGCGACAAGATCAGCACGCCGCCGCCCACCACGACCCCTACGCCGATGACGGAGGGGCATGCTTCCTCCAGCTACGCGCCCGGTGGCTCGACGTCGCCGCCGGCCACCACGCCGGCCTCCTCCACCGCCACCGGCCAGACGGCTACTGGACGCTCCTCGGCGACGACGTCCACTGCGGCATCCGCCTAGAGATCCTCACCGCCGACGGCCTATGGCTGGCCGGACGCTACGAGATCACCCACCGGGCCCACGGACCGAGACCTGTTCTCTACATCGCCCTCGGCGGGCTCAACCAGCCCGACACACCCCTCGACATTCCCGCCCGCGCACTCCTCCGCCGCCCCCGCTACCTGTAACACCCGGATCACCTGGCGACCGGCCGGCGTACGACGCCGGTCAGTCGGTCGGCGGACCACCCGCCCATAGGGGCGACGACCGTTCGACCCCCACGTGCTGCGTTATTATTGTCGCAGCCCGGCTCGGAGCGTGCCGTCGTGACGCTCCCCTTCTGCCCAACATCCCGTCAGATAGGGGGGGGGGACCCGTGGTCCTGCTCGAAGAATGGCACATCCAACTCCTGGTCGACCCCGACCAGGCCGACCGACACACCACCGCCGTTCTCGTCGACACCTGCGGCGTCGAGGTGCACCACATCGTCGCCCACATCCGCCAGCAGCTCCAAGAGTTACTTCCCGGTGTCTCCTTCCATCTCTCCGCCAGCCGCTAACCGACACGACAAAGCGGGCACCGGCCACCGGATCGGACCGGATCCGGTGGCCTTTACGCCCGGCCGGTGCGGCGAGCCCACGAGACGACCTCCCGCCACGACCACAACCAAACGCCGCTCACCTGCGCCAAAGGCACAGGAAAATCGACATGACGGCGACGCCAATCATGCACAACCTGCGGTCGACGCACACCAAGGCGAACCGCGATCTCATGCGTACCCACAAGATCATCAACCTCGACCCTGCGGCCCACACCCGACCACGCTAGCCGCCACCCGCTAGCCGCCATCGTCCGCCGGCCGACCAGGGTCGACCATCGTCGCCCCAATGCCCCCGGAACCTCTGGGCGCAATCAGACCCGCATCCATCCGGAGCCAACCCGACGGCTGCGACCCACACCCCGAAACCGGCACCACTCAGCCCCGAACCAGACTTGAAACGATCGCTTCGCAGCGGGCAACGTCTCCGACGAAGGGGTATCGTTGGCAGTTCCACCCCCCGTGCTAAAAGGGGTGCCGGACGAGAGTGGCGATGCGGCATTTGGCGCCAGCACCCGGAGTCCATCAGAGGGCGCTGGCGTCGTTTCCATAGACCCGGTCGCGAACCACCGGGTCGTGTCCCCATATGTCGGTACCCCCCATCGACACGGAGGCGCACACCATGGCATCCAGCCGCATCGTCGTCGTCCACGGCACCGTCGGCCCCGACCTGGCCATCACCCTCGCCAAGGCTGGACTCACCGTCCTCGCCGCCGGCCCCGACACCACCATCTACGGCAGCCCCGCGAACACGCCGCCTCCGCAAGCCGCCCCTGTGCCGGCCGCCGAGCCGGCGCTGCTGACCATCCCCGAAGCCGCGGACCGGCTCGGAGTCGGACGCTCCACGGTCTACCGCCTGGTCGAGGCGGGCGAACTGGAGGTCGTCCACGTCGGGCGCTCCGTCCGAGTCCCTCCCGCAGCGATCGACGAACTCGTCGACCGTCTCCGCCGGCGCCCCCGCCGCACCGGGAGCGCAGATGGTCGCTCTGCCGCCCTACCATCGAGGGTCGAGGAGCCACTCTCGCCGCTCGTTCCTCCGGCACCTGCCCCTGTGCGGGCCTGATCCGAGGCGGAGAAACCCGTGGCCCACATCCAGAAGCGCACCACCACCGGCGGCGCACCTCGCTACGACGTCCGGTGGCGGATCACCGGCGTCGAGAGGCGGCGCAGCTTCCTCCGTGTCAAGGACGCCGAAGCATTCAAACGCCAGGTCGAGGCAGAGGAAGACAAGGGGCTTCGCATAGACCCCCGACGCGGCGAGATCACCCTCGTCGAATACGCGCCGACCTGGCTGGCCACCCGCCGCAAACCCGACGGCCGGCCACTGGCGCCCCGGACGGTCGAGCTCTATCGCTACGGCCTCGACCGGTTCCTCCTTCCCCGCCTCGGCAAGCGCACCCTGGCTTCGCTGCGCACCGAGGACGTGCGCCGCTGGCACGCGGCGGTCACCGACGAAGCCGGAGCGATGCAAGCCGCCAAGGCCTACCGACTTCTCCGGGTCATCCTCAACACCGCCGTCGAAGACGAGCGCATCGCCGCCAACCCGTGCAAGGTCCGCGGCGCCGGCGTCGAACGCTCCCCGGAAAGGCCCTTCATCGACGCCGAGATCGTCCTACGCATCGCCGCCGCCATCGAGGAGCGCTACTGCGCCGTGGTCCTCCTGTCCGGGTTCGGTGGCCTCCGCCTCGGCGAGCTGCTCGGTCTGCAACGAGGCGACCTCGACCTCGACCGCCACCTGGTCCACGTCGTGCGCCAGACCGTCGAGCTGAAGAAGGGCGAGCGGCTCACCACTGCGCCCAAGACCGACGCCGGTCAGCGCACCGTCCACCTCCCCACCGCGGTGAGCGCCGCGCTGGGCGAGCACCTCGACCGCTACGTGACCGCCGACCAGCCGACCGAGCTGGTGTTCACCGGCCCGCTGTCTGAGGGCCTCCGACGAGCGACGCTTTACACCGCATGGCACAAGGCCCTCGGCGAGCTCGGCCTCCAGGGGATCCACCTTCACGACCTTCGCCACGCCGCCGGAACGCTCGCCGCACAGCAGGGCGCCAGCGTCCGGGAGCTGATGGCCAGGCTCGGCCACGCATCCCCTGCCGCAGCGCAGCGCTACCAACACGCCGCCGAGCGGCGCGATTCGGTGATTGCCGCAGCGCTCGACGAAGTCCTATTGGCGGCAACTCGTATAGGAGGCGCGCCGGACGTCCCGCTGCTGCGGCATGCTCGCGGTATGGAGACCCCAAATGGTCCTGTACCCCCGGAGGGTACCACCCTAGAAAGCGCCCCTGAGCAGGGACTTTCCGAGAGCGAGCGACGGGAATCGAACCCGCGTTCTCAGCTTGGGAAGCTGATGTTCTGCCTCTGAACTACGCTCGCAGTGGAAGGTGAGACTAGCTGAGGTGGTCGCC